>CAYZOI010000063.1:0-8157 GCA_964480145.1 uncultured Dehalococcoidaceae bacterium | reverse complement strand
TCACGTTCAAACTGTAGCTAGAATATTGCTAATAATTTGCTAATAGACTGGTGACAACACAACGTAATTAACTGGTATTCTACGCATAAAACCTGTTTTATGCAACTAACACAAAAGTTCTATTTTGTATCTAAAATGACTCATTAGGACACCTGGAAGCAAATCCGGTATGCGCTACTTTATACCTCCATTTTTTAAGGAGTACAGGGTAGCTTTCAAACGCTGCATTCCCAACCTGGGGCTGGACAGGATAGGCACCTTGCGTTCCGATTCTGCGAGCTGTGCGATTACTCTTGATATTGAAGCCTGCGCCAGGACCACCACTTCAACGCGGTCCATCAGCTCTATTAGCCGGGGTTTCACTATTTCATCGTGAGTGGCCAGGTCGCCCCGACTGAGGGCCTCAAAGGCTCCAGAGCAAAGCAAGGCCTCCACGCTCACCGTCTTTTTCTTCAATGCTGCACGATTCTGTATGAGTTCAGAAGTAGGTTTTAAGGTGGTATGTGCGGTTGCGATAACACCGATGCGAGTGCCTAGCTCCACTGCCTCATCTGCCATAGCCTCATCTACTTTCAGAAAAGGCACTTTGACCATCTTCCTGGCTTCATCAACCATGGGAGCAAGAGAAGAACAGGTGAGCATCACGACTTCCGCTCCTGATTCCACGGCAAAGGAGGCAAGCAGACCAAGCCGTTTTGCCATACCCTTAGTATATTGACCGCAGGCGAAGAGGTCTTTGATCAGCCCTTCGTCCAAAAGGTTAATGACTTCCACGCCCGGCAATATCTCCGCACTCAACTCATTGAATAGCGGCACCGCCGGAGCCACCGTATGTACCAATCCAATTTTACGCGCCATGCCATATCTCCCTTAACATTCCTGGTTAGTCTACAATCCCCAAGATAGCGACCGAGCAAGGTATAAATCACCTAGCCCACACGAACCGGCCACCTGGCTATTTTCTTTCTTCACTTTATAAGCAGTGAAACATGCCAGCAATGATTCGCGCCGGTTATTTTATTAATCCCTTCAGTCCCAGTCTGGTCAGACAGGCCTCGGAAGGCTGGCCCGTCTTGGGGTCCCATTCCATAGCTTCTCGATATTCCCTGGTCAATGTCTCAATGTCTATTGTTATCTCCCTTAAAGGACCCTCACTCTTGGGTGGTATTCCCACCATTCTATCCGGCAGGCGGAAATCTGAAGGCGTTATACCCTCACGGACATTGAACAATTGCCTGAGAGTCTGGATTCTCGCCCCGGTCTCCAGGGTTTCGCTCACGGACATGTCCCAACCGGTTACCGCCTTAACGAACTCCAATAGCGGAAAGACGCCAGACATAAAAGGCATCAGACACATCCCGGTGCTGGTACCAACCTGCCAGTAGTTGGTAGCCACCGCCGCCGCCTGTCCTTTACCCGTATACTGATACTTCTCGAAGCCGGAGAACTGGAGTTCCTTATAGGGGCCGGCCGCCGTATTCGTGTCACACCTGGTATAAGGCGCTCCCGCCGTATGTCGGCCCGGGGTCGGTTCGGCAACGAACCCTGTACCGCGCCCCGGTAAAAATGTGGCATTGTGCAGTCCGGGCTCCTGGCCGCCAATATGCATGGCGTATTTTTCCGCACCCTTTCCTATTTTCTCTGCCGCTACTTTCACACCGTCAGCGAGCACGTCGCCAAAACCCTCACGGTATATTATCTTTTCGGTCATAGCGATCATTGCTTCCGCATTTCCCCAGGTCAAATCTATACCGTCTGTGTCTGCTTTGGTGATAATGCCATGCTCGTAGCATTCCATGGCGAAAGCGATAACGGACCCCGCCGATATTGTATCCAGCCCGCCGCGATTGCACATATCATTCAATTTGAAAATTGAATCAACTTCATCGTTAAAGCACATGTTACCGAAGGCAGCCACTGTCTCATACTCCGGTTTATGTGTCTCGGATACGGGATACTTCCCGGAAGGTACCGTAGTAATACCGCCACAGCGAATGGGGCAGCTGTAACAGCCGTATTTCTTTGTTTCGTATTTGATAATGTTATCCCCGTCAATTTTGTCGACCGTCGGAAAAGTCTCCGTGCCGGTGAGCAGCCAGTTTTTAACCGGGCTTGCCCCTGAACCGACAAGCGCTGCCGTATTGCCACAGGTACCGGATTTCATCAACGTTTGGACAAATGCCACTTCCCGCATTTTTTTGGAGAATTCCTGGTACAGCTGTTTAACCATCCCACTATCGGCCAGGGCAACCTTGCCTTTTCCCCTTGCCACCACCGCCTTGAGTTTCTTGGAGCCCATAACGGCGCCCACACCCGAACGACCTGCGTACCGTCCCTTATCATTGCAGATACCACTGATTAGTGAGAGCTTTTCTGATGCCGGGCCAATACAGGCAACGCGGACTTTGGCATCGCCAATTTCTTTCGCCAGGGCTTCCTCTGTTTCAATGGTATCTTTTCCCCAGAGATGAGAGGCATCCCTGATTTCAATACCTGCGTTCGTAATCATTAGATACGATGGTTTAGGAGCTATTCCCGAGACGAAAATGGCATCCCAGCCGGCGAATTTAAGCTCAGGACCGAAGAAACCGCCCGAATTGGCGTCTCCCCACCCGCCGGTCAGCGGCGATTTACACACCACCATATAACGACTACCGGTTGGCACTGGCGTGCCGGTCAGTGGGCCGGTGACAAACCCCAGTATGTTATCCGGCCCCAGGGGGTCGATTCCTCCTTTTTGCATCTCGAACAGGATGCGGGCACCCAGTCCATGTCCGCCGATAAAATCCCGGGCGAGTTTTTCGTCCAGTTCCTGTTCCCGGATTTCACCGTTGGATAGATTAACGAAACCAATCTTTCCGACATAACCTCCAGCCACTTGAGACCTCCTTATTAACCAGCTATATTTACCCCGTCCCGTATCGGTAACAGCACCATTAAGCAGTTTAATGCCTTGAGCAAAAGCGACGATTATCAGATTATAGGTTAATTATTCCTGTTGTTCAAGCAGCATCTGGCTGGTAAAGCGTTAAAATAACCGTGTCAATGGCGGCTTTTCCTCCTCAAATGCCTTGACAAAAAAGGCTATTGTGATTAATATCATTATTTGAATACCTCGATACTCAAGGTATTCAGGAGACCGACAATCATACCTTAAAACGCCATGCCAGAGCAAAGCAAGATAGAATACCAGGATTTGAAAGCCGGTCAGGAGTTCCCTCCGGCGGCATTTCAGGTAGACTCCACAACCGTGGCCGATTACCTGAAGGCCGTTGAGGAGGATAATGCTATCTACCAAAATACGGGGCTCGTGCCACCGATGGCAGTGGCTGCCCTGGCCTTAAAGTCGCTTATCAGCGCCATCTCCATGCCGCCCGGAACCATACATGTCTCTCAGGAATTTGAATTCATCGACACGGTCGATACTCAGGATACCTTAACCAGCCATGCCGGCGTAAGCAGAGCACAGAAGCGAGGCAAGCTGCACCTGATAAGCGTCGATATCAATGTTTCCAACCAGGAGCAGAAACCGGTGCTGGCCGGGAAAACAAGCTTTATATTGCCCGTGCCGTGAGAGTATGGTGCGAATATGAGGAAGCACAATGTCAACACCAGTTGAATTAAAAGAGGGAGCAACCCTGCCCGCGGTAAAAAAGAATATCCGCCAGGATAATATAAACCTGTACGCAAAGGCGAGCGGCGATTTCAATCCCATCCATATTGATGCTGACTATGCCCGTAAGACACCTCTGGGCGGTACGGTAGCCCACGGTATGCTCATCCTTGCCTGTATATCCCAGATGCTGACCAATGCCTTCGGGCGGGACTGGCTCTCCGGTGGCAGACTCAATGTGCGGTTTCGAGCGCCAGCCCGTCCCGGTGATGTTATTACCGTCAGCGGCATTATACGCCATATAGAAAAAGGTGACGGCCATCAAATGATTGACTGCGACGTATTGTGCAGCAACCAGAATGATGAGCCAGTGATTACCGGCGATGCCCGAGTAAAGGTGGATGAAAATGAGAATCGCAGTTGATGGCATGGGGGGTGATTATGCCCCCGAAGAAGTTGTGAAGGGTAGCGTTATCGCCGCCAAAGAATACGGCGTGCAGATTACCCTCGTCGGCCCCTCGGAGCGAATGAACCAGGAACTGGCCAAACACGACCTGTCCGGTATCGAAATCGAAATCGTTCATGCCGGCGAGTACCTGGTCGAAGGCGAACCTCCCGCCTACGCACTGCGCCAGAAGCGGGATGCCTCGGTCGCCGTGGCGACCAAGCTGGTACGGGAAGGCAAGGCCGACGCCGTGGTCAGCGCCGGACCCACCGGCGGCGTGGTCGCCGCCGCCATGTATATCCTGGGCACCATCGAGGGGATGTCCCGCCCGGTAGCCGGCGGTCCGTTCCTCGGGTTTGCCCCCAACACCCTCATACTGGACCTCGGCACCAACGTGGACTGCCAGCCATACCAGCTGCTCGACTTTGCCATCGTGGGCACAGTGTATGCCCGGAAAATGATGAATATCCCCAACCCGACCGTGGCACTGCTCAGCGTTGGCGCGGAAGAAGGAAAAGGAAACGAGGCCGTCAAGGAAAGCTATCCCCTGTTCCAGAAATGCGGGCTGAACTTCATCGGCAACGTGGAGGGATATGACATACCTTCTGGAAAAGCCAACGTTATCATCTGCGATGGCTTCGTAGGAAACATCGTGGTCAAGTTCTGCGAATCACTGGGCAAAACCATCGCCGGCTGGCTTGAGGAGAAAGTCAGTGGTAAACTGGCGGAGAACGAGATGAAAGCAATCACTGAAGGCCTGCTAAAAGCCACCAACGCCGCCGACGTCAGTGGTGGTGGGCCACTCTGGGCAGTTAACGGCGTTGCCTGTGTTTCTCACGGGCGCAGCCGTCATGTGGAAATCGCCAAGACCATCGAGCAGGCCAAGCTCGCCGTGGAGCATGACCTGGTGGACACACTGAAGGCAGAGCTGGCCGCGGCACGCGAAAAACTGAAAGAAGCCGGTTTCGAGCTATTCCCCAGTTCTTAAACCGATCCGGATTAAAGGAGTTTTAGATGTCAGTCGAGGAAACACTGAAAAAGATTGTAATCAGGGTCACACGTAAGCCGGAGGCCGCTTTCTCGCGCGAGACCACTTTTGAGGACCTGGATGCTGACTCCCTCGATATCGTTCAGGTGCTGGTGGCACTGGAGGATGCCTACGATATTGAGATACAGGAAGAGGAACTGCAGGAAATCAAGAACATGGGCGACTTTATCGCCTATATCGAGCGCAAGGCCGGCGAAAAAGGAAAATAAGCGCTATGGCGAGCAGCGAGAAGCCGCTTAACGGTAAAGTAGCGTTGATTACCGGTGGTTCCCGGGGCATCGGGCGAGCCATTACCCTGAAACTGGCCGGGGAAGGCGCCGACGTCATCATCAATTTCTTCCGCAAGAAAAGCACCGCCGAAAGCACCGCTCAGGAAGCGCGCGCTAAAGGCGTCAAAGCCCATATAATCAAGGCCAACGTCGGCGAGCCGGAGCAGATAACAAGCATGTTTGATGAAATAGCGTCGCAGTTTGGCCGACTCGATATACTGGTCAACAATGCCGCCTCCGGCGTGGCACGGACTGCCCTTGACCTGGACGACCGCGGCTGGGACTGGACCATGGATATCAATGCGCGTGCCTTTTTACTATGTGCTCAGAGGGCAGCCAGGCTGATGAAAAACGGCGGAAAGATGGTCAGCATCTCCAGCCTCGGCTCCCGCCTGGTGCTGCCCATTTACACGGCAGTTGGCGTGTCCAAAGCGGCGCTGGAGGCGCTTACCCGCTACCTGGCCATCGAGCTGGCTCCCAGCGGCATCTGTGTCAATGGCATTGCCGCCGGCGCTGTGGAAACGGAGACTCTGAAACTGTACACCGCCGACCCAAACCTGCCAAAACCAGCGTGGCAGACCACACCAGCGGGCCGGATAATACAGCCGGAAGACGTCGCCGACCTGGTCGCCTTTCTCTGCAGCGAACAGTCGGACATGATACGGGGGCAGATTATCGTCATTGACGGGGGCGTCTCGCTGACGCCATTAAGCCCGACACCAAAGAACAACCAGGGGGAATAACTTTGACTAACGACAGGGTAGTCATCACCGGTATGGGCGCAATTACACCTCTGGGATTATCTGTGGATGAATACTGGCAGGGCCTGATAAGCGGCCGGTCAGGCTTTGGCCCCATCACCCTGTTTGACGCCAGCGCCTATCCGGTCAGTGTAGCCGCCGAGGTCAAAAACTTTGACCCGGAAAAATATATGCCCCTCAAGCGCGTTGACCGCACCTCCCGCTGCATCCAGTTCGCCATAGCCGCCACGAATATGGCCCTTGCATCTGCCCGGTTAGATATGTCACGAGAAAAACCGGAAAAGGTCGGCGTGATTATCGCCACCAGTGGCATGATGTCGATTATTGCCGACGAGGGCGAGGTGCTCAGGAAAAAGGGCCCGATGCGCATCGACCCCCTCAGCATCACCAAAACGGCGCCAAGTATGGTTACGGCCCAGGTAGGTCTGGAAATCGGCGCCAAAGGACCGAATACCAGCCTGAACAGCGCCTGCGCCAGCGGCAGTGATGCGCTTGGCATTGCTCTCAACCACCTGCGACTGGGACATGCCGACGTTATAATTACCGGCGGTGCCGAGGCTAATGTCAACCCGATATCCATCGCCAGCACCGCCCGGGTGGGCGCCCTGTCCAGAGAGCCGGACCCCGACAAAGCCAGCCGCCCCTTTGATCTCAACCGCAATGGCTTTGTTTTCGGCGAAGGCGCCGGATTACTGGTGTTTGAGACGCTGGAGCATGCCCGGGAACGCAACGCCCCCATCATGGCCGAACTGGCCGGCGCCGGCTGGTCTTTTGACGCTTATAATGAGACCGCGCCTGATGCGGAAACGCAGGCAATCGCCATAGGCATGGTACTGCAGGACGCCGGCGTCAAAACGGAAGAGATAGACTACATCAACGCCCACGGCACCAGTACCAAGCTGAACGACGTCGCCGAGACCAGGGCGATAAAGACAGCCTTTGGTGATAGAGCCTATCAGATACCAATCAGCTCCAATAAATCGATGATTGGACACCTTGCCTGCGCTGCCGGCGCCGCTGAGGCAATAGCCGCGGTAATGACGGTCAGGGAAGGAATCATTCCACCTACCATCCATTATGAAACTCCCGACCCGGAATGCGACCTTGACTATGTGCCTAATAAAGCACGGCGCCAGCCGGTCAATATCTGCCTATCCAACTCATTCGGGATGGGCGGCCAGAACTGCAGCCTGATAATCAAGCGTTTTCCATAGAGTAACCGATGGAACCGAAAGAGCTGGAAGGAAAAGTATCGCTGGTTACCGGAGCCTCGAGAGGGCTGGGCAGGGCTATCGCCCTCAGATTGGCCAGCTTGGGCTCCAGGGTCGCCATCAACTATCTGGCCAGCGAGGAGGCGGCCACCAGCCTGGCCAGGGAAATAGAAAAGGGCGGCGGGGAGGCAATGCTGATTAAGGCGCACGTTGCCGACGCCAAAGAAGTCAGAGCCATGGTCCGTGAAATCGTGGGTCAGTGGGGGAAAATCGATATCCTGGTGAATAATGCCGGCATAGCCAGGGACGACCTCCTGCCCAGGATGTCTGACGAAGCGTGGGACGAGGTGATAAACACCAACCTGCGCGGCGCTTACCTCTGCACCAAGTTTGCCGTGCGCTCCATGATGGAGCAGTTCTGGGGCCGGGTTATCAACATCGCTTCTCTCGCCGGCATCGTGGGGAATATAGGACAGGCCAATTATTCTGCCGCCAAGGGAGGTCTTATCGCCTTCACCAAGAGCGTCGCCCGGGAGCTTGGCTCGAGGAATATAACGGTAAACGCCATCGCACCCGGATTCGTCACCACCGAGATGACTGGCAAGTTGCCCCAGGAGACCAAAGACGTTATACTGTCCCGCATCCCGTTAAAGCGCTTCGGTACTCCTGATGATGTCGCCGAACTGGTCGCCTTCCTGGCCAGCGAGCGGGCGAGCTATATTACGGCACAGGTTATCTGCATTGACGGCGGAGTAATTTAAATAAGGGTAAGGAGGTGTTACCATGTCCAGAGTAGGTATCGTCACCGAC
>CAYZOI010000062.1:0-8519 GCA_964480145.1 uncultured Dehalococcoidaceae bacterium | reverse complement strand
AGCATCGGGTGTGGCACTCATCGCAATCGCCTGATGAATCCGAGACAGCGCCTCGCACAATAGAAGAATGCGCACTGCATGGTTGCACTGGCGACCCCGGCGGGATTTGAACCCGCGATCTCCACCGTGACAGGGTGGCATGTTAGACCGCTACACCACGGGGCCATCTGATAATACAAGAGGGCGGTACAGATATATTATCCCTCCGTACTTAACTTGAGTGTAACAAAGGTGGTATACTATGTCAAGTTCGCCCTTCGGGTAATGATAAATGACAGAGAGTATGGTATAATATCTGGTTTGGTAACGCATTGTCGGTGTCTGCCGTTTGTGGTATAATAGTCGAGAAAATTTACTGGATTGGAAAATGGCGATAAGCAAGATTAAGAAAGAAGAAACAAAAGCAGAAGTAGAACGGTTACAGGACTACGAACTGGTATTAGTGGTCAGTCCGGAAGTTGGGGAAGACGCTCTTGAAACTGTGCTCAAAAATGTAAACCAGTTCATTACCGG
This sequence comes from uncultured Dehalococcoidaceae bacterium, assembly GCA_964480145.1. Lineage (GTDB taxonomy): Bacteria > Chloroflexota > Dehalococcoidia > Dehalococcoidales > RBG-16-60-22 > E44-bin89. Next base: position 8,006 of record CAYZOI010000062.1, on the reverse strand, counting down.
TAAAGGTGGGGTCATATCCGAGGAAGAGCGATGGGGTAAGCGAAAGCTGGCCTATCCAATCAAACGTAGCCTAGAGGGCAATTACGTGCTGACGCGATGCAAGATGAGGCCTACCTGGGCTAAGGAGTTGGACGCAAACCTGAATATCTCGGAGGACGTTTTACGGCACCTGTTGTTAAAGGTTGGTGGTTAAAGCGGGAGGTTACCCTGGCATCTCTGTAAAAGAGCGAGGGTAAAAGGAGTGTGGGCGCCATGCCAAGTCTTAATAAAGTGAGCATAATCGGGAATGTCGGCGGGGAACCGGAAATGCGGTTCACCCCAAATGGAAAGCCCGTAACTTCGTTTCGCGTGGCCACAAACTGGGTATCTACGACCCCAGAGGGAGAGCGCAGGCAGGAAACGGAGTGGTTCAGCGTGGTAACCTGGAATAAGCTTGCCGAACAGTGCAACCAGTTTCTGGCCAAAGGACGGCTGGTTTATACTGAAGGCAGGCTGCATACTCGTACCTGGGAGGGACAGGACGGGCAGCAGCATTCAAAGGCAGAGGTAATTGCCAACAAGGTGATATTCCTTGACCGTAGAGGGACATCACCACTTCCCGAGGAAAAACTGGAGGAAGGGGTTGGTCCCGGTAGCAAGCTCGAAGAAGGTGATAGCGCGGAACTGGAACCCGACGATGTTCCATTTTAGATATTTAGTGAAAGTTGAAAGGGTTGTGAATGGCAGAAGCGAGGGAAGCACCAAGGACTAGGAAGTGGACCAAGCCAAGGTATGTGCGTAAGCGCAAGGTATGTGCGTTTTGTGTGGACAAAGGGCAAGTCATAAATTATAAGAATTCGGAAAAATTATTTCACTTCATTACCGATAGAGGGAAGATCGCTCCGCGTCGTAGAAGCGGTACCTGTGCTAAACATCAGCGCCTTCTGGCTAGGGAAATCAAAAGAGCTCGTCACCTAGCTCTGTTGCCGCAGTCACCGGTTCATATGTATGGGCCGGAGAGGGTCGGTTAACTGGTGGCGACGATAAACAGCGACATTTCCACTTAAATTCCCGGAAGAAAAAGAGAAAAAGGTTATTACTTATTGCGGTGAATTGAAATGCCGAAAAGAACATATCAACCAAAGAGTATCCCAAGAAAGAGAGAGCACGGTTTCCGAGCGCGGATGAGCACACGGGGCGGACGCGCCGTTTTGAAAGCAAGGCGATTGAAAGGTCGCCAGAGATTAACGGTCGTGTAATACGTGGCTAGCTAGTTGTATAGGGGGCGTGTGAAGTGAGGGGTGAGCAGTATCTGAAAAAACCAGCGCAGTATGCGCTGGTCTATAATAAAGGCAGGTCGTGGACGAATAATTTACTGGTGATGAAAGCACTGTCTAACGGACTTACATGGTCCAGATATGGTTTTTCAGTGGGCCGCCGGGTAGGCGAGGCAGTCATGAGAAATCGGGTGAAACGTTTGCTACGTGAGATTCTGCGGTCTACCTCTCTGCAGGCAGGGTGGGATATTATCTTTATTGCCCGGTCACACACGGCTGGTGTTAATTATGCTGAAATCGCGGCAGCAGTTGAGGATTTGCTGTCTCGAGCCGGCTTACTGGTTGAGAATCATGAAAAAATTGGCCTTAGGTCTAATTAGACTTTATCAGATAACCCTGTCTCAGGTCACGTTGCATTCCTGTCGATTCGCCCCCACCTGTTCGAAATATACCAGTGAAGCTATCACCAGATATGGACTGATTAAGGGAGTCTGGTTGGGAGTGAGACGTCTCAGCCGCTGCCATCCCTTACATGGAGGGGGCTATGACCCGGTGCCGTGAATACGGGGAGAGTCAATCCTTTATATATTATGAAGCAAGGCGAGGAGTACGAAGCAGTTGTTGCAAAAGCGAACGATAGGTAAGGTGCTGATTCTGGCAGTGTTGCTCCTGGCATTAGCCAGTGGGCTGGCCATACCTTCGTGCCGACCGGCCCAAGGTATACCGAGAGGCTGGTCAGGAGTTTCCGTTACTGATGGGGCTCTCTTTCTGGGTTCAATGGATGGTAAACTGGTCGCTATTGACAAATCCACCCAGCAGCGCCTCTGGCCGGATGTCCTGTTTAAGCAAAAGCCGACAGGTGGTTTCCTCGGCTGTACCCCGGGAACGGACGCGGTAGCCATTTATGGGACACCAGCGGTGACGGCGGAACTGGTCTACATAACCGGCTATAACGGCAAGATGTATGCCATAAACAGGGAGACGGGCGCCTCGCGCTGGGTCTACCCGCGGGAAGATGAGCTCGAACCGATTGTGGGCGGGCCAGTGGCCGCAGGGGATAACGTCTATTTCGGCAGTTCCGATGGCAGACTTTACGCGCTCGATGCGGCAACTGGAGATAAACTCTGGATATTCGAATCCGAGGGGAAAATCTGGGGGACGCCGGCCGTTAATGGCGATACGGTTTATATAGGCTCCTTTGATAACAAACTATATGCGCTGAATGTGGCTGACGGCAGTCTAAAATGGCGGTTTGAAACGGAGGGGGCGATTGTCGCTACCCCGCTGGTGTACGGCGATACGGTATATTTCGGCTCTTTCGACCGGTATCTGTATGCTCTGAATGAGGTTGACGGCAGTCTGATCTGGAAATACCAGGCCAGCAACTGGTTCTGGTCACGTCCGCTGGCCGATGATGGCATTATCTACGCTGGTTCAGTGGACGGCAAGGTGCATGCCTTGAAGGCTGAGAACGGTGAAAAAGTGGTCATATTTGACCTGGAAAGCCCGGTAAGTTCTTCTCCGATTTTGGCTGCTGGCAGCGTAGTTGTGGCTGTAGAGGCAGGGCAGGTGTATTCTCTGGATGCCGGTACCAGGCAGAAAAAACCGCTGGTTAACCTGGAGGAAGAGATTTTCGCACCCCTGGCTGCCAGCGATGGTGTTATCTATATTCACAGTGCGGATGACGTCCTCTATGCGGTGGATGCCCGCTCTGGAGTCACGCAATGGAGTCTTGAATTGGGGAGCGAGTGAGGTAGGTTATTTTGGTTGGCGAAATCTGGGATTTAATCATACTGTCGCCGATGATAAACGTCCTTATCGTCGTATCCGGCTTTTCATTCAATAACTTTGGGCTGTCGATAATCGTATTGACCATCATTGTACGCGGGATAACGATGCCGCTTACCATAAAGCAAACCAGGTCAACCAAGGCATTGCAGGAGCTGCAGCCGAAGATGGCCGAGCTGCAGCAGAAACATGGCAGGGACAAGCAGAAGCTGGCACAGGAACAAATGCGGATGTATAAAGAGTCCGGCGTCAATCCCGCCGGCTGTCTGCTGCCCATGCTGGTCCAGCTGCCGGTCTGGATAGCGCTCTTCCAGTCGATAATCCGCGTGCTGGCGGTTATCCCCGAAGATTTCCTGAAACTTTCCGGACATCTGTATGCAGCGTGGCCGCAGGTGTTTTCTCTGGTGCCGCTAAACAGCCGCTTCCTGTGGCTGGACTTGGCGGTGCCGGACAGGTACCTGATGCTGCCGATTCTGGTGGGGGGAACGATGTGGCTGTCACAGAAGATGGTTACACCCCGAACGGGCGACCCCAAGCAGCAAGCGCAGAGCCGGATGATGTTGTGGATGATGCCATTGATGTTCGCCTTCATCACCATGCAGTTCCCGAGTGGACTGGCACTCTACTGGGTGGTTTCAAATGTCATCCAGATCGGCATGCAGTACTTCATCACCGGCGGATGGGGAGGACTGTCCACTCAGGCGGCGGGCAAGCCGACGGGACGGGATAAAAAATACATAAAACGCATTACTAGGGTTGAGGAAAAGGCGGCTGATTACGAAGCATCCGAATCTGATATTGGAGTTGACGTTGGTGCGGACATCGTCGAAACCGGGGTGTCAAAAAAGGAAGGCGCATTGTCTGACAGGTATCAACCGAGCCTGAGAGCGATGAAGCGCCATTCGAAGAAGAGCAAACGCCCGAAGTAAAGGTAATCATAATGAACGAAGACGAACACGAAGTCGCTGAGGTAGCACGAGCCATCTTGGAGAACCTGCTTGACCTGATGGGGATTCCGGCTTCGGTGAATCCGGTGCACGAAGTGCTGATGGAAAGCAAGGACGAGATACCAAGCTCCGTAACACTTAATGTGGAGGGTGATGACCTGGGCATCCTCATCGGCCGGAGAGGACAGACCTTATCCTGCCTCCAGTATCTGGTACGGATTATCGTCGGTCATCAAAAGAACGTATGGCTGCCCATTGTCATCGATGTTGAAGGCTACAAGCAACGCCGCTGCAATGCGTTACAGACCATGGCCTTGAGAATTGCCGAGCAGGTAACGCAGAAGAGAGAGCCGTTTGCTCTGGAGCCAATGCCTGCTTTTGACCGGCGCATCATTCACATGACGCTTGCGGACCATCTGGAAGTAGTCACCGAGAGCAGCGGGGAGGATGAAGCACGACGGGTGGTCATTATACCAAAAGTACTGCCGTCAAATTGACTTGCCTCTGGAAGTGTGCTAACCTTTAGCCATAAAGGCTCTGACGGAGAAGAGTAGGGGAGATTACGGTCACCCAGAGAGTCTGGTGCGGTGGAAACAGACGTGAACGACTTCCCAAAAATCACTCCCGAGCCGCCAACCGAACGGTCGTCAGAGGGAGATTGAGACTCAGTAGACTTGGCCGGTAGCGTCAGCCGTTATCTGAGACGAGGGCATAAGAGGGTGCCTTAGCAGAGTGTCCCGAGCAATCGGGGAAATAGGGTGGTACCGCGGGTAGATTTTTCCCGTCCCTAGGGGGCGGGATTAATATTTTATGGGGAGTTAAGCATCATGTTCCGTCCGGTGAGCAGCCAGCTTGACCTGCCGCAGATTGAGGAGAAGCTCCTCCACTGGTGGAAGCAAAATAAAATCTTTGAGCGGAGTGTGGAGAATCGGAAGGGTGGCCCCCGCTTCACTCTCTACGAAGGTCCACCCACGGCCAACGGCAGCCCCGGAATCCATCACGTTCTTTCCCGCATTTTCAAAGATATCATTCCACGCCACCGGGCAATGAAAGGCTATTACACGCCGCGCATCGGCGGCTGGGACACGCACGGCCTTCCCGTAGAGCTGGAAGTGGAAAGAGAGCTCGGTCTTTCCAGCAAAACACAGATTGAAGAATACGGTATTGACAAATTCAACGCTCGCTGCCGCGAGAGCGTTTTCCGGTACCTGAAAGACTGGAACGCGCTGACCGAGCGCATTGCCTACTGGTGTGACCTTGAACATCCCTACGTCACCATGGAGAACTACTACATTGAAACGGTCTGGTGGGCGATAAAACAGATGTGGGACAGGGGCCTGGTTTACCTGGGCTACAAGACGGCCGCGCATTGTCCCCGCTGTGGCACATCCCTCAGCTCGCACGAGGTGGCGCTCGGCTATGAAGATGATACGGAAGACCCATCAGTATATATAAAATTCAAGGTGGCGCGGTGGACAGGCAAGGAAGACGAGGTAAGCCAGAGGCTGTCTCAGCTTGCTTTAAGTAGTGATACCTATTTCCTGGCATGGACAACGACGCCGTGGACGCTGCCGGGCAACACTGCCCTGGCGGTGGACGCGGATGCTGATTACGCTGTCGTGGAAGCCGATAACGAGTATTTCATTTTAGCTGACGCTTTGCGCGAGGCGGTGGGGTTAGGTGACAACAAGGTAGTGATGAAGGTGGAGGGTGGCTATCTGGTGGGGGCGGAATATGAACCACTTTTTAATCCCCACGAATTTGGGGTGGAGCGCCGGCGTTTTCAAGGCGGTGCGGAACTTCTCCCGCAGGAGCCGGATAAAGATTTGACCTACAGGGTAATCGCTACCGACTTTGTTTCTATGGAAGATGGGACCGGTATCGTGCACGTGGCGCCGGCCTTTGGTGAGGTTGACTTTGAAGCGGGAAAAGAGCGGGGCCTCGATTTTGTTCAGCAGGTGGATTTGCAGGGTAATATCACCGGCAACTATTCCTTTGCCGGCAAGTTTGTGAAAGACGCCGATACACCGGTGCTGGAGGAGCTGAAAGAGAAGGGATTGCTCTATCGCAGTGAGACCATTCGCCATACCTACCCCTTCTGCTGGCGTTGCAATACCCCTCTCCTCTACTACGTAAAAGAGAGCTGGTATATCAAAACGACGGCGGTGAAGGACGGCCTCATTTCCGGGAATAACGAGATAAACTGGTATCCCGAGCATATCAAGTACGGTCGCTTTGGCGACTGGCTGGAGAACAATGTTGACTGGGCATTCTCCCGCGAGCGCTACTGGGGCACGCCGGTGCCCATCTGGCGCTGTGCATCATGCGATTACCGGGAGTGTGTCGGCGGTGTTGATGACCTGAAAGGTAAACCCGGTTTCAAAGGCCTGAAAGAGCCGCTCGACCTGCACCGACCTTACGTTGACGATATGACCTATGACTGCCCGCAGTGCGGCGACACCATGCGGCGGGTGCCCGAGGTCATAGACTGCTGGTTTGACTCCGGTGCCATGCCGGTGGCTCAGGTGCATTATCCGTTTGAGAATGAAACATTGCTTGAGGACGGGCGCTTTCCGGCGGACTATATCTGCGAGGCGGTTGACCAGACGCGCGGCTGGTTCTACAGCCTGCATGCCATCTCCACCCTGCTGTTCGGTCGTCCCTGCTTTGGGAACTGCATCTGCCTGGGCCATATCCTGGACGCCAAGGGTGAGAAGATGAGCAAGGCCAAGGGGAATGTCATCGAGCCGTCCGCGGTGATAAATAAGTACGGCGCTGATGCTCTTCGCTGGTATTTCTTTACCTCCTCGCCACCCGGAAACGTACGCCGTTTCAGCGCAAACATGGTGTCAGAGGTTACCCGTCGCTTCCTGCTGACCCTGTGGAATATCTATTCCTTCTTTGTCAATTATGCCAATATCGACCGGTTCACTCCGGGCGCAAAAGGAGTCCTCTCCCATTCTGAGCTTGACCGCTGGATTATCTCCGAGCTTAACCAGCTGGTGGTTGATGTTGACGGCGGGCTGGAGAACTACGACCCCAGCGGCGCGGGGAGAAAGATTGAGGCCTTCGTGTACGACCTGTCAAACTGGTACGTCAGGCGGAGCCGAAGGCGTTTCTGGAAGAGCGAGAATGATGCTGATAAACTGGCCGCCTATGCAACGCTCTACCAGTGCCTGATGACAGTGTCTAAACTGATGGCCCCGTTCACGCCCTTTGTCGCCGAGGAGATGTACCAGAACCTGGTGTGTCCCGTGTTCCCGGACCAGCCGGAAAGCGTGCACCTGGCTGACTTCCCGGTGGCGGATACGGATAAGATTGACCAGCATCTGGCCGTTGATATCCGTCTGATTATGCGGGTCTCCAGCCTGGGCCGGGCTGCCCGCAGCGAGGCTGGAATTAAAGTCCGCCAGCCGTTGTCCCGGCTAATAATCAAGGTTGCCTCTGAGCGACAGAAGCGGGCACTCAAGCACCTTGCCTCGCAGGTGATGGAAGAGGTCAACGTGAAAACGCTCGACGTGGTTGATGATATGCCGGTGACCAAGCACAAAGAGTGGCCCCTTGCCTCCGAAGGCGACGTGATGGTAATGCTGGATACTGATATTACTCCGGAACTGGCGGCGGAGGGCATGGCGCGTGAGATAGTGCGCCGTTTACAGATGATGCGGCGTTCGGCGGGGTTTGAGATAGCGGACCATATAATCACCTGCTATCAGGGCGATGAGTATATAAAGGGCGTAGTCACCGATTCTGCGGACTATATCAAGCAGGAAACGCTTTCCGAACAGCTTGTAGATGGAGCTCCGGAAGAAGGGGCATATACAGAAAGCTTCAAGCTAGAGGGCCACGAGCTATCTATCGGGGTTAAGAAACTGAGCTAACGGGGCGGGCTCTCGATGGGGGTTATTTCGGTATCGTATTCTGCGTTGCCACGCCAGTAAGTTACCGCTGTTTTCTGCCCGATTTCGGAGATGTGAATCGCTCTTATCATATCTTCGGCAGTGGCGATTTCTTT
>CAYZOI010000061.1:0-8677 GCA_964480145.1 uncultured Dehalococcoidaceae bacterium | reverse complement strand
CTTATCGTTACCCTTCCCTCGCTGAAAGAGCTCAAAAACTCCTCCACGTAGTCCTTGACCTCGGGGTTTTTGAGCTCTTTCAGCGAGGGAAGGGTAACGATAAGCCCCCCACCAATGTCGCCGGCCAGTGCCATCACCCGCCAGAAGGCGTTGCAGACATTCAGCTTGGCCACGTTGCCCATGAGCTCATCGGGCAGGAAAACGCCCGAGCCGGGAGGCTCCTCCGTGCCGCGACGCGCCGCCTCCAGGCCGCAGGCCCGACTTGTTTCCCGCAGCACCACCATTTCCGCCAGCTGCTCGTTGATATGGGACGCCTTTTCCAGCCCCTTGTATTCCTGAATCAGCCTCGAGGCGCCGATAATCTGATTCATGAAGCCCACCTTGCACGTCCCGCCACAGGTCATGCGATGCGTCCGGGCAAAGCGCGCCACCATCCTGCCGGAATATTTGTATTCACCGCAGTGGAAAACGCGTTCCCAGGGCACGAAGACGTTGTCAAAGACGACCATTGAGGTCTCGCGCTGGCCGTAGACAGGATTGCCCAGTTCTTCAAGGTCTTCTGCCTGCTCTCTCTCCGCGGAGTAAGGCGTATACTGGCAAACGAAGGTTATGCCTTTGGCGTCAACCGGCGTGGCAAAGGCGACCGCATATTCTTCTTCGCCTTCAAAATGGGCGCCCTGAGGCAGCACCACCAGCTCATGGCTGGCGTAGGCGCCGCTGATATTGATTTTGGCCCCCCGCACCACAATGCCGTCTTTGCTCTTATCCACCATTTTCAGGGACAGGTACGGGTCGGGCCATTCCAGCGTCTTCTTATTCCGCTCGCCTCTTGGTTCGGTGAGGGCACCGGCCGCAGATAAGTCCTGGCGCTGCACCATTTTCAGGTATTCCAGAAATCGCGGGTGATAACCGGTGCCGAGGTCGCGGTCCATCTCCCAGGTGGTGCTGGCCAGGGCATGGAAGGCGTCATAGCCGACGCAGCGGTAGATGCACGTCCCGAGCATCTCGGCGGTGAACGTCCCCGCCTCGGCTTTTTTAACCAGGTCGTCAACGCTGGCGCTCACATAAGTATACCGATTAACCGTCTCGCCAATGAGGGGGGAGTAACAGGACATGATATCCCTGTACCTGGGGTCAAGCGCCCAGGCGTAGCTGGCCTTGTTTGCCTCCACCACGGTGCGGGTATTCTTATTCTCCAGAACACTGGCTACCCTTTTACCGTTCATGAAAACGCGCGGCTTCAGCTTTTTCAGGCTCTCTTCAAACTGCTGCGGTGTCATCAGCGCCATTCTACATCACCCTACTTCCGAATCTGCACCAGCTCTTTTACCCTGGTCACCGCCTCAGCAACGGCAATCATCACGGCTTCTTTTTCCGCGCGCCACTTCACCTCAACGTTGCCGTTTTGCAGCGTGCGCGGGCCGACCGTCACTCTTAACGGTATGCCCAGAAGGTCGGCGTCGTTGAACTTCACGCCGGGGGACTCTTCACGGTCGTCAAAGAGCACCTCAAGGCCAGCCGACTGCATTTCTTCGTACAGCTTTTCGGCGACCTCCGCCACGTTCGTATTCTCGCGGTAGAGCGGGCAGAGGTAGACCTGGTAGGGCGCGATGGACAGCGGCCAGATGATGCCCTTTTCATCGTGATAGTGCTCGACAGCGGCGGCCAGCAGTCTACCCAGCCCGATGCCGTAGCAGCCCATGATTATCGGCTTAGAATTGCCTTTTTCATCGATGAAGTTGGCGCCGAGCGCGTTGCTGAGAAAAGTGCCCAGTTTGAACACGTGCCCGATTTCAATCCCCTGCATCGACTTCAACGTGCCGTCGCACCTGGGACAGCCATCCCCGTCCCTCGCCTGAGCGATATCGGCCACGATGTCCGCTTTGAAGTCGCGGGGGTAGTTAACGTTTTTGATATGCACGTCCGGTTTGTTGCCGCCGGCGACGAAGTTGATGCCTTCGGTCACGGAGTCGTCGGCCACGATTTTTATACCTTTAAGGCCCATCGGCGAGGCGTAGCCGGCAGAGATGCCCGCCTGACTGACCTCGTCCTCGGTGGCAAGGTGCAGGTCGGCGCACTTCAACAGTCTTTGCAGTTTCACCTCGTTGACGTCAAGGTCGCCCCGTATCATGGCAAAGACAAGCTGGCCATCAGCGACGTAGAACTCCGCCTTGAGGGTGTGGTCTTTGGGTACGTTGAGAAAATTGGCCAGCTCCTCTATGGTCTTCATACCGGGCGTGGCCACCTCTTCTATCGGCAGCGGCTTTTCTGGCCCAATCTGTTTTTTTACGCTGACCGTCTTCTCAGCATTGGCGGCATACTGGCAGCTATCACAGCAGATGACCTCGTCCTCACCGTTTTCGGCGATGAGCATGAACTCGTGGGAGTCCTTGCCGCCGATGGCGCCGCTGTCTGCCTCGACGAACAGCGCGGGCAAGGCACAGCGTTCGTAGATATTCTTGTAGGCCTGTACCATCTTTTTATAGCTCACGTCCAGCCCGGCCTCGTCGACGTCAAAGCTGTAGAGGTCCTTCATAATGAACTCACGCACCCTTATCAACCCGCCGCGGGGTCGCGGCTCGTCACGGAATTTCTTTTGAATCTGGTAGAGCAGCTTGGGCAGGTCGCGGTAGCTCTGGACATGGTGACTGACCATCTGGGTGAGCACCTCTTCGTGGGTGGGGCCCAGAACCAGGGTGCGCTCACGGCGGTCGAGCAGGGTGAAAAGCCCCTTGCCGAAGGACTGGTCTCTCCCCGTCTGCTGCCATAGCTCAACGGGTTGGAGCACGGGCATGGCCAGCTCCTGACCGCCGGCGTTGTCCATCTCCTCGCGGATAATATTTTCTATCTTTTTCAGCACCCGCCACCCCAGGGGCATGTAGGAGTAGACCCCCGCCGCCACCTGCATTATCATCCCCGCCCGCAGCAGTAGCTGGTGGCTTGGTGTGTCCGCCTCCGACGGTATCTCCCTTTGTGTCTTGCCAAATAATTCAGATAGACGCATAACCTAAAACTCCAGTATATTTAGTTTCTCTACCTCACTCCCTGCTTTAAAATCCCTCTCAATCTCCCTTTACAAAAGGGAGAAGGAACGACAGAATCAGTTCCCCCCTTCCTTTGGCAAAGGAAGGGGCAGGGGGATGGATTTCCTCAAAATGCTTCGCCCCTCTTAAACTCCCCGTTTATTTCTTCTTTGTTTTCTAATTATCTTTGAACTTCTAGGGAATAAAGTCTCGAATTCGCTCTTATCATACTCGTCTAATAAATTATCAATATTTTTAGTGTGAAGGGCAATTCTAATATTAGCATTTTTGTAATGCTTATAAGTACGGTACGTAAAATCCTCGTAATTTTCTGCGTAGGAACCACGAACTTTCTGTTCAGTCCTTATGTAACCAGCCAATTGATACCAGCAACGTAATACTGCAGGTCCACCGCCATAGCCTTCTATTGCACAACTTTCATCAATAATACCTTTGTCTATTAGAGCACCTATCATATCGAACCAATCAAGTAAATCTCCAATGGCCATTTTTTCAGTTGTTGATAAATGTCCTATCTCTTCGGGTGATAATTCGTAAATAATATCACGTAGTAACTTCTTTATTTTAGGGTCACGTATCTTTGTAAAGGTTTGAACTGCAAGTTGAGCATTAGTACTTTTTCTTGTCTCAATTATTTGCCAAATAGCAAACACTATACCTGCTGCCAAAACGCACGTAGCAATAGCTCCTACAGCTGCCCAACCCCATGTCCAATCCATACTTCACTCTACCCTATAAACTAAACCCCCTCCACTTCCCTCATCAGCGCGGTCAGGAAGTCTTTTTCTTCCACCACCCCCACCTTTTTCCCCTTCCTGAAGATAACGCCCTTCCCCTTCCCGCAGGCAATGCCGACGTCGGCATCTCTGGCCTCACCGGGGCCGTTGACCACGCAGCCCATCACCGCCACCTTTACCGGCTTATCTATCTTCAGAAGCTGCGCCTCCACCTCTTCCGCCAATTTTACTATATCAACTTCCGTCCGACCACAGGAGGGGCAACTGACCAGCACCGGGCCGTGCTGGCGCAGGTCGAGGCTCTTCAAAATCTCGTAGCCGGCGATTACCTCCTCGCGGGGATGGGCGGTGAGGGAAACGCGTATCGTATCGCCAATGCCCATGTAAAGCAAAGTGCCGATGCCCACCGCGCTGCGGATAACGCCCCGCTTCGGCGTGCCGGCCTCGGTGACGCCGAGGTGCAGTGGGTACGGCATCTTTTTGGCCAGGCTCTTATTGGCCTCAACCATCGGGGGCACGTCAAACGCCTTCAATGATACTTTAATCAAATCGAAATCGAGGCTTTCCAGAAGCTTTATCTGCTCTAAAGCCGCCTCGACCATTCTTTCGACAACGCTCAACTTCGGGTTTCTGGCTTTCGGCAGGCTGCCGGCGTTCACCCCGATGCGTATGGGTATGCCTCTTTCTCTGGCCGCCAAAACAACCGCCTTCACCTTCTCCGCCTCTCCGATGTTGCCCGGGTTGAGGCGCAGGCCGTCAGCGCCCGCCTCCAGCGCCATCAGCGCCAGCCTGTAGTCGAAGTGAATATCGGCGATAAGCGGGATACCAATGCCTTTTTTGATGTCAGTTATTGCCCGGGCGGCCTCGGCATCGGGCACGGCGACCCGCACCAGCTCGCAGCCGACCTCCTCAAGCTCCTTAATCTGTTTTACGGTCGACCTTACATCACGGGTATCCGTATTGGTCATCGACTGCACCACGACGGGTGCGCCGCCGCCGATGGCTACACCGCCGATATTAATCTGTCTGGAAACGCGCCTTTTCATCATGGCAGCAGACTCCCGCCACTGGCGATGCGGATGATATCCTGATACGTTACCAGCAGGATAAACGTGATAAGCAGGGCGAAACCAGCCATGTGAATCATCCCCTCGACTCGGGCCGGCACTCGCCTGCCGCGTCGCACCATCTCCAGCAGGACAAAGGCAATTCTCCCGCCGTCCAGCGCCGGCAGGGGGAGAAGGTTGATGATGGCCAGGTTAATACTTAAAAAAGCGACGAATTCCAGCAAGGGACTGAGCCCCGCCTGTGCCACTTCACCGGTCAGCTGAGCGATGCCCACCGGCCCGGCCACAACCCTCGGCACACTCCCGATAATCATGCTGATAATGCCGTTCTTGAAAAGGGTGAATGTGTCAATGCACTCCCGCACGCCCATCGGTATCGCCTGCCAGAAAGGATAGCTCTGGCGGACCACCGTCGGCGAGACCGTTCTCACGGCAACGCCAATCGCGCCTTCTCCTTCCGGTGGCTGCCACCTCGGTACCACCCTGGCCTCCTCAACAGCGTCATCAGCATGTCGTACGAGCAGGGTTATGGCCTGCCCCAGGTTGAGCTGGACATAGCGTTGCACATCGCCAACGTTATTGACCTGCTTTCCGCCTACCTCAAGGATGGTATCTCCGGCAATGATTCCTGCCCTGGCCGCAGGTGAGTTTACAGCTATCTCATCGACCTGCACCTGCCCGTAAATCACGCTATGCGGGACCATGAACGCCACGGAGAAGAGAAGCAAGGGCAGCAGCAGGTTCATCAGCGAACCAGAAGCCAGCGTCAGCAGCCTGAGCGGGATTCTCTTGCTGGCCAGGCTTCCGGCGACCTTGGGGTCTTCTTCGCCGGCCATTTTAACGTAACCGCCCAGCGGTATGGCGTTCAGTGAATACATGGTTTCACCGCGCTTGAATGACAGCAGCCGGGGCGGGAAACCGATGCCTACCTCTTCTACTTTGACGCCTGAGGCCCTGGCGGTGATATAGTGACCGAACTCGTGGGCGATAATAAGTACTGCCAGTATGGCAAGAAAAGCGATTATGGTAATGAACACTATTTCACCCCGCTTGCCGTTTTTAGTAACGTTTCCCGGCCCCAGGCATCCGCCGCCTCTATCTCCTCCAGTGTGGGGTTGGCGATAACCCGATGCTGCTCCAGCGTCCGCTCAATGGCGCCGGCAATATCGGTGAAGCGGATACGCCCGGCGAGGAAAAGCTCCACCGCCGCCTCGTCTGCCGCGCAGAGCACTGCCGGACAGGTTCCGCCCTGTTTGCCGGCTTCAATCGCCAGTCGCAGGCAGGGAAACCGGTCATAATCTGGAGGCTCAAAATCAAGGTTTCTGACCAGGTTCCAGTCGAGCCGGGGAAGCCGGGGGTTGGGCAGTAGTTCCGGATGGGACAGGGCATACTGGATGGGCAGGCGCATATCGGGATAGCTCAGCTGCGCCTTAATTGAGCCGTCGATAAACTCCACCATGGAGTGAATGATACTCTGGGGATGCACCAGCACGTCAATACGGTCGTAGGGCATACTGAAAAGCCAGTGCGCTTCAATGACCTCTAGCCCCTTATTCATCAGCGTCGCCGAGTCTATGGTCACCTTCTGGCCCATCTGCCATGATGGGTGCCGCAACGCCTGCGCTACCGTCACCTCTGCCAGCTGCTCGGGTGAATACTGTCGAAAAGGCCCCCCCGAGGCGGTGAGAATAATCCGGGCTGCTTCCTGATCCTCACCGCTGAGACACTGCCATACGGCACTGTGCTCGCTGTCCACGGGCAGAATCCGGGCGCCGCTTTTCCTAGCTTCACCGTTGATAATCTCCCCTGCCGAGACCAGCGACTCTTTATTGGCCAGCGCGATATCTTTTCCCGCCCGCAACGCCGCCAGCGTCGGTCTCAACCCCGCCTTTCCAGAAGTGGCAATGACCACCATATCTACCTCGGGACTGGCCGCGATTTCATCCAGAGGAAGCAGGTCATGTTTTATGTCAACTATATTTTTTAATCGCTCAATTCCAGCGTCCTCTGATGAGCCACTGATGAACTCCGGCTTGAACTCTTTTATCTGCTCGGCGAGCAGCTCCAGATTTTTCCCCGCCGCCAGCCCGACAACACGAAACCGCTGCGGCGTTGCCCGGATAACATCAAGCGTCTGTCTCCCGATGGAGCCGGTGGAACCGAGAACGGCCACCCGCTTTACCGTGTTAACCATTGCCCTATTATCTTACAACAAACGGGTTCAGGAATGTAATCCTGAACCCGCGAAAATACTGTTTAAGGTAATCCTTATTCAGCTAACAACGCTAACACAACGGAAAGCGTAATTCTTTTCTCTGACTACGGCTTTTTCGCCTTTCCTTCCTCCTCTTCGTCTTCTAGTATGTTGGGCAAATCAAAAACACGGGGGTCCTTACCCTTATAGTTGACATCCGACCAAGAATTGAGAAACTCCTTTTCCTCACCACAGACCTGGCAGACACCCCGACTCGTCGGGCCGTCAGCCGACTCAATATTCCAGTAATGCCGGCAGGCTGTTATCACCGCCGACTTTTTTTCTTCCAGCTCACTTCTGTTCCTCATCTTACACCTCCTCTCCATGGTATCTAGCCCATTTTAGTCCAGCTTATTGCTCCTGTATGTGACTTTTATCCCATATTTAAATAACGAAAAAACACGACGAAAGTTAGGTGAAATTGAAAAAAGAACCGTGACTTGTGATGGTCGGGACAGGTCAGCGGAAGGTTGCTATTCTTCGGTGATTACCTCGAAGGGGCACAGTATCGCCCCCACGGGGCAGACCATTTCACACATCGTGCACCATTTACTGCACTGCTGGCATCCCATTTTCTCCTTGACCTCGACCACGTTATTAACCAGCACCAGAACGCGGCAGGAGCACACCTCAATACAGAGGCCACAACCGTCGCACTTATCCCGGTCGATTTCTGGCATTTTGATCATTTATTCCATATTCTCCAGACAGCAATAGTCTAATACCCGATTAGGTCGCCTGTCAGCGACTTTTGTCTCACATGCCAACACCGGCGATTTCCCTCAGCGCTTCTTTATCCGTAATCACAACACGATTGCGCTCCAGCCTTACCTTCCCTTCATCCTCCAGCAGCTTAAGCGACCGCCCAATCATTTCCCTGGCCGTACCGGCCATGGCCGCCATATCCTGCTGGGTCAACCGATGCCTCTGCCCGTTCGTGTCCTCCACATTCTCAAGCAGTATTTTGGCCACCCGGCCCGTCACCCGTCGGAACGACAGGTCGTCAACCAGCGAAATCATCTGCTCAATCCGCTGCGACAGCAGCTTCACTATATTCTCTGCCAGCTTCGGGTGTTCACGCAGGCCTGCTTCCAGGTCATCTTTTTCTATCCCGTAAAGTACCACCTGCGTCATCGTCTCGGCGCTGGCCAGGCTCAGCCCCCCACCAAAGACAGGTACATCATTAAATGAGTCTCCAGGTCGAGCCAGATATATAATTTGCTCCTTGCCATCGGTGGAAGTTTTAAACACCTTCACCACCCCGGAGACAACAAAATACACAGCACGTGCCGGCTCGTCTTCAAAGACGATTATCTCCCCACGCGCCACCGCTTTCTCAAATATATGCTTCTGGATTGAGGCAAGTTCCTCTGGACTCAATCCCGAGAAATAGGTGTTTGATTGTAAAGACTCCACCTTTATTGACATATCGTTTAGGATTATACCAGCTTCCAGGTTATCCAGCAAAGCACTGAACACAGGGTTTTCACCCCAAATACTTACTGAAGAGATTCACCATCAGGCCGTCTTCTGAAAATAGTAGCCGACTCCGGGTTCGGTGATGATATATTTGGG
>CAYZOI010000060.1:2434-8916 GCA_964480145.1 uncultured Dehalococcoidaceae bacterium | reverse complement strand
CTCCCTGGCTTTTGACAGGATACTGACGTCTTCCAGATAATCCAGGACGCTATCGATAAACTGCGCTCCCCCCAACTCTCCACTGCTGGTAAAGGTGGCTGGCTTGAAGAAACCGTCCTCGAACATCTGGCGGGCATCGTCGTCCCACCACTCGGCAACTACTTTGTTCGTCTTTCTATCGGTAACCCAGATGCCTATACGGTCTCTCTCCGCCCAGCTATCTACCGAGACGTCATCCCTGGTTGGCTTCTGGGCAGAGCTAGAGGAATGTCCTGGGTTGGAACTAGCCAATGACTTATATCCTGAAGGTAAATTACCTCTACTCAGCATTTTGGCAGGCTGCTCTTTGGCCGGTTCCATGGATCTATTCATCTGCCTGAATCCCATCACCATAACCGAGGTAATGACCATAAAATAAAAGATGCTGTTAATATCAAGCTGCTGGTTATTCATGGCTAATTTACTCCCTTTCCCATATCATTACTGCTTGTGTTCCAGCTCCTTGGCCATGGAAGTAAACATCGGTATTACTACCGGCAGTAGAAGAAGAGCCGCTCCGACATACTGCCAGAATGACGGCTGCATTTCCCCCTGGATAACGACGTCATTCCCAACCTCTACCCCTTCCGCTTCCCCAGCATTCACTTCCAGGAAATACCTGGCTTCTGGAGTGTTTGTCGCTTGAAAAGCGGCTTCTTCCCCAGGGGCAACATTACGAAGCATCCCACTAACACCGGCATAGGTGCTGATAAAAATAATATCGAGATTAAACAGCATCCGGCTCATATCAATACGGATGTAGCTCTGGTCAACGCCCAGGTCAAAGAGCACGCCGGTTCCAGCGGCCATACCTGGCAAGCCGCTGAGCCCGGTCGTTATTTCAGACAACGTAGAGGCTATTGACACCACCCATTCCTTATTGCCTACAATCACGCTAGCCTGTTCCGGCATCGTTATCATCCTTCGCCCACAGCTTGCCGTACCACTCCCTATGCTCGGATCCGGCTACCTTTCGATACCTCATGGTGGTATTTATGTTCTGGTGCCCCAGGTGTTCCTGCAGCAGTCTTAATCCATCCCCGGAATCATTCCGTTTTACGGCGTGGATGGCAAAGGCATCTCTTAGCTTATGAGGGCTGACACTATGAACCTTACCCGTTTCAGGGTTTAGCAAGCTCCCCAGCCGGGCTCTCCTGGCCGCCTCCCGGATTATCTGCCAGGCGCGGTGCCGGTTGATGCCAAAGAGGAGCTTGCTTCCATTACGCGATACCGCCCCGCCGCGGTTAATGTAGTCTCGTATTATCTCCAACGTATCGCCGTCTACCGGCAGTGCCCTCACCCGGCGGTGCTCTTTCTCACGAAAGGCTGCCTTCTCAACCTTCTGCCCGCAGCCGGGGCAAAACTTCGCTGTCTTGCTCAGCCTGGTGCTACACTGGGGGCAGGAGAAGATAACCCTTGCTTTCAAGTGCTCGATGACTACCGTGCCCTGATTGAAGTCGATATCATCCACCTCGATTCCCAGAGCCTCAGAGATGCGGCAGCCCAGCCGAAACAGCAGGTGTATGAGCAGTTTGTCTCTCAGGTACTGGGCTGCGTCTTCCAGTTTCTTCACCTCTTCCGGTTCCAGATAGGTCTTGTTCATGGTCTGGCCTCACTAAGTGGCGGTCCCTTCTGAATAATTATTTCTTTCCCAATCTCCTTCCAGGTAGAAAGTCATTGGCCATATTGCTAGCTGAGTGCGCTCCCACAGGTAGGTTTCACCCGGCCCCAGGGTAAGTTGAAATGACCAGGGGGTTAGCTCATCAGGGTGGTTATTACCGACAAGTATGGTGTGAATCGCCTCAGCGCCGCCCCGGTTAGTGATAGGGCAACTAAACTTCATCACGTAATAATAAGGAGGCATAGTCCAGCGATCGGTTATCCTGGCCTCAGTAAACTCAGGAGGCATGTAGAACCAGGGTATCGGCTTCCTGGTGTTGTAGTAGCCGCAAATGGCAAAGCTGCTGAACTCAGAAACCATCACGCGCTCCTTATCACCATGCCCAGCATGCTCATGGCGACGACGGCAGTCAGCGCACCTGGAATATCCACCGCCGGCTTCTGCGCTATCGCCTGGGAGACGAGAGGGCCAAACGGCAGCCCGTAGCCGTAATCGTAGTCTTTACCGGCTGCCGCATTCTCGGGCTTAACACATATGCCGGGAAGGTAAACGTCGATCAATTCCTGTATGGAGATGAGGCCGGTAATCTCGGGATATATCCCCGGCGGTACTTCCCCGGGGAATTGGACGCCGTGCCACTTCAATACCCCTTCGTGGTAGAGGACGGCCATGGCCGAAGTAAACGGCACGGAAAAGCTTGTGCCGCTTTTGGCGATAATGGCGGTATCACTGACACTGCTGGCCACTACGATATCCTCGCCAAACGACACTGCGTCCGGCTTGGTTAGCCCTTCCTCGGTTGGGCCGCGTGAGCTGAAATTGCTCACCATAAAAGGGTCATACTTTGCCGAGCCTATTGCCGCCACGTACCTCTCACAGGCGGGGCTCATTATGGTCTCGGCGCCAGGCCCTTCATTTCCGGCAGCGGCGATGACCCATATCCCCCGGTCAATCGCCGCCCGGCAGGCTATCCGAAGCGGGTTATAGGGATTGTTGTCATCGTGACCGCCGAGGCTGAGGTTTATCACCCAGGGAGCGTACTCTGAGCCTTCGTCATGCAGGGACAATACCTCGTCTATCCCCATCACCACCTCTTCCTCACTGCCCTCGCCCCGGTTATCCAGAACTTTGATATTAAGGAGGCTGCACCGCGGAGCGACGGCAACGGCGATAGAAGCTACCCCGGTGCCGTGGTCAAAGCCGTCTTGCATGGAGTCCGAGGTCAGATTTTTGCGATAGCCAACGCGTCCCATGATCTTCTCATGGCTTTCCCTGATGCCGGTATCGATAATCGCCAGGTTAAATCCCTCTCCGTAGAGCGGCGGCTCGGTAATTCCCCTGAGGTCTTCCAGCCCGGAGGCCCACACCAGCTGCTCCGGGCTGTAGGTCGGCGCGGCGGCAACCGGCGCCGGCGGCATTACCGTAGCCTTAATTTGCCCTACCGGGTTGACCACACACCCTTGAGACCTCAATTGAGCTACCTGGCTCTCGCTGAGGGTAGCAAAGATAATACCCGTGCTGCGGGTTTCCTTTATGTCGGTGCCGCCGGTGTTCTTGACCTGCTGGGCGGTGGCGCCCATTACGGCGTATCTCACTTCTTCTTCCTCGCTATTGCCAGCCCGACAAGAGGACCGCCAACGCCAAATAGAAGGGCGGCGGCTTTCATCATCAAGAGGTAAACCGGCTCACCTGTCTGTATTTCCATGACGATCGCAATCAGGATGCCGACCGTACCTGCCGAAAGTAAGGCAATGCCGGTATTCAGTAGCTTTTGACTCATGATTACTTCACCCGATCAATACTGGCTTCGGCGCCGACGTACACGCTGGCGATAACAGCCTCCGCCAGGTTAGCGATGGCTAGAGCCAGCGGCTCGGCATCAAGCTGCAGCCCGACTATATCGGTCAAGATAATAGCCACTAGAGTCCCGATAGCCACCCAGAGTTTGCGGCTCTGCCATCCTGGTTTCCTTTTCATTTCAAACCTCCTTAAATCAACATGTCTTCTACCTCGACCGGGTAGAACTCGATAAAATCATCATTGGGAGCGGCGACACAAAGCTCATCGCAGAAGTAGAGCTTCCGGTTATGGTCCAGCACCCAGTTAAAGCCGTGAGAGGGGAACCGGTATTCCTCGTCCTGACCGGACGCCCATATCCAGCCAAAGGGGAATTTAGCGCCCATCCACTTCAGCGCCTCAGCTCGCATTAACCAGGCGTAATCCGAGCAGTCGTATTCATCCCAGGTATATTTGTGAGTATCGTGGTACCACTTCAGGAACCTTCGATACTCATCGAGGCTGGTTAGCTCATAATGAGCGTCCATTACCCCGTAATGGCGGGCATCAGGACAAGTGGTCTGGAGTATCGTGTATAGCTCCGCTATGTCGATTTCTCCTAATCTTTCAGGTAGTGATGGATATTCCTTTTTTGCTTTTGTAAACCAGCACATGTGCCGAACCTCCATAATGAAAGTTACTTCTAATCCAATGTTATGGTGGCCGGAATCAGCGGCATAGAAGCCGACAGCTTAAAGTTTCTAACCGCACCTCTGGCTTCATGACCATCTGAGGAAGAGCCGTGGCAATATAGTTGAATCAGGTCACTCCTCACTACTCCGGTTAAGGTCTCTTCGTAAACGGTATAAGTGGTTGAGGTGGTATACTGCTCTAATCCAACGGCCACACCATTCTTATAAATCCTGGTGTAGAAGTTATTGCCGGCGACTCCTCCAGTCCACTTGAATTCATAGCTAACCTTGTAACTGCCTTCCCTTTCGGCCTTGATTTCCTTAATCCTGGTATAGTTATTTATGTAGCCCTGGGAGCGCTCTGTGCTCGCGTTAGCAATCACATCATCACTAGCCACGGCAGCATGTTTCATTGTTCCTACCGGAAACGCCATTACTATTTCCTTTAAGGAGATGCCCCCTTTTCTGAGGGCATCTCCATTACTCTTTATTTACAGCAGCGCTACCAGCTCGAAACTCAGGTCGATACCCGTAGTGGGCGACCTCATCCTGATATACCGGCGTGCCGAGAGGTAGCCCACGATCTTGTTGGTCGCCGCGCCGCTCTCGCTGAAGGTGTCTCCTTCATACCAGGTTGAGCCGTCATCAGATCCCTCGATGTAGAAATCAGCGGCTGCGCCACAGCTGTACCTTATCTCCACGACCGTCCGGTAACCGGTATCGAGCTGAACGGTAAGGCCGGTGGTATTACTGCCGGCAGCCACGCTGTCTGAAGTGGAAGCCGGTGCGGAAACATTATCCAGCTTGGCCATTCGGGTAGTGTTTACCCCGCGGTCACCCAGCTTGGTGTCGACGTCATCAGCGGTGGCCCTGGTGCTGATATTAGCATCAATCCTGGCGCCGTCAACTTTATTGGCTGTGTTTACCAGGATGTCGCCCGCCGCCGCTCTGGTACTGACGTTGGCATCGAGTTTGTCCAGGTTAGGGCCTCTGCCTGAAGTAAATCCACGGTCATCCATGGCACCACCGGACTGGCTTTTGACCTTGGTCTCGGCGCTTGAGTTTAAGTCCATGGCAGCCCCGACTTGTGCCCGGGAGCTGATGCTGGCGTCAATGTTATCCTTAACCTTTTCCCCAAAGCTGCCCGACGCGGGCGTAGTCGGAACAAGGTGATTCCAGATGGCAGCCCGGGCTGCCTCCACCAGTTCCATAGAGTCACCGGGGGCTGCACGGCTGGATATATTGGCGTCAATCCTGGCGCCGTCAACTTTGTTTCCCGTGTTTACCAGGATGTCATCCGGAGCGGCCCTGGTGCTGATGTTGGTGTCAAGCTTGTCCAGGCTTCCTGCCCTGCCGGCAGTGTAGCCCTGGTCAGACAGGGCTTGCTGTACATCAGAAGACCTCATTGTGATTCGAAACGGCATCTTTTCCCTCCTTTACTATTTTTTATCTGGCAGCCACAATCTCTATTTCGTTATCGTTAGCTGCCTCAGTTCTTACCCGTAATACGGGATAGGCATTCATATAGCCGTCATGATTCTCGCCTCCCCCGGACCCGACGGATAAGGTGTATAAATGCCTGAAGTTCTTGCCGTCGGCCGATCCTTCAATAAAGAAGTCGGCTGCCTCCGAGCTTTTTACCCAGACCTCAACCGTGACCCGGCCGCTAAACCCCCTGAGGTCAATGGCCACTACCAGGGAAGATGCCTGACTCTCGCCATGCCTGGAGCGGTGGGTGTAAGCCGCCTGGTTTATTTCCTCCAGCCGCTTCAGTCCTGCCGCTACCGCCCGCTGCTGTGCCTCGAGAGACCTCAGGATAGAGGCTAGGTCAGTATCGGTGATCGTGAATTTAGTCATAACAACCTCATTCCTTAAACACTCCGCTGGCCATGGGGACTATCATTCCTATGGCCATCACCGCAACCATACCTCCCAGAATAGAGTCCAGGTTACTACTACCCGTATCGGGAGATGAGAGCAGGACAGTCACATAACCGGGTACGTTGTCGGAAGCTACGTCGTAGAGCAGAATTGCCAGGATAACACCGGTGCTCTCAAGGCTGAGCTCACCTTCCATCTGGATGTAGCTTTCGCCGGCAACGGTGAAGCTGTCCGACTCGTTGACGTTGATCACCTCGAGAGTGTCCGGGATAAGCTCACTGGTCTCAGGGTCATAGAGACCTAGGTAGAGATGGTATTCCCTGGCTTCAGGACTGGGGTTGGTTACTATAAGCACCATCGGGATAGCCTGCCCGGCCTGATATTCCAGTTCCCCGGGCAGGTTCCACTCGATGCTCCCGTATCCGGTCTGGCTGGCTTTAATAATCGTTCCACTGCCGGTTATGCCAATCATA
>CAYZOI010000060.1:0-2334 GCA_964480145.1 uncultured Dehalococcoidaceae bacterium | reverse complement strand
GGAATGTTAATGTCGATATCCCCTTCCCATGTCCTGGGGGTGAGGGCAGCCTCCAGGCTTATCTCCTTAAAGCTCTCGATATCGCGGCCAAATCCCAGGCCCAGTGACGCCCACAGGGTAACCGTGGTCGCCCTGGCCACGACGTACTTGAAGCTGCAGGAGACCCGGAGCGTGTCACCCGGCCCTACACTTACCTGTTCACCGGCTGCCAGAGCGTTAAGAGATGTGGTCACTAACATATCCTTCTCCTTGCCCACTGGTTACGCCTTGACGTAGTCCACAATGGCGAACTCACTGAACTCAGGAACCACCGCCACCACATTGAGGGCGCTGATGTAGCGCAATCCAAGCTCTTTACTGCCGCCGTACACCTTGCACTCGATATCGTCCCAGTCGGTCAGGGCATTAGTGGGAAGCACAATATCAATGCTGCCGGTGTAGGTCGTGGGTATGGTCGACTCGGGAAGGCTGCGGCTCTTGCTCTTATTTACCTTCTCATCGTAAATATGGGCAACCTCACCGTAGACGCCGATAGAGGCATACTCGGTAACATTTATTGCCGGGCCGCTGTACCTGTAGCTGTATTCAAACCTCAGCGTGTCGCCGGGAGCAATGCTCACCGTCTTGGGCGCCGGCTGGCTGGCAATCTCCAATGGGTACAGGTAGCCGGCAGCATAGATATACCATTGCCTGGCCACGGCATCGTAGTAGTAATACTGCCCGGTGACGGTATCCCGGTACCATCCCGACTGGGATACTCCCAGGCTGCCCAGGCTTAGCTGCAGCGTTCTTATTGTCATCTTAAACCTCCTAAACCACCAGGTAGTCGGCTATGCTGAACTGGCTGAACTCTGATACAAGCTCAGCCAGGCTAACTTCCTTTGTTTTCTCATCATCAAAGTGCCAGCAGCTGTCACTGCCGTAGTAGTAGCTGTAGGCGTGTATCTCTACATTGGCATCAGGCATGGTAAACCAGCCGGTAAATGAGCGTGTTTCCCCTGGGCCAACATTGGCGACGTTATCAGGGAAACTAATGCCGGGCCACGGCGTAACCCCGTACTCCAGGGCGCCGCCGGCCATTATGCCAATGGTCGAGGAGTAGGTATTCTTTATCCTGACCTCGATGCTAACGGTCTCACCGGGTGTCACGCCGCTTGGCGCTGCTATCGTTACTATTTCCGTGTAAATACCGCCCATTAACGGCCTCCCGCCGGCAGTGCTTTGGCCATAGCTGCCTTTTCGGCAATCGGCCCGAGCTCTCTTATGTACTCAGGATTCATGGCTGCTGAGACTATTTTCATTGCCATCGCCATAACCATGAAGATAATCATGGCTGGCAGCAGGGCGTATATCTCCCAGGATGCCGGCGCTGTTGTTGGCTGTGTTACCTGGTTGTACATCTATCCTCCCCATAACAAAGAAGGGCTTGCCATGGCATCTTCCTGCATAGCAAGCCCTCACCTGGCTGCCGGTCTGTCCGTCAGCCGTTTCAGGCAATAGTCCCACCCCATGAGACCCTAACCGGCTTCTCGGTTTATCATGTCTCTACAATTCATAGTTCGTTCCCAACCGGTAGACTAACTGCCTGTCTATGGTTTATATGGCCTGCCCTGCGGTTAGCCTCTATTCGACCAGGACTTTGCCCTTGCGGCCGTACGGAATCAGGCTGGCCGTGGTATCTGCCGCCAGGGCTGCCCCCTTCACCGTCGCTACCAGCGTAATCACACTGCCGGCAGGGAGTCTCAGTTCCTCACCCAGCTCGCCTTGAGCCGGGAGATCGAGTGTTTCCGGGGTTCCCTTGGGCTCTTTGTCAGCCGGCCAGTAAGCCTTGCCGTCGGTATCCGGTGTAGTAGCTATATCAGGCCAGAGAGATACCCTGAAATTGACTGCCAGATAGGCGCCGCCGCCATCGGCAGCCGGGGCGCTGGCTACAATTCGGTTGAGATACCATAACTCCCCAACCGGGACTACTATCGCCTCTCTCCCCGATGAGTCTATTGCGGCTCCGGCGCCCAGGGTGACCTCTACCTTATCCCGATCGTCAATCCTGTCCAGGGCATAAGCCTTCTCGGCTGAAACCAAAGGCTGATTTACCAGCTTGTCTAGGTCGAAGAAGGCAGCCTGCCCCTTGTAAACCCCGATAGCTACCGATCCCAGTCCGGCGCGGGTCACCTGGTCCGGCGTCATACTGGTAACCGCCTGCTGCGGAGTGATTGTCTTATTAATTATCTTGTCTTTTCCCATGGAATACCTTCCTTTCCCAGGTTATTTCATCGATTCGGTGGCCTTACCCATCATCTTCATCATCATGACAACCACCATTACCATAATGAG
>CAYZOI010000059.1:0-9040 GCA_964480145.1 uncultured Dehalococcoidaceae bacterium | reverse complement strand
TTCATCGTTTCGGGAAGAACCAGCCAGCCAAGTCGATTTGTAATCTCTTCAGGCTCTGGTTTCCATAACGTGTGGTCTTTGTGCCAGATACGTGCCACGGTATCTTGCAGTTTTACGCCATCAAGCATCTCTCCAAACGCCGGGAAATCCGTCATTGCAATCTTCCTTTTATATGTCTTTCCTCTTTATCATGTTTTGCGATTCAATATCCAACACTTTCTGCAGGCGCCGCCGGAAGCGCTCTTCATCGAGAAATTCGGCTTTCAGGAAAGTTTCGACCACCTCCCGGGCCAGCGCTCCTCCCACCACCCGCGCCCCGAGGCAGAGGACGTTCATATCGTCGTGCTCCACACCCTGGTGCGCCGAATAGGTATCATGGCAGGGACAGGCCCGCACCCCCGGTATCTTGTTGGCCACGATGCAGGCACCAATGCCACTACCACAGATGATGATACCACGCTGTGCCCTGCCTGAAGCTACCGCCTCGGCGACGGCCAGCGCATAATCAGGATAGTCATCGGTGGGGATAAGCGTCTCAGCGCCCAGGTCCAGCACCTCATACCCGCTTTCCCACAGCCAAGGTGTTAGCTCGGCTTTCAGGGGAAAACCGCCGTGGTCGGCGCCTATGGCAACTCGCAGCGTCATTTCTCGCCTCCTCGCAGAAGGTTAGCGGCTTCATCAGCCACGTGCTGGGCCGTCAGGCCCAGTTTCTCGTAAAGTACTTTGCCCGGAGCGGAAGAGCCGAAATGAGAAATCCCGATAATAACCCCGTTGTCGCCGACATATCGCTCCCACCCCAGCGGGCTTCCCGCCTCGATTGATATCCGGGCTTTTATGCTCTCCGGCAATACCGTGTTGCGGTATTCAATTGGCTGGGCATCAAATAGCTCCCAGGACGGCAGCGACACGATGCGCGCCCTTATACCTTTTTCCTGCAATAACTCACCCGCCTCCAGCGCTATGGCCACCTCCGAACCGGTGCCTATGACAATAACCTCCGGTTTCGCCGCGTCCTGAAGTATGTAACCACCCTGCTGCACGCCGCTGGCCGGTGCCAGTTTCCCGCGGTCAAGCACCGGCAGGTTCTGGCGGCTGAGCACCAGCGCCGTCGGGCCATCGACCCGTTTCAGGGCAATCCTCCACGCCTCTGCGGTCTCGGTAGCATCAGCGGGACGGATGGTCACCAGATTGGGAACCGACCTCAGGCCAACGAGCTGCTCTATGGGCTGGTGGGTCGGCCCATCCTCTCCCACTCCCACCGAGTCGTGAGTAAAGATATATATTACCCGCAACCCCATCATGGCCGCCAGGCGCACCGGCGGGCGCATATAGTCGTAGAAAATGAGAAACGTGGCGGTGTAAGGGATAACCCCTCCGTGCCGTGCCATACCGCTGGCGACAGCACCCATAGCATGCTCCCTGATGCCAAAGTGCAGGTTGCGGGCACGGTAATCAGCCGCGCTGTAATCACCGCCTTCTGACAGCAGGGTCTTCGTCGAAGGGGCCAGGTCAGCCGAGCCTCCCACCAGGGAACGTACTCTGGGCGCCAAGGCATTCATTACCAGCCCTGAGGCCGAACGGGTGGCTATCGGTTTGGTTTCTTCCCTGAACAGACCATCGAGGTCACTGTCCCATCCTTTCGGCAGTTCACCGCTGAGGTCTTCTTCAAGCTGACACGCCGCATCAGGGTATGCCTGACGGTATGCCTCCAGTTTTTGCCGCCACTCCTCCTGCTGTTTTTTGCCTCTATCCCGCTCTTTTCTCAGGTGTTTCAGCGCCTCCGGCGGCACGGTGAACGCCTCTTCGTTATCCCACCCCAGCTGCTTCCTGGTAAGCCGCACTTCGTCCTCGCCGAGCGGCTCACCGTGGGCGGAAGCTTTGCCCGCCTTGTTCGGGCTGCCATAGCCAATAACTGTCCGGCAGATAACCAGGCTGGGACGCTCCGAATCTGCCCGTGCTTCCCGCAGCGCACTTCCCACAGCATCAATGTCAAAACCGTTGACCGGCCCGATAACCTGCCAGCCACAGGATTGAAACCGTTTGCTAATATCCTCGGTAAAGGTAATATCGGTCTTGCCCTCAATGGAGATGCCGTTGTCGTCATAGAGATAGATGAGCTTGCCCAGGCGCAGATTCCCCGCCATGGAAGCCGCCTCTGACGAAATGCCCTCCTCAAGGTCTCCATCAGAGACAATGGCATACGTATAATGACTGACGATTTCATGACCCGGGCGGTTGTAATTTGCCGCCAGCCGGCGCTCGGCAATAGCCATGCCCACACCGTTGGCAAATCCCTGCCCGAGCGGTCCGGTGGTCACCTCAAGGCCGGGAACAATCCCGTATTCAGGGTGGCCGGGTGTCCGGCTGCCCCATTGGCGGAACTGTTTGATGTCATCCAGAGACAGGTCATAGCCGGTCAGGTGCAGCAGCGCGTAGAGCATCGCCGACGCGTGGCCACAGGAAAGAATGAAACGGTCGCGGTCTGGCCATCGAGGGTCCTCAGGGTTATGCTTGAGAAATCGGTCCCAGAGGGCGTAAGTCATCGGTGTCGCGCCAAGAGGAGCTCCAGGGTGTCCGGAATTGGCCTTCTGTATCGCGTCAACCGCCAGAAACCGTATCGTGTTTATGCAGAGCTCATCAATTCTGGAATCGCTCATAATGTGCTCTTCTGCTATTCTTCCTCACTCCATTTCTGCATGATTTCCTTCAGGCGTTGCGCCAGCTTGGGGTTATCACGCAGGCGAGTGATAAATACGGGGCAGCCTTCAAGCAAAGAGTTCTGCGCGGCCGTGGCCATGCTGGACAGAAGATTCTGCATGCCCAGGTCTTCGGGCTGGGAAACGTTTATCCCTGGCGCCGACTCCAGCTGCCGGCGTATATCTTCGGCCGAAAAACGCATTGGCATCACGCATGCCTTGTACCAGGGGCATTCCTTGCACTGGACTATTCCATAGGCTTCATTCAAAACATCATCCATTTCAAACCCTCGCCCTCCATTATATCAGTTACGGCATGATTTTAACCAGCCTCGACTCTATATCCCCTATCCCGAAAAACGCGCCGACTTTAATATCGCGTATCATCCCGTCGGCATCAATGAAAAACGTGGCCGGTATGCCGCGTATATTATAGGCAAGAGGCACCTCGTTTCCAGATGCCAGCAGTATCGGAAAAGAATAGCCGGCGTCTT
The DNA here is from genome assembly GCA_964480145.1 of uncultured Dehalococcoidaceae bacterium. Lineage (GTDB taxonomy): Bacteria > Chloroflexota > Dehalococcoidia > Dehalococcoidales > RBG-16-60-22 > E44-bin89. The sequence goes on along the minus strand of CAYZOI010000059.1, from coordinate 5,850 downwards.
CTACAAATGCTCTCACTTTACCCGGGTCCTCTTGAAGGTTCACCGCCAGCAGCACCAGCTCTGTACCCGCCCATTTTTCGTATATCTCCTGCAGAAACGGCATCTCAATACGACAGGGGCCACACCAGGTGGCCCAAAAATTGAGCAGGACCGGTTTGCCGCGCAAGTCGCTGAGCGACACTTCCTGCCCATCCAGTCCGTTCAAGGTGAAGTCCGGTGCCAATTTGCCTATCTCCGGCCCGTGTTCCGATGCCGTACCGGAACTGGCGCATCCGGACAGCAAAACACCGGAAAAGGCCACCGAAAAAATCAGCACCACCGTAATTACCTTTAAAGCTTTCATAAAAACCTCCGTAAACAAACCTACGCCGCGATAGTGGAGAACCAGTGTATTTGATTGGTCAAAACCAGTATTCCGATAATTATCAAAAGCAGACCGCTTACCACGTGGATTATCCTAGTATAGCGCTGTATTCGCCGCAGCAACGGCAGGAGAGAATCAAACGCCAGCCCTATGACCAGGAATGGAAGGCCAAGCCCCAGTGAATATATCGCCAGAAGATATGCCCCATACCAGGCGGTGGCCGTGTTCAGGGCTAGCGATAGAATACCGCCAAGTATCGGGCCAACGCAGGCAGTCCAGGCAAGGGAAAAGGACGCCCCGATGACAAAGGAGCGGAGGTAGCCCGTGGTATTTCCCATTGACGGGTTCAGGCGCCTTTCGTAATTGAGCCAGGGTATTTTAAGGGCCGCCAGCAAAAAGAGGCCGAAAGCAATAAGCAGGGAGCCGGAAATTTTATTGAGCAGGGCAAGGCTCGGGTTGATAGCAAAGCCGGTCAGTCCGGCAATAGCCCCCATGGTAGTGAAAACCAGCGAAAAGCCGAGGACAAAGCTGAGTGAGTGGAGAAACGTCGGCAGGCGCCTGCCAGCGCTCCGTGCATTGAACAACTCCGGCCCAACCAGGCTGGTCAGATAGACCGGGACCAGCGGTAACACACACGGCGACAGAAAAGACAGCAATCCCGCCGTAAAGGCAACGGCAACCGACATATTTTCCATTATTTCAATTTTACAACGGGTTTCAATTTGTGTCTAATTATTTTGTCGGGCATATCACGAGCTCTTGGACAAGCGCCTGCTTCGGCCTTATAATTCTAATTAGAGTTCTGGAATAGAACGTTAGTAAAGGGAGAAGAAATATCAAACCGCTGAGTTTTACTCAAATCTCCTTATATCAGGCGTGTCCTCTCTGCTATAAGCTACAGTATATTGATGGTCTGAAGCCAAAATACAAATGGTATTTCAGCTTCGGCTCGACCATGCACCTCTGCACCGAATTTTTCTTCCGCGTGAGGGTCCCGCCACCACCCACTTTAGAAGAACTGCTGCAGTTCTACGAACAGAACTGGCGCTCTGCAGGTTATGAGTCCACCGAAGAGGAAGCCAACTATAAAGCCTATGGCAGAGAGATACTGACCGCGTTCTGGGAAATCCACCGTCGCGATTTCCAGATGCCACTGGCCGTGGAGAAGCTGTTTTACATCGACGTCGGTGACGTTAAATTTAGGGGGTTTATCGACCGGGTGGATAAGCTGGAAAGCGGTGGCTTATCCATCGTTGACTACAAAACGAACAAAGAGTTGTTCACCACTGATTACCTGGAGAAAGACCTCCAGTTAACCCTTTATCAGCTCGCCGCCGAGCAACTCTGGCAGCTTCCAGTAGAAAGGCTGACTCTGTACCATATGAGGTCAAACACCCCAGTCAGCTGCCCCAGTCGCGGGCAAATACAACTCAACGATGCCAGGCAGCTGGTTCTCGACGTGGCCGATAAGATTAACCAGCAGATTTTCCCCGCCACAGAAAATGACTACTGCCCCTGTGATTTTCCCGAGCACTGCCCGTACTATCGCCATCAATACCACGAAAGTACTTCTGAAACGGCCGTCGCCGAGGCGCAGCCCATCGCTATCGGAGGCGATGAGGTGGAACGGTACGCATCACTCCAGGCGCAAATCAAAGCTCTCCAAGAAGAACTGGCGACACTGCGGCAGGAAATAATCGACTACTGCGAAGCCGAAGATATGAAACGTGTTTACGGCACGGAGAATGAAATCACCTACCAGCTCGTGGATATTACCGGTTACAATGAAGAGGAGGTCAGGGCCTTCCTTGAGCCAGAGGGTTTATGGGAAGGGGTAACCGGGCTTGACCAATCGAGGTTGAAGCAACTACTGGCTGATGAAGCCATAGCCCAGGATATCAAGAATCGAATCCAATCCCTGAGACAGATAATCTCCACCCAACAGCGGCTGCTGGTGAAAAAGCGCCAGAACGACGATAAAAATACGTAGCGTCCCCCGACTCAACTGCTGCAGGGGACGCCATTTTTTTTCGTATCAGAATCCGCTTAAGCGAACTGTTTTTCCACCGCGGCGACCGCTTTATCGACCGCATTTACCACCATGCCCAGCTCATCATTGGTCATGGTCAGCGAGACCATCATCCAGAGGATATCTCCGTACCAGGTCGAGCAGCTTAAGAGCACCCCGTTTTCCCGGCTCACCTTGCCGATAAGGCCGGCCACAGCCGCACGGTCAGAGAACAGCTCCTTGGTGGCTTTATCTTTAACCAGCTCAACCGCAATCAGGCCGGCGTTGGAACGGACATCACCCACCACGGCTGACTTATCCTTGATGGCACCGAGCTCTTTGCCCATGATTTCGCCGATTTCCCTGGCCCGGGCCAACAGGTTGTGCTCTTCCACGTACTCGATACCGGCTAGTCCAGCAGCGGCCAGGTAACCGGTGCCGCCGAAGGTATATCCATGCTGGAAAGTGTTCTTACCCGTAAAGGCTTCGGCAATCTCGCTCTTCACGTGCGTGGCCGCCAGCGCACCGCAGCCCCACGAGACGTTCTTGCCCAGGGCCAGCATATCGGGCACAATGCCATGCTTTTCGCACTCAAACCAGAAACCGCTGCGGGCAAACCCGGTGATTACTTCGTCGCAAATGAGCAGAATCTCATACTGGTCGCATATCTCTCGAACACGCTTCATATATCCCGGAGGCGGCGGAATGATTCCCAGCCCGGTATTGGTTGACTCAGTGATGAAACCGGCTACGGTCGATGGGTCTTCAAACTCGATAACCTTGCCCAGCTCCTCGGCGCAAAGCAGATTGCATTCGGGATGGGTCAGGTTATACGGGCAGCGATAGCAGTTCGGGGCGTGGATGGCAACGAAACCGGCCATTAGCGGCTCAAACGGAGTCCGCCGAAAGATATGGCCGCTGGCACTGGCCGCGCTCATGCTCATGCCATGGTAGTCGCCGGGGTAGCGGTGGATGACCTTGTACTTCGTGGCATGGCCCTTAATCTTCCAGTAGTGACGGGCAACCTTGAGCGCAGTCTCGTTGGCATCACTGCCGTTGCTGCTGTACATGGTATATTTCAAACTGCCCGGCGATATCTGGGCCAGTTTCTCCGAAAGCCAGACCACCGGCTCCGTGGGGGCAAACAGATTGGGAGTGGTGACGACTATCTTCTCCATCTGCTGCTTCATCACTTCCATGAGCACCGGGTGATTGAAGCCAAGGGAAGCCGCCGCACCACATGAGTTTGTCTCCAGCAAACGGTTGCCAAAGCTATCAATTACGTAATTTCCTTCTCCGGCGCTGATAAGGGATAAAGGGAGGTCAAAAAAAGTAGCGTCCCTGCCGAAAGCCGGCCATACGTATTCCTTGGCGGTAGCAATAAGTTTGTCCAATTCAGATTGAGCGCTATTAACCGTTGACTGTTTCATTCCATCTGCCTCCTGTTTGAACGTTCCTATAATATGGAACTGGTTTATCAAGTTTAATATAAACCGTCGGAAATTTACAAGCACGCCATTATGCATTTACCCAGCTACTTATTCAGCTTCACGATGAGCACTTTGTGCATATCCGGTATGGCGCATATCTGCTGGTAACATTCCTCAGTTATCGGGTCATCCAGGCAGAGCACCATCATCGCGCCGCCGCCACGGTGTACTTCCCGGCTAACCTGCATCTGGCTGATATTGAGACCCGCATTACCGATAATGGTACCCACCACTCCTATCATTCCGGGGCGGTCTTTATGTTCGGTGAACATCATATAGCTGCCGGTTGGCTCTATCTCCAGCCAGTAGTTGCCCATCTGTGTCAGGTGCGTTCGGCCCCGCAGTGACGACCCGGCAACAAGCGTCTTCCCCGCTCTGGTGTTAACCTCCACCGTCAGCATATTGGCGTAATTTTCACAGGTAACCTCTTTTTGCTCGGTAACGTTTAACCCGCGGCTTTCGGCAATGATATCGGCATTGACCATATTCACCCGCTCTTCCGTGAGCCCGTTCAACAGACCGGCAAGCACCGCCACCTTTATGGGGCTGGTGTCCTCCCTGGCAATATCACCCTGGTAACGAATGCTGAGCGAGTTCGGGTGTCCCTCCAGCAACTGCACGACAATCATGCCAATGGTCGTCCCGACCTGGATATATGGCCCAAGCACCGACATCGCTTCCGCTGGAATTATTGGCGCGTTGACCGGAGACTTGGGAGGGCGTCCCTGCAGAACGTCAACCACCTGCTCAGCGATATCAATGCTGGCGCTCGCCTCTGCCTCGGATGTTGAAGCCGCCAGATGAGGCGTAGTGATTACTTTGTCACTCTGGAGCAGTATATTGTCCTGCGCCGGTTCCTTGCTGAAGACATCTATCGCGGCACCGGCCAGTTTTTCCTGGTCGAGCGCATCATAGAGGGCTCTCTCATCCACGACGCCGCCCCGGGCGCAGTTGATGAGCATTGACGTCGGCTTGACCAGTTTCAGCTCATCGTAGCTAATCAACCCCCGGGTATTCGTATTCAGAGGCACGTGTACGGTGATAAAATCGGACGCTTTCAACAGCGTTTCCATCTCAACCAGACGTACCCCCAGTCTCTCCGCCCGGCTTTCCGTGACCATGGGGTCGTAGGCGATAACCTCCATACGCAGTCCTTTAGCCATATCGGCTACCTCGGTGCCCACCCGTCCCAGACCGATGATGCCCAGTACCTTGTTACGGATTTCCGCTCCCTTGAAATCGCGACTCCACACTCCGGCATGAAGAAGCCCGTGTGCCTGAGGAATGCGGCGTGCCAGGGCCAGCAGCATGGCAATGGTGTGTTCCGCCGTGGAGACAATGTTTCCTTCCGGAGAGTTAACCACAATGATGCCGCGGCGGGTGGCTGCGTCCACGTCAATATTATCCACCCCGACTCCCGCCCGACCAATAATCTGCAGTTTTCCCGCGGCTTCGATAATATCGGCGGTGACCTTCGTCTGGCCGCGCACAATCAGGGCATCATAATCTCCGATAATCGACCGCAGTCCCGCCGACGTAATACTCTTCTTCACATCAACCTCGACGTGCTGTCGTAGGATATCAGTGCCCTGTGCTGCTATCGAGTCGGTAACCAGTATCTTCATAAGCTGCCTGTTTCTCTAGACTGCCGTGAATTGGCATTTCATCCGTCAACACAATGCTACACAAATACAATCTTTATGTCAAAGGCCATCTCTTACCGTTATTCTTTCCCCTGCGAATCTTGACAGTGTCCCTGATGTATGCTAACCTGCTACCACATATTGGCAGGAGAGACCCGCAAGGGAGCCGAAGGGGAAAATCCTTCCAAAGGAAGGGTGAAACTCTCAGGCAAAAGGACTGCCGAAGGTAATACCTCTGGAGAGTCCTTCGTCTGAAGGACACCGAAGGGGCAACCCGATAATAACGGGCGATCTCTCAGGTAAAAGGACAGAGGGGCTAATCTAATAAATATAGATCGGCCCCTT
>CAYZOI010000058.1:0-9395 GCA_964480145.1 uncultured Dehalococcoidaceae bacterium | reverse complement strand
TGTCGATGCCCCGTCTTGATACTGTAGCGGACTTTCGGCTTATATCTGAAGACAACGACCTTGTCGCCCTTTGCCTCTCCCTGAGAAGTGGCAATTACCTTGGCCCCTTCAATCGTTGGCGCGCCCAGTGTGACTTTGTCACCATCGGCGATGCACAGGACTTTGTCCAGCTCCACACTGCTGCCTTCAGTCGTACTCAGTCGTTCCACCTCTATTATCTGGCCCGGAGATACCCGGTACTGTTTGCCTCCGGTTTCAACTATGGCGTAAATGGTGCACCTCCAAATTCAAAAACCGAATCATTATACCAGTTGTCCCGCTTGAGTGTCAAATACGGGAGCGCAGCTCAAGCCAGAGCTCAACGACCCTGTCCTTTAGCTCGTCAAGGGTGCAGTCGGTATAGATGACCACGTCTGCCTGCTGGATTCTCTCTTCATCACTCAACTGAGCGCTGATGCGGGCCAGTGATTCCGACTCGGGTGTGCCCTTTTGTTCTCTGAGTCGGCTGATTACTGTTGCCTGTGGGATGCTCGTGACCCACACTTCATCGACCTTTGATTTCCATCCCGCCTCAAGCAGCAGCGGCGCTTCGATAACGACTATATCGGCACCAACTTTTTCATATTCTTCAATCAGAGTTTCCACTCGTTCTCGTATACGGGGATGCATTATATGGTTCAGCCGGACTCTGGCATCAGGGTCGCGAAAAACTATCTTGCCCAGCTTCCGACGGTCGATGGTTCCGTCAGTGCTGATAATTCCCTGGCCAAAGATACCGACCACTTCTCGCCAGGCTTTAGTGCCGGGCTTGAAAACTTCATGCCCCACCTTATCGGCATCAATGATCGCCGCTCCCAGCTCGGCCAGGAACTCTGCCACTGTACTTTTACCGCTGCCATAGCCACCAGTCAGACCGATAATCTTCATCGTGTCACCGTGTGCCAGAATCCAGACTAGTCTACTGTCCCATCAGGTATTAGTCAAGCAATAATGGCGGTAAATGCTGGACAACCCCGGTAATTTTTCGATATGATAAGAAACATCTGAAATACTTCGTCGTCGCCGGAATGATATTGATTTGAGGAGGGTAAAAATGCCCAGGGTTTTTGTTACCAGAACGGTGGCTCCCGAAGCTATTGAGTTGCTCTCAAGATATACCGAGGTTGATGCCTGGGAGCCAATAGAAAGTATATCACGCGAGGAATTCATCAGGCGTATCGCCGATGTTGACGGCATTCTGCAGTGGGGAGGTGACCCGATAGATGGTCCGGCCATGGACGCAGCTCCGAAACTGAAAGTAATCGCCAACGTGAGTGTGGGGTATAACAATATAGATGTTGAGGCGGCCACGCAGAGAGGTATAAAGGTCAGCAATACCCCCGGCGTGGTCACGGGCAGCACTGCCGACCTCGCCTTTGCCCTCATGCTGGCCATATCCCGTCGACTCGTTGAGATGACCGATATCGTTAAAAACGGTGAATGGCGCGAGTTCGGTCCAATGGAGATATTAGGCCATGACGTGCACGGTAAAACGCTCGGCATCATCGGCATGGGGCGGATTGGTGCTGCTGTGGCGCAGCGAGCCAGGGGCTTTGACATGAAGGTTCTCTATTATAATCGTTATCGCCGACCGGATGAAGCAGAGTACGGAGCCGAATACGTAGAGGATATTCCCACCTTGCTCAGCCGGTCCGATTTTGTCAGTATTCACGTGCCCATGAGCAAGGAGACCGGGCATTTAATCGGCGCCAGAGAGCTGTCATTTATGAAACCAACAGCGATACTGGTCAATACCGCCCGGGGAGCAGTGGTGGACCAGAAAGCACTCTATGAGGCGCTGAAACGAAAGCAAATCCTGGCGGCCGCGCTGGACGTTACCGACCCGGAGCCGATGTCACCGGATGACTCGATGTTGAAGCTGGACAACGTGATTGTCCTCCCGCATATCGGTACTCAGACCCTGGCCACATCCACAAATATGAGCATTATGGGAGCGCAGAACCTGATTGCCGGGCTGAAAGGTGAACCCATGCCGAACTGCGTTAACTGTCACCTTCTGGATAAAAAATAGCAAATAAAAATGGTGGGCAGTACAGGGATCGAACCTGTGACTTCCTGCGTGTGAAGCAGGCGCTCTAACCACTGAGCTAACCGCCCGGACATCAGCTATTCTACCCGAAAACAGGGTCATTGTAAATCAGACATTTGCCCCAGTACCTGATTTACATTCAGGCAAGGCACAACTCTATCTGTACATATGCTATAATTACCAGCAAGGAAGAGGGTTTGTAGCGTAACAGAATGTTCTCGCTCTGGCCAGCGAAGAAATGGAAAAAAGGGAAAAACCGGTCATAGTTGTCGGCATGCCGGCTTATAACGAGGAGAAATATGTCGGCAGCGTTGTCCTGCAGGCGCGTCAATTCGCTGATGAGGTGGTGGTGGTTGATGACGGTAGCTCCGACCGCACCGCGGATGGCAGTTGAAGAAAGAGCTGGCCAGCGGCATAAGCACTGATAAAATTGATAAGTGCTATGAAAGAGCATTGGGCGCCGGAGCGCTGGGCGGCAAGGTGCTCGGGGCCGGGGGAGGTGGTTTTCTGCTCCTGTACTGCCCTAAACCAAAGCAATCGGCGGTCAGGAAGGCGCTCAGCGACCTGTCGATTCTGGAATTTTCCTTCGAACCGGAAGGAAGCAAAATAATCTATGTCGTTTAATCCCTGAAAAGGAGAAATTCGCCAGTGGCTAACCGTGCAGTATTTCTTGACCGGGACGGGACGATAGCCATAGACGTATCGTATTGCCGCCGTCCCGAGGATTTTAAATTATTCCCCAGCACTGCGAAAGCAATCAAACTGCTCAATGAATATGGCTATAAGGTAATCGTGATTACCAATCAGTCCGGCGTTGCCCGGGGCTATTTCGATGAAGACACGCTCGACCGTATTCACCAGAAAATGCAGCGGGAATTAACTGAAGAGGGCGCCCGCATTGATGGCATCTACTACTGCCCCCACCACCCCGACGACAGCTGCGAATGCCGCAAACCAAAGCCGAAAATGATTCTGCAGGCGGCGAAAGAGCACGATATCGACCTCAAGCAGTCCTTCATGGTGGGAGACAAACCGATGGATATTCAGGCTGGTCAAAATGCCGGCTGCCGTACCGTGTTGCTTCCGCTCGATACTGGTGAGAGCGAGCCGGGGTCTTCACCTGATTACACCGCGCCTGACCTTTATGCGGCGGCACTATGGATTATCAATCAAAAATGAAAATACTGCTGGTGTCCGAACATTTTTATCCTTACGGTGGTGCCGAGTTATCGTTGTGGAAGCTATGCGCCGCGCTCACTCGAAAAGGCCACCGGCTTCATGTTATTACGGCGCGCCGTAACGGCGAGCCTGATTATGAGGAAAAAGAGGGAATCGAGATATTTCGGCCGTTTGCCACTGGAAACCTGGTGCGTAGATTTGCCTTTGCCTTAAAGCTGCAATCATACCTGAAAAGATGGTTGCGGGAAAGAGATGTTGACATAATATACAACCTCAGCTACGTTCCAACGGTGCCGGCAACCTGCATCGCCCGGAAATCAGGTATACCTTCGGTTACTTTGCTGGGCCATTTCTGCGGCCGGAAGTGGTTCCAGCTGGCCAGTCCGTTTCTGGCCCTGTTCAATATGCTTTCGGAGATTATAACCATACGCCTGGCCAGGCAGTATATCCTGGTGGCGCAGTGCCGGGATACGGCGGACAGGGTATCCGCCTACACCAATGCGGATGTCGAGGTTATCTGCAATACGCTGCTCGATCCGGCGGCGATTAACCAGGCGAAAAAGGAAACGGGCGTTAAAAAGGTGCGCGAGGGTCTGGGTATCGGGGATGGCGAACTGTTTCTACTGCACGTCGGCGCATTGATACGGACCAAAAACGTCTATAACTTAATCAGGGCGTTATCCGGCTGGCAGCAGAAGTTCAAGCTGGTACTGGTTGGAGATGGTCCGGAGCGGGCTCGAATCGAAAAGCTGGTGCAACGCCTGAACCTGGCAGGAGATGTTTTTTTACTGGGGAACAAATCGCATGACGAGACCTTGTCGATAATTAAATCATGCGATGTGCTGCTCCTATCCTCAATATGCGAGCAGGTGCCCAATGTAGTGCTGGAAGCGCTGGCTCTGGGGCGTCCGGTTATCGCCACAAAAGTCGGCGGGGTTCCCGAAATAAAATCGGCCAATCTGCATCTGGTGGACACGTTGGAAGAAATTAGACAGGTCATCGATAATGGCATCAAGGCAGCGGAAGAGGCTAAAATTATGACAGAGTACTCGCTGGACAGGGTGGCCGGGCAGTATGAAGGGTTGTTCTTGAAGCTGGTGGGTTCTAAAATGAAAGATAAGCAGGTGTAATATGACGATGAAAGAGAAATTGCTGAGCGGTGAAAAAACAATCGGCGTTTGGGGGATAGGCTATATCGGTTACTCATCAATGGCTTATTTCGCCAGCAGGTTTTTCTCCAGGCTTGTGTCCGGTTGCCCGGGTAAGAGTTTATCCATATTGGGAAGGAGGAATTGGCTCTTGATAATGCTTATCCCCGCATTTATCGCCGGTTCCTCATCGATTTCCTCAATGTTTGGCTTCTCGATAAATCCGCGGACGACCTTACAGCCATTCAGGTTCTCGAGCTTGCCAACGCCGAACCTGGTGGCTTCCTCTCTTTCCACAACAACAAAAGCTACCGTCATCACAGTGCCTATATTATTGCTGCAGCGCTCATGGTATTGGATAATGTCAGACAGGTTCATTTGTAGGGAAATTGTACCATCGGGCAATTTCCGGTTTATGATATAGTCCGCGTAACAGACCAGAAAATCGTCTTCCCTGGAATTATCAACCGCCATCTGGTCGAGGGCACAGCGCAGGTTTCCGCCGGTCCCCCAGCCATTGGTCTGGATAACCTGTATGTTGAAATCCGGGTTGGTATAATCAACATGGTAACCCAGCTTGTGGAATAAGCGCAGGATACGGTCAAGATACTGCTTTCTCTTGTCAACGTAGTCTTTCAGCGTGGCAGCCGTGGCATTGTCCCGTACTGCGATGTAAAGTTCGTCAATCTCCGGTGCCCCGCCAAACCAGGAAAGCATGTATTCCACGAGCGGTATGCCACCTACCTGTTGAAATATCTTTGGGGCAAGATAGGTGAAAGGGTAACATCGAGTGCCTGCACCAGCCGCCAGCAACACTGCCTTCACTCAGAAACCTCCCTTTCAGTTGCCGATAATTATAACCCAATGCCCCTTCACAAGCAAGCTGGCGTATTGACATTTCCGACATATAGCACTACTATTATAGTATAATAAGAGTATTATGGAAAACAAAGTTACTATTAAAATACCACGCGAACTGTATCAGAAGCTGCGAAAAATAATAACGGGTACCGGGTTTTCCAGTGTCAATGAATTTATTGTTTTTGTAATGCGCAGTGTCGCTTCTGGTGGCGAAATCAGCAGCGAAGACCGGCTAACGGCGGAAGAAATAAAAGCCGTGCGGGAAAGATTGAAGAGACTTGGTTACCTGCAGGAGGAGACATGAAAAAAGAAAAGGAAGACAAAGCAGTTTACTTGCCTGCAGAGCTATATGACCGGGTTAAAGAGAGGGCTGGGGCTACCGACTTTGGGTCCATTGAGGAATATATAACCTTTGTCCTGCAGGAAGTGCTAAAGGAAGAAGAGCCCGAAGAAATAGCCATTGACCGTGAGCAGGAAAAAGAGGTAAAGAAACGGTTACGCGCATTGGGATACCTGGACTAATATTGCCTGTCACTACACTATGGAAATGACACTGGCATTGGCGCGTTCATTGCCGGCCCATTTGCCGCGCTGACCGTTCGAAAGATAAATTCGGAGAAGTTAAAAATTATCATCAGCTTCGCCACCATAGCGCTTGGCGCCTACACTTTGTTAAAAACATTCGTATTCTAAAGGAGGGATTTTATGCTGGATTTGAAAGATCTGGAAAACCGCAGCCTGTACATCGTGAGAGAGGCTTACGCCGAATTTAAGAAACCGGCGGTTCTTTGGAGCACAGGCAAGGACAGCACCGCCATGCTCTGGCTGTGCCGCAAGGCATTCTTCGGTAAAATTCCTTTTCCGGTGATTCACATTGACACCAATCATAAATTCAAGCAGATGTACCAGTTTCGCGATGATCTTGCCAAGGAGTGGGGATTTGACCTGGTGGTAGCCAGGAATGAAGAGGCACTCAAGGAAGGGGTTGGCCCCGAAGGTGGAAAATTCGAGTGCTGCACCAGGCTGAAGACGGAAGCACTGAGAAGCTGTCTGGAAGAGTTTGGCTTTGATGCGCTTATTCTGGCCATAAGGCGGGATGAACACGGCATAAGGGCTAAAGAAAGATACTTTTCGCCGCGGGATGGGAACTTCAAATGGGATTACAAAGACCAGCCGCTGGAGATGTGGGACCAGTTTCAGGGGCTTTTGGACGCAGGAACTCACATGAGAATCCATCCTATTCTGCACTGGAGAGAGCTTGACGTCTGGGAATACGTGAAGCAGGAAGATATGCCGATAAACCCGATGTATTTCGCCAAGAACGGAAAACGGTATCGCAGCCTGGGATGCGAGCCCTGTACCCTGCCCATTGAGTCCGACGCAGCCACCATCGATGAAATAGTCGAGGAGCTGAGAACGACCAAGATTGCCGAGAGGTCAGGTCGAGCTCAGGATAAGGAGAATACCTTCACCATGCAGAAGCTCCGCGCTCTGGGTTATATGTAGCCAGTACGAGGGCCTGAGCAAGTTTTTTTCTGGAGGATAAAGTGAACTTAAACGCGGTAATTGTAGGACACGTAGACCATGGAAAATCAACGCTTATCGGTCGGCTCCTCTATGACTCGGAAACTTTACCCGATGATAGAATGGCCGAGATTCAGAAGCTCCTTGAGGAATATAAAAAGAGATTTGAGTTTGCCTACTTCCTTGATTCTTTCGAGGAAGAATTGCAGGAAGAACGCACCATTGATACTACCCGGGTATTGTTCAAAGGGCAAGGAGAAAATTACTATACCATAGTAGACGTGCCTGGTCATAAGGAGTTCATCAAAAACATGCTTACCGGTGCCTGCCATGCTCAGGTCGCCGTCCTTGTGGTATCGGCGCCTGATGGAGTGCAAGAACAGACCCGACGGCACGCTTTCCTGGTCAACATGATAGGCATAAAAAATATCATTGTCGCGGTCAACAAAATGGACATGGAGAGTTACAAAGAAAGTGTATTCGAGCGGGTGAAAGCCGATGCGCAGCAACTTCTTTCTTCTTTGGGGTATTCCCAAAGCATTTTTATCCCGATATCAGCCATGGAGGGCGACAATATCTACAAGCCATCGACGAATATGCCGTGGTACCAGGGCCCGACGCTGATTCAGGTTCTTGACGGCATAACACCAGAGGAAGCGGGCGTAAAATCGCTCCGGTTTGTCGTCCAGGACGTTTACTATGTGGATTCGGAAAAAATTGTGGTGGGCAGGGTGGAGTCAGGCAGTCTTAAAAAGGGTGATGAGCTCGTTTTTCAACCCTCCAGCGTCAAGGGAAAAGTGGGCAAAATAAGAGTTTTCCCGGGAGAAATTGAAGAGGCGGTTATCGGGGACAGCGTTGGTATTGTAATCGACTGTGAATCCAAAAGAGGAGATGTTGCCGGGCTGCCGGAGAACCCACCAATCGCGGTAACCAGATTTCTGGGTGAGGTGGTTCTCCTCGAAGGCATGCTGAGCAAGGGCGATGAAGTTGAAATGAAATGCGGCACCAAAAAGACCAGGTGCCGGGTTGTGGAAATAAGGGAGAGAATCGATTCGGAGACAGGAGAAGTAGTCGGTAAAGATATCGAGCAGATAGGGGAGAATGAAGCCGCGACCATTATCTTTCAAACCGAGCCAATGGTTGTGGAAAACTTCACCGAGATACCGGAACTGGGCAGGTTCATCCTCGCCAGAGGGAAAAAGAACATCGGTGCTGGCGTAATCATAACGGAAGAGTAAAAAGTGTTTTTTGTTTTGGGCATAGATGCCGCCACCTGGACGGTGGTAAAACCCAACCTGGAGCAACTGCCGTGTTTTAAAAAGCTGATTGAAATTGGCCGGGCGGGAGAGCTTGTTTTACAGGAGAAACCCGAATCAGCACCTATCTGGTGTGGCATGTTTTGCGGGAAGACACCAGATGAACATGGACATTATGACTTTGTGTTGAATAATGAGTTAGTAAAAAGAGAAGATATCAAAGTTGACTTCATCTGGGATATTCTAGACAGAGAAGGTAAAAAAGTTAAAGCAGTCAACGTTCCTTTTATCGCTCCTTCTTATTCTTATAACGTCGACTTCCGGCCGGTTGGATTCGGTATGCCAATTAACGAAAGGGAATGGCAGGAGGAACTGGAGAGAGTTAGCGAGAAAATAAAAGCGTTGCTTGCCGAGAAACCTGACGTGCTTATTGCGGTTTACACACTTCTCGACCGTATCCAGCATTTTTACTGGGGCGAAGACCTCGTTCTGGACTGGTATAAAAAACTGGATGCAAAAATGAAAGAGATTCTCTTTGATACCGGCTTCCTGGAAGACAAGCGGAACAAACTTATCCTGATATCGGACCACGGTATGTGCTCCTTCGGAGAAGCTCGCGTTCAGACCCTTCCAAAGAAGACCGAGCGGGGAGAACTGAAAGGCGACCACCATGAAAACGCCCTGCTCATAACAGTCAACGTTGATTATCCGATTGAAAGACCGCAGGACGTCTTCCAGGCGTTGAAAAAGGAGTTTGATTAGCTTCGCTGCCCGACTTCCAGCGGTAAATCTATCGTGTCTGTGCCCCTGATGACCGTGAGTGTCGCAGGTTCTCCGGGACTTATATACTCGCCCAGGTATGACGTCAGCAGTGCTAGGTTTCCAATCTCCGTACCGTCGATGGCGATGATGATGTCATCGACCTGAACTCCGGCCGTATCCGCCGGACTATCAGTTACCACCCGGTTAACCAGCACCCCATTGATTGATTCCAGGTCCATATCCTGCACCTGCTGCGGCGTTAAATCAGAGATATCAACCCCCAGCCACGGGTAATCAAAGTAGCCATTGGCGATAATAGAGTCGGCAACGCGCTTTAGCTTATTCGAGGAAACAGCGTAGTAAATGCCGTCGCCTTCTACAGGCTCGACGCGGGCAATGACCAGCCCGATGACACCTCCATCGGAATCAAACAGTGGTCCCCCGGAATTGCCGAAGTTGACGGCAGCATCGAACTGAATAAGATTTGATACCCAGCGCACCTGGTTATCGTATTCTATATCAGCAAAGCGATTCACCTGGCTGACAACGCCGGTGTTCAGCGATTCCGCCAGGTCG
>CAYZOI010000057.1:0-9471 GCA_964480145.1 uncultured Dehalococcoidaceae bacterium | reverse complement strand
TTCTAGTTTGATTCAATCTTTCGGGAGTTTTATAATCAAGAATAAAATTTGGAGGTAGTAACATGAAAAAAGACATATATGGCATCGCCCCTCCAGTAATAACCCCTTTCGACAGCAATGAAGAATTGGATGAGGCAGCCTTACGGAGAGACGTTCGTTTCCTCATCGAAAAAGCCGGAGTGCATGGCCTAGCCGTCGGTGGGAGCACTGGTGAGGGACATACGTTATCCACGCAGGAACTGCGAACCTCGGTAGCAGCCGCCATCGAGGAAGCCCGCGGTCGAGTGCCCATTATCGCCGGAATCATCGTTGATAGCACTCGACTAGCAATCGAAAAGGGAAAGGCCATTGCCGACTTGGATGTTGCCGCCTTACAAATAACGCCAGTACACTACCTGTTCAAACCCGATGATACGATGATGCAGAGGCACTTCGCTCAAATAGTCGAGAAGGTCGGCTTGCCTGTCATGATATATAATGTCGTACCGTGGAGCTATTGTTCCCCCAGTCTACTGACGAAAATCATCACCGAAACCGAAGGAGTCATAGGAGTTAAACAGAGTGCTGGTGACCTCAAGCTCCTGGCTGATCTTATTCTCAGCCTAGGTGACCGGGGCGTGATCATGTCTGCGGTTGACGCCCTCCTCTATCCTTCTTTCTCTCTAGGGGCACATGGAGCTATAGCCGCTATTCTGACGACGGTTCCCACTTTATGCGTCCAACTGTGGGAAGCGGTGCAATCAAGCGACCACGCCAAGGCGCTAGACTTACACCGAAAACTGCTAATCATCTGGAATGCCATAAACGGGGATAATCTACCTGCAAATGTAAAGTATGCCATGGAGATTCAAGGGCGGAGCGCTGGCCAACCTCGTTCACCTATGGCAGCTAGCTCAGAAAAGCAGAAGATAGCCATCCGTGAAGCATTAAACCAGGTTGGTATCCAACTCATCAAATGAGTATAAACTGATTGGTTTTATTTGCATTTGGTTGCTAAAAACCAGCTTTGGGTTATTTAGGGTTAGAAAGAGACAGGAGGCAAGATATGGAAACGGAATGCAAAGTAATAGCAGACACTTTACCATTTTGTTCAGCAATAGAGGAACTATCTAGACATCTCCCGAAAATTCCTCAAGAGTTTGTTGGCTGAATCCTCTGCATTCTTGAAACCCCGTGCAACCTCATCACAATCAAGAACAAGCCCGCACCCGTGGGGACACTTGCGCTTTCTCTTGAACCAAGCGATTTCTCCTTAATCTTCTTGTTACAGTTCGGGCAGGTGATTTCCATAGGCTTGTTTTGCATATTGAAAGACATAATAAACCTCCTCAAAAGACAGGCACAGTTTAGCCATAGAGAGGACTAATGTCAAATCACCAACCAAATGCGAATAAAACCTTTGTCATTTATAGTGGTAAAAAGTTGGTTAGCAAAAATGTTAGCTCAACGCTTTGATGATTTCCTGGCAGAACTCGGGTAGAGTGTCGGGACACTGGCCGGTGATAACATTGCCTTCTCTTATCGCCGGTGCGTCAACCCATTCCGCACCCGCATTCTTTACATCGTCGCGTATGGCAAGCCAACCGCAGGCCTTCTTTCCTTTCAGTATATCGGTCCCTTCCGCTGCATCCGTTGAGATAAAAACCCAGGGTCCGTGGCAGATAGCCGCTACAATCTTCCCTTTTCTGTACATATCGGCCATAAATGACAGGACTCCTGGATCGATGCGCAGAAAATCTGGGCAAAAACCACCGGGAATGATGGCCGCGTCGTAATCTTCAGCGCGTATATCTTTTATGGAGCGATGTGAGTAGCGCTTGCCCTCCTCCAGCACAAAGAAGGGAACAGTGCTGCCAAATCTACCGGTGACGGGCTTATCTGGGAAGTAGGGTCGGGGGTGATAATGCCCGAGAGCTTCCACCGGTAACGTTGCTACGGTGATTTGAGCACCTTCTTCACTTAGGCGCACAGTGGTGTAAAGAGCCTCGATGTCCTCAAACTCATTGGCGATGAGGATGACGATACGTTTCCCCTTCAGCTTCATTTTACCCTCCTCTTTGTTTTAGTTTAATGAGTATAAACGTTTATTCAATTTACAGAAAATTAACAACCTTCTAAAAGGCCACACGCTTAAAATGCTGACCGTTCAGGGAGCAAGGTTATGTTCTGTCAAAAATGGACGACGTGCTGTAGCTCGCGCAGTTTACATGTAACCTAAACGCCGCATTCTGGCCATTTGCTTCTCTTTGTCCTGCCTTCTGCCCGCTCTTTCCGGTACGTTCTCCAGGTCTTGTTCCCAGGCCGGCATGCCGATCTCGCCAGGATTGCTGGTGGTCCGGGCACCCAAGGAACGATAGCCTATTTCATATAACGAGCAGTAGGGGATATTGTATATCTTACAAGTATTCCAAAGCTCCCTCTCCGTGAAATGCAGGATGGCAGATATCCTGGTGTGCTCCGGAACCAGATAACTACCCTCTTTATGGGTAAAATACTCGTCTTCTTTTCGAGCGGCGTGTTCGTCGCGCCTGAGGGCCACGAACATAGCTTTAATGCCGTGATCCTCTATGAACGTGTTAAACATGACGGTTTTCATGAGGTGGTTACCTTCATACGACTCAGCTTCAAAGGTGAATGATTCTTTATCGGAGCCAATCCGTTCCAGTTCCGCTCTGTTGCGTTCTCAAACAAAAGTTCGGGAACTGTCGCCCAAGGCCCACCATACTGGACTCGAACCTTGACTTTACTCGCTCTACAGTATTCCCCTATAATAGCTTGACTCTCAATATACCAAGGAGAAAACCTTAACAAAAGTTATACCTTTCATACCTCTCGGCCAAAGGAGAGGGGGATAAACCCACCTTAGACACCCCCGTTTGTGAAAAACTCAAATCCTGATGAATTCTAGACGCAGAACCTGTCTTGTGTTTTCGGTTACCTTCACCCGTTCGTCAATGCGCCAGCCGACTACCCAGATAATCTGTTCGGGCGCGCAGACAATTGGCACGCGCCGCCGCCAGGCCCGGGGTATTTTGCTGTCAATCATGAATTCGTTCAGTTTCTTGGGCTGGCTCATGCCCAGAGGCTGAAAACGGTCGCCGGGACGGCGCGGGCGTACGGTCAGTTTATCTCCCGTCCGGTCGAGGTCAAAGCGCGCAGTATAGCTGTCGCCATCATCTGCAACCTGCTTATGGTCAATAATGTCGGCTATGACCCGCCAGCCCGGCAGCACCGTTGCCCCCGGTATCTGTAAATCATGTTCTTTTTCTATATCCGGGAATGGTGACAGGGCTGCGGGGTCGCTGCCCAGAAGATAGCGGTCATACTCAATGGCGAAGACCAGACCATCGGGCAGGGTGATTATTTTCCCTGCCGGCTTGCGCAGCGAGGTCATGACTTCTTCGATATGTCGGCTCTCGATATCCATCAGGTTGCCAACCAGCTTTTCCATGGCGGCTCGCAGCAGGTGGCGTTGCAGGGCGGGCGGCAGCTTGATAAAACGCTCCCGGTCCAGAATTATCGTTCTTTCCTGTTCGGTAACGATATTGCCGCCCGATTCAAGGGCGATTTCTTCCAGAGCGGCGAGGTCGTCGGAGGCAATGCGGGCGGTGCGGAGCAGGGCATCGCCTACCTGCGGGTTATAGCTCTGGAGAAGAGGAATAAGCTGCTGCCTGATTCTATTCCTCAGCGGTGACAGGGAAAGATTGGAGGTATCAAGGCGCGGTTTTAACCGGTGGCGGCGGCAGTAAGCGACCGTCTCCTCCCGGCTCATTTCCAGCAGCGGCCGGATTACGTTCAGGGCAACCTTTTCGGAATGCCACTGGCTGGATGGCTGCAGTCCTCTCAGCCCCCGCGTGCCGCTGCCCCGGATTAAATGCATCAGGATGGTTTCGATATGGTCGTCGAGGGTGTGCCCTACCGCCACAGCATCGGCTCCGGTAGCTTCGGCAACATCAGCCAGGAAATTATAACGCACTTCGCGTGCCGCCTCTTCCAGAGAGAGGCGCTTGCTTTTCTGGTAGGCTTTCACATCTCGCTTTTCCACGGTGGCCGGCAAACCAAGCCTTTGCGCCAGGTCGGTCACGTAGCTGGCATCAGCGTCGGACTCGTCACCGCGCAGCTGGTGGTTGAGATGGGCAACGTGCAGCGCGACACCCGGTTTATCCCGCAGCTCGAGTAAAATATGCAGGAGGCAGACCGAGTCGGGACCACCTGAGACCGCCACCACCACTTTACCCCCCTCCGTTATCAGGCGGTGTGCCATGATAAACTTAAAGGCCAGCTCGGGTAAATCGACTGTGTGTCTTTGTTTCATCGATGCCACCGGTAATTTAATTCGACTTGAGGATGAGTTTCGTGCGGTGAACTGATTTGGGGGGGTCCGTGAACCCCAGGGCAGCGGACACCTGTTCGGGCCTTCCCGAGCCGCCGCTGTCGCAGCGCAGCCTCATCCCGACGTTGCAGAGGCCGTCCTGGCAGTCAAGAAGCCATATATCATCGATTAACGCCCTCAAATCGTAATGTCGCGGGCCGGTGTCTCGCTGGTGCTGCCAGGGAAGATTTTCAAGGGAGAGGAGAGAAGCAATGGCTGACGCTAACTCCGGCTGTCCCTTTTCCGTTGCCAGCTCCACGGTGTATTCAGCGAAGCGAAGCTGCGACTGCAGTGAGGGCAGGGTCTCGGCAATTGAGACGACCTGGAGAATTTCAAAGCCAGCGGGCAATTGCTGGGTTACCGCTGCCGTGAAGAAATGCGGCGAGGTCTGCCTGGTCAGGGTAATATCCATTAGTTCCGCCTGGCTGGTGACGCCTATGGCGAGCGGCGCCGCCAGAGAAATTTTGGGGTGAGGATGAAATCCTTCGGAATAGGCAAGCGATATGCCAGCACGGTTTAAGGCTCTCTGCCATAGACGCATGATATCAAGATGAGAAATGTATTTTACTTCTTCACCACGACGGTATTTTATACGCAAACGATGCATAGTTTTCTTATCTCGTTATTTGCCGGATTCCCGTTTTTATTCTGCCGGGTCAGGTTGACTTTTCGTATCTGTTTTTTCCTTGGTGAGCAGGATTTTTTCGATTTTACGACCGCGCATCTCGGTGATAACCAGCTTCAGGCCTTTGTATCGCAATTGCTCGTTCTGCTTCGGGATATGCCCCAGCAGGTGCAGGACGAAACCGGCTACCGTCTCATAGTCACCTTCGGGCAGGTCAAGCTCCATCTCCAGGTTCACTTCCTCGATGCGCATGCTGCCGTCAACCTGAAAGGTATAATCGTTGATAACCTCAAAATCCTTTTCCACTTCCACCAGTTCGTCACCCACCTCGCCGACGATTTCCTCAACCAGTCGGCTCAGGCTAACGATGCCGGCGGTGCCGCCGTACTCGTCGACGACAACGCACATGCGGAAGTTCTTATCCCGCATTTCGGCGAAGAGCTCGTTGATGCGCTTGGTCTCCGGGGCGAAGTAAGCTGGCCGGACCAGCTCATCAATGGTGCTTTCGCTGCTAATAGTGTTCTTGGCTTCGGCCATGAGCACGTCCTTGACAGAGAGGATGCCGACCACGTTGTCCATGTTTTCCTGGTAGACGGGGAAGCGGGAGAGTGGCGATTCTGCATAGAGTATGAGGAAGTCGGCAAGAGTGTCACCCTGCTCGATAGCGACGACCTCGGGTCGGGGCACCATAACCTCGCGGACGGGCCGGTCGCCGAAGTCGAACACCTTGTGCAGCATCTCAGCCTCGGATTCTTCCACCGTGCCATCCCTTTCGCCGAGGGTAATCATGGTGCGGATTTCCTCCGGACGAGCCAGTGACAGCGAGGTGGTACTCCCGCCAAACAGTCTGGTTAAGCCAATGGCAATCCGGCTGAGGACGATGACAAATGGTGTAAAGAGCCAGGAGAAGAATGACAGAGGCCGGGCGAAAAACATGGCCAGCCTCTCCGCATGCTGGACGGCAACCGTCTTGGGTGTTGTCTCTGTGAAGATAAGCAGGAAAGCGGTGAGTCCGAGTGTGGCATAGATTAATCCCCGCTCGCCCCAGAAGTGAATGGCCAGCGCCGTCGCTATGGCAGCGGCAGCAGTGTTGGCCAGCGTGTTGCCAAAAAGGACAGTGGATAGCAGCTTCTCCGGGCGTGTGATCATATGGGCGACGCGTTTCGCGCCCCGGGCATTGTTCTCAACCAGATGCTGAACCCTTACTCTCTGCAGGGAAACAAAGGCCGTTTCCGAGCTGGAGAAGAATGCAGAGAACAGAAAACAAATGACGAGAAGTACGAAGTAGAGGTCAATATTGACCATTAAGACCGCCCCCCTTGAATAAATCATATCATTGGCCTATTGGGGTGTCAAAGGGGTGGAGCAGAAGGAGAATAGGAGAGAGGATTATTTGTCTTCCGGAGCCGCCATTGCCAGCAGCCGTTGCTTTGCCGCCGGGGAAAGGCCGTAGCTGTCTATCTCCCGTTTCAGGTTTTCGAGGCTCCCGTTGCGGCCAACATAGCCGTTGACGCGGGCCACGGCCGTGGAATTTACGAAATCATTGACATCCGGGTACACGGCCGTTAATTCCTTTAGGAGGTCGGGAACGTTAGTCAGGTAGTACTTTTGATGATAGTCCTCGGCGAGATAGAACCTTGGATACGGTATGAACTCGGTGAGGATGGTGATATTCTGTTCTGCTTCATGGCGTGACTTCGACTCGAGTGCCAGCCGCTTCTGCTCCTCGTCGTGGTAAAAGATAACCGACTTATACTGGACAGAGAGAGGCTGCCTCGCTGCATTGTGGCTGTTCCAGAAAATATCGAGCAGTGCCTCGTAGGTGATGCGATTTGGGTCGTAGTCGATTTGGAGCGTCTCCGTGTGGTCGCCAAGGCTATAGTAAGTGGGGTTGTCTTTGCTGCCTCCCGCATAGCCGACTCTCGTCCTTATCACACCGGGCAGACTCCCGAACCGGGAGTCAGGGCCCCAGAATCAGCCAAGCGAGAATGTGGCCGTCATCGTCTGGTCTGGTGCCGCCGCATCAATGGGCGGGATGCCGTATTTTTTCAGAGCAACAGTTTCATTTTCTGACGTGTTCATTGTCTCAGTCTCCGGTACCGGTATGGGTAAATTGCACAGGCCTTCTGCCTGGACTGCGACCTCGGTTTCCGCAGCCGGCCGGCAGGAAGTTAGAAAACCGGCCAGAACCGGCAGCATAATGACCAGAAGTAACAGGAGCGAGCCATATATTCTATTTGAGAAACGCATTACCCAGTCCTTTTCCCGTCCGCACCTTATCAATTACATCTTATAGCCAGCAGGGGGGGTATGTATGTGACTTTTCTCGCAGCACGCTTCCGCACGCTTTAAGAACAATATTGGTCTTTGAAAAAATTATCCCCTCCGTGGGGGAAGGGATTCACTAAAGAAAAAGCGACTTTTAAACCAGGTACAATGCTGGCCTTAATTAAAGATATTATAGAGGGCTATAGTTTACCCGCTGCCGTTGCTGGCCTGCCTGAGGTTATCCAGGACTGAGCGGTCTATTTTCAGTTCCTGCCCCTCCTCAAGGCGATTCAGGTAGTCGCGGGAGACACTGGCCTTGCGGGCAAGCTCATCGAGGGAGAGCCCGCAGCGGAGGCGCAGTTCTCTAATCCCTTCGCCGACGCGCCTGGCCTCCATTCCCTCCAGAACAATGAAATCTCTATTCACTCTGTTAACAACCAAATTTCCACCTCCTGGTAACTAACACTTGGTATATCCGCAGGCCGCGCAGATAAAGCAGCCTTCCTGATATATGAGCATATTGCTGCACTCCGGGCACTGCCCGGCCAGGTTCTTGGCCAGGCCGTAGTCTTCCGGCTTCGGCTTGCCATCATAGCCAGTGGTATGCTTTTCCAGCACGCTGGCGATGGCATCGGCGCAGGAGAGTATGGATTTACCCTCCTCCCAGGCAATTGACGGGCAGCGTATACCGCGCAGCTGCCTGACGACAGAGGCGACGTCCACATCGGACCTCAGCGCCAGCGATATGAGGCGGCAGGTCGCTTCCAGCTGTGCCGAGGCACAGCCGCCCGTTTTCCCGAGGTGGGAGAAGACCTCGCAGATGCCGTGCTCATCAGAATTAACCGTAACGTAGATATAGCCACAGCCGGTGGTAACCCTTTCCGTGAAGCCGCTGTTTACCTTGGCCCGCTTACGAGGCGTCAGTCTGGCTTCATCGGTAGCTTGCTCGGTCTTCTTTTCGCTTTTGCCGGTGGTCAGAACCTGCGCGTCGCGGCTGCCATCACGGTAGATGGTGATTCCTTTGAGGCCTTCCTCATAGGCGAGCCGGTACACCTTGGCCACGTCTTCCCGGGTAGCTTCCCGGGGGAAATTGACCGTCTTGGAGACGGCGTTGTCCGTTGACTTCTGGAATGATGCCTGCATCTTCACGTGCCATTCCGGGGTAATCTCGTGGGCGGTGACGAATGCCGGTTTCACGTCGTCGGGCACCCCTTCAATATCGGCAAGGTGGGCACCGTCGGCGAGCTTCTGCATCAGCTCTTCGGAGTAGAAGTCTTTTCCCCGGGCGATTTCTTCAAAATGCGGGTTCACCTCGACCATTTTCGCCCCATCCAGGATATTCTTGGTGTAGCTCAGGGCGAAGAGGGGCTCTATGCCGCTGGAACAGCCGGCAATCATGCTCAGCGTGCCGGTGGGAGCGATGGTGGTGCGAGAAGCATTTCTTACCCGGGGGGCATCTGGGGCGTCATAGATGCTGCCCGTAAAGGCGGGAAAGAGACCGCGCTACTTGCCCAGTTCCTCGGACGCCCGGGTTGCCTCATCGCTGACGAATTTCATGACTTCAGAGGCGAGGTTGAGCGCTTCATCAGAATTATAGGGTATGTCAAGCTGTATTAACATGTCGGCAAAGCCCATGACACCGAGACCGATTT
The DNA here is from genome assembly GCA_964480145.1 of uncultured Dehalococcoidaceae bacterium. Classification (GTDB taxonomy): domain Bacteria; phylum Chloroflexota; class Dehalococcoidia; order Dehalococcoidales; family RBG-16-60-22; genus E44-bin89. Next base: position 554 of record CAYZOI010000057.1, on the reverse strand, counting down.
TCCGCGTCTTGCGGGTCATCTCCTTTATCTGGGGCAGCGGGAACTTGTTCACGTCAATGACGTTGTCCAGAAACCTGACCGCGGTCTTGATGGTCTCCGCCAGCTTGGGGTAGTCAATCTCAACGGAGCCGTCTCCCTCTCTGAGCATCCGGGCCAGGTTGATGGAGCCGAGGTTGCAGGATTCGTAGGGGAGCAACGGCTGCTCGCCGCAGGGATTGGTGCTCTCTATCTTGCCCAGGTGTGGGGTGGGGTTATCATGGTTGATGCGGTCAATGAAGACAATGCCGGGGTCGCCGGTTTTCCAGGCCATGTCCACTATCTTGTCAAAAACCTCTTTGGCATTGAGTTTGCCCTCAACCTCTCCGGTGCGGGGGCTGAGCAGATTGTAATCCGTGTCCGCCTTCACTGCCTCCATGAACTCCGAGGTCACGGCCACCGATATATTGAAATTGGTCAGGGCAGTCATGTCCTCTTTGGCGGTAATGAACTTCATGATGTCCGGATGGTCGATGTTGAGAATGCCCATATTGGCCCCGCGGCGCATCCCGCCCTGC
>CAYZOI010000056.1:0-9683 GCA_964480145.1 uncultured Dehalococcoidaceae bacterium | reverse complement strand
AGCTCGGTGGCCCGCGGCCCGAGGATATGAACCCCGAGAATCTGGCCGTACTTCGGCTCGGTGATGATTTTAACCAGGCCACGCCGCTCCCCCAGTATGGTGGCGATGCTATTGGCGGCGAAAGGGAACCTGCCTATTTTTATCTCATTGCCCTGCGCTCTGGCTTCTTCTTCGGTGAGGCCGACGCTGGCCAGTTCCATGAGGCTGTGTGCAAATCTGGGCACCACATCGTAATCGATAGCAACGGTCTGGCCCATGGCATTCTCGGCGGCGATGATTCCCTCTTCCATAGCCACGTAGGCGAGCATTATGCCGCCGCTGGCATCTCCCGCGGCGTAAATACCGGGGACGCTGGTCTCCATGCGCTCGTTAACTTGAATGGCGCCCTTGGTTATCGTTATGCCGGCTTCCTCAAGCCCCATGCCATCCGTGTTCGGTCGGTACCCCACGGCGATGGCGACCATTTCCGCTTGCAGCTTCCTTTCCGTTTTGCCGTCCGAGATGGCAGCAGACTTGCCGCCGGCGCTGTCTTCTATCTTTAATACCTTTGTGCCTTCATAAATCTGGACACCGTCGCCCTGGAGGGCTTTGGCCAGTATGGCGGTCAGTTCGGCGTCTTCCAGGGGCAGGATATGGGGCAGCATTTCTACTACGCTCACCTGGCAGCCAAGCTTGGCCAGGATGGTGGCCATCTCAAGGCCGATAACCCCGCCGCCAATCATAATTATGCTTTTCGGGACGCTTTCCAGGTTAAGGATTTTTTCGGCACTTATGATGCCGGACGGGCTGTCCGCACCTGGAATGGGCAGGGTGATGGGCTTGCCGCCGGTAGCCAGTATTATCTTCTGTGCCTGAATGACCTGCTTCTGTCCTCCTCCGCTCTCGATTTCCACCTGAAGAGAGGGGAGTAACCTGGCGCGACCGGCGATTATCTCTACCTTATTCCCTTTGAGCAAACTCTCTACGCCTGATACGTGAGTTTTTATAACTGTATTCTTGCGCGCCTGCATTTTAGCCAGGTCAGCGCGGACATTCTGCGCAGTGATGCCAAACTGCTCCGATTTCTTCATAGTATCGTAGAGCTCGGCGCTGTGCAGCAGTGTTTTTGACGGTACGCATCCCCGGTTGAGGCAGGTACCGCCCAGTGCCTCCATCTCAATGACAGTAGCCCTGCCGCCGAGCTGCGCCGCCTTGATTGCCGACACGTAGCCCGCCGGGCCACCACCTATGATGACCAGATCTCTTGCTTCCACGAAGTACCTCCGGTAAGTAACGAAATAGCTGATTTAGCTCCGGCCGGCTCTATTCTGACAGGTCGTCAATCGCCTGTTGTACCAGCTGCAAATAGGCCAGAGATGGCCCGCCACCCATTTGCACGGCCACCCAGCCAGCTTCCATGATCTCTTCCTTGGTGGCACCGTGGGACAGGGCACTCTTCACGTTGGCTGCGATGCACCAGTGACAGTGTTCGGTAACGGCAATGCCCACGGCAATAAGGTATTTGTATTTCTGTTCCAGCGCCCCCGGCGCTTTCATAACCTGAGACAGCGTGGAGAACGCCTGCCTCTGCTGGGGCCACTCCCTTTGAAAGCGTGCTACGTTGGCTTCAAATTCTTTAGCTACTTCTTTCATGTTTTCCATTTTGATTCACCTCCGCTTGAATGAATTATCATGTAATCAGGCTAAAAGCAGCGCCGGATTCTCCAGGGCGCTGACTAGGCTCGAGATGAACTTGGCTGCCACGGCACCGTCAATAACGCGGTGGTCATAGGTCAGACTGTAGGTCATAATCGGCCGGGCGACAATCTGGCCCTCCCTGACCACGGCCCGGTCGGTAATCGCCCCGACGCGCAGGATTGCCGATTCCGGCTGGTTGATGATAGCGGTCTCGAAGGTCCAGCCGCTGCCCAGAGCACCCAGATTCGTCAGGGTAAAGGTGCCGCCGGTGATTTCATCGGCGCTCAGGTTGTTCTCCCTTGCCTTTTCGACCAGCCGCTTTATCTCTTGGCTAATCTCAGCGAGCGACTTCTGGTCGGTATGCTTCACCACCGGAACAATGAGGCCGTTTTCCAGGGCGGTTGCCACGCCAACATTGATATCTTCCCAGACCTTTATTTCGTTATCGACAATGCTGGCGTTGACCTTCGGGTGGTCGCGGAGTATGCGGGCGATGGCGAAGACGAGGACGTCGGTGTAGGTAACGCGGGTGCCGAGAGTGTTCTCCTGTGCTACCAGGTTGTTGCGCAGTGAGACAATCTCCGTCATATCGATTTCACCCATCGCGGTGAGCTGGGCCGATATGGCGAGGCTGTGGTGCATGCGCTCGGCGATGGTTCCCCGCATGCCGGTAAGCGGTATGGTCTGTTTGACCCTTCTTTCTCCAGCGGTTTCCGTCGGTGCTGCTGCCGATGGGGCGGGTGCCGTCTTTTTATCAGCGATTGCTTTTTCGATATCCTCACGGATAATTCTGCCGTTCGGACCGGTACCGGCCACCCGGGTAATATCAATGGCGTGTTCCTCGGCCAGCTTCCGGGCCACCGGCGAGATGCGGACGCGTTCTTCACCATCCGTTGCCGTGGCGGCTTCTTTTGGCGGTGCTGCCTCGGCCTTTGGCGCCTCAGCGGCCACCGGTTCGGCTGTCTTCGCGGCTTCGGCTGGCTTTCCCGCAGGCATCTCTTTCTGCACTTTGGACAGCTCTTCCTCAGTTTCCGCGAGCATGCCGATTACCTGGCCGGCCGTGGCCAACTCCCCCTCGCCCATAATTATGTGGAGCAGGCCTGGACCGGGCGATTCAACTTCAGACATGACCTTCTCCGTCTCGATAACCACCACAACCTGGCGTTCTTCCACCCGGTCTCCTTCCTTGGACTTCCATTCAATGATGGTGGCATCGGCTACTGCCATGCCAATGCGAGGTATTTTAATTTCCGTTGCCATATCTTCCCTCTCTGATATTTAGTTTCTGAAGAAGCCCTGTTCGGCCGCCGCGCGGACGGTTTTTTCGATGTCGACTACCGGTGGGCCATCAAGTTGAAGCCGGATTTTAACCTCGTCGGTATCCTTGACCGTGAGCTCTCGTTCTCCATCCAGCGCGATAACCGAGGGTTTATGATTCACCATCACTTCATCGCCGGGTTCAAGCAGTTTCCATTCCTCGATTCCAACTTCCTGGACAACGCCGGGCAGCACGGCTGCTTTTACTTTGAGGTGGCCATTGCCCAGTCTGAGGTACATTCCCTGAGCGTCATCAGGACCGATGGGGTGTATATTCCCTCCGATGGCTGTCATGCCTAAATTGATTGGTTCGGCTCTGGTACAGATTATCTGTCGTATTTCCGATAACTCCCAGATGGCCCGGGCACCGGTGAATAGCTGATTCAACACTACAACGTCAATCAGGGCCATGTCAATCTCCCGTCCGTCGTTGATGATGACGAGGCGTTTCTGGGTTTTGATTACATCCTGGCCGTCAACCAACTTCCGGGCGGTTATACCGGAGGCGATGCCGGCCGTTGTGGCTTCCACCATTGTGGGAAAGACATTGTTGGTGCCGGTAGAAACCGGGACCAGTGGAATATCGCCGCTTTTCTTGGCCACGTCACGGTTGGTGCCGTCTCCGCCGAGGGTAACAATGCACCCCACCTCCTGTTCCCCCATCAGTTCCGCAGCCCGCGTGGAATCTCCACTGGTATAGCTAATCGGCATATCGAGTACGCTGAACCTGGCGTTTAGCTTTTCTCTGCCAATACCGTCCACGGCCCGCGCGCCGAGGCCGTAGTAATCGGGCATGACCAGGATTTCATCAACCCCGATGGCGTCAATGCCCATAATAATCCGGCGCAGCTGATTGGTCTTTTCGTTGTTGTCCATTATGCTGGCGTAGCCGACAAGTCGTCTGATGTCCTTGCCGGAAGCCGGATTAGCGATTATACCTACTTTGCTTGCCACACAACCTTCCCAGTGTAATCCGCTTATTTTATTAAATGGCAGTTGACGCAGCTGGGCATCGGTTTGCCCGCAATTGCCGCAATGACGTTTTCCGCTGCCATCAGGTCCATCTTCACCCGTGACAGTGCCGAGGCGCCGGCGATGTGTGGGGCGATGATGATGTTGTCCAGCGTGAGTAGCGGGTCATCGGGCTCTATTGGCTCCACCTCGGTAACATCAATTGCCGCAGCGTGTATCTTTTTGCTCTTCAGAGCTTCATACAGTGCCTTCGGGTCAACCAGTCCTCCCCGGGCAGTGTTGACCAGTATCGCTGTTGGTTTCATGGCGGCAAATTCCTTAGCACCAATCAGGTGTCTGGTCTCATTGTTCAGCGGCACGTGGATGGTGACGTAGTCGGCCATGCCCAGCATTTTATGCAGGTCGGGGATATACTCGACACCGAGCTCTTTTTCAAGCGGATTACGCACGACGTCGTAGTAGAGAATCTTCATGTCGAAGCCGCGCGCCCGCCGGGCAACTTTGGTGCCTATCCTGCCCAGGCCGACGATGCCCAGTGTTTGCTCGTAAACGTCATGGCCGAGGTACGGGCTCTCCATGGGGCCGAATCTTTCCCAGCCCCCGTTCATGGTCGTGTTGACTGCTTCCACGAGCTGTCGTGCCGAGGCCAGCATCAAGGCTATAGCGAAATCGGCGGTGCTGTCGTCAACGCCGCTGGGCGCGTTGCTCACCCGGACGCCTCTCCGGGCGCATTCTTCGGCATCTATCAGGTCAAAGCCGATGGCACGCTGGGCGATTACCTTTACTTTTGGCGCATGGCCCAGAAACTCACCGTCTACCTTATCCTGCCAGACAACTAAGCCGTCGGCATCAGCGATGTTTCGGAAAAGCTCTTCGCGGCTCAGTGCTTCTTCCCCCTGCCAGGCACCAACCTCGGCGTGCTGCTTGAGCAAAGCAACGGCCTCCGGACTGATTCTCCGGGTAATAAAAACCTTGGGCATTATAACCTCCTGCAATCTGATTATGATTTTACCTGAGTTTGTACGCTTATCGACCTGTGAAATAAAGGTTTTTGCCCGTCGCCGAGAACGGAATCCCGATGGCGAGGTCGACATCCATGAGCTTGTTTATCCGGGCGGCGGCGCCGATGGTGTACATCATGCGGTTGTCTATGCCGAAGTCGCTGGCGGCCTTCACCGCGACGCCGAGCGCGATGCCCAGGTCGATGCTCTGCATGTGGCACATCGGGCCGCGCATCATGCCCTGGTCTCTCTTTTTCGCCTTCACCATGGCCGGGCAATCTATGCCGCAGGCACCGCAGTTCAGTGGCGATTCGATTCGTTTTGGCTCACCGGTCACACCGATAACCAGCACCACGGACGATTGCCTGACATCTTCGGCATTTCGTTTGAAGAAGGCGAGCCTTTCCGGGTCCTGGCGGGAGACTTTCTCCATGGTTACGGCCAGCTTTTCCAACTCACCCCGTTCGTGCAGAATAAGCGTTTTAACTGAGTCAAGACCCCTCGTTTTAGGGGCGGTGCGGACACTGACCGCCATCAGTTTGACAGCAGTCAGAATTCCATCCTTTTCCGCTTCGTTTGAATCTATCGGCACGTTAAAAACCTCCCTCCGGTATGCTTTCCACGTGTGCTCTATCTGACAGTTATAGCACACTACTGATTAATCATTAACCTGTAAGGCAGTTCCACCGGAAAAGAGTCTTTGCGTTCGAAAAAAGGCACATCTCTTCCAGAACAGCCCTGTCTTTTCCACCTCTGTTCACTCGTTCCAGCTGCCCATATCGGCAATTGCCTGGTGAAGGACAGCCACCGCGCGTTCGGCGTTGCTCAGGTCGGCCACTTCGGTTGGGGAGTGGCTGTACCTCCGGGCCGCCACAAACATGAAAGTCGACTCGATATCCGGGTTTACCTCGTACGCAATGTTATGGTCGGACCAAATCCCGGTACTCACGTCAACGTGGAACGGAATATTCAGTTTTTTAGCCGCGTCCATCAACAGCCGGTTCAAACGGGGACTGGCGAAGTTGACTTTGGCGGGGTAGGGGGTCGCAGGCTGGGTAAAGGCGAGTCGGCGCACGCCCAGTCCGGTGCGCATCGGGATTGTGCGCTGGATGTCAGGCCTGGCATCCTGGGCGAAGCCGGTGTCCAGGGCAATGAACCAGTCGGGTGTTACCTGCCGTAGAAAATGCCTGACGCCAAAGCTGCCTATCTCCTCCTGAACCGAGCCAATGAAATAGATGTCGTGCTTTGGGGGCCTGGTCAGTTTTCGGGCTAGCTCGACGAGGACGGCGCAGCCCACCCGGTCATCAATGGAGTGACTCGCCAGTATCGTTTTGCTATCGTCAAGCCAGCGCGGCGGACAGTCAAAGACAATGGGGTCACCCACCGAGACGAATTCCTGCCGGTTGCCGACATCTATCCACAGGGCGCCTGTTTCACGGCTGCCAACGGTGCTGCTAGCGCAGATAACACCGGGGACATCCCGCTCGGCGCCGAGTATGAGCACCGGGGTACCGGGCAGATTGCCGAAATCAATCCAGCCTATCTTGTCGAACCAGACAAACTCATCGACCTTCATCACCACCATGCTGACCTGGTCTGTATGAGCTACCAGCGCCAGCGAATGCTTTCCCTCCGCCCCTTTCTTCCTGGCGATGAGATTACCTATCTTATCAATGTAAATCTCATCAACGTGGTCTTTAAGCAGCTCCTGGAGCCGATTGGCTACCCGACCTTCAAAGCCGATGGGACCGGGAATCTGGACCAGTTCGTAGACCAGATCGTTAATCATGACCGCACTCTTTTCTAATAATTAATTGAACGTGACTATCAAATAAAAATCATAGCATTGCCCTTTCTCATGTGTCAAACAAACTGAAGTCTTTAACGGAAGCTTGTAGCTCGCACGCTGCCAGTATATAATCTCCATTATGGGTCGTAGAGTAACTAAAATAGGAACTGGAGCGTTTGGAAACTGGGTAGACCCAAACGAACATCTGAGACAGACTTACAACAGAATCATAAGTCGCCAACTTCCTCTCACCGAAGATGCTATTTTTGTCTTATCAGCCTTTATGATTGGCCGAAGAAATAAAGATAGCCGTATTTTCAAAGCAGTAAGAACAAGTAAGGTTATCAGTGCTTCTGGCTTATTCAACTTCATTCCTGATATAGACATACTTGAAGTTAGAGCTGATAACTCTGTGGTGGGTTATGAGCTGAAAGGGCTGCAAAGAGCTGGAAAGTCTATGGATTATACTAGAGTAATCCCCACACGAAGACGTGTTTCCAGCTATAAAGGGATGAAACCTTTCACTTTCTATGATGGATTAGACCAAGCTTTAAGCTACCTCGTTAATCCGGTCAGTTCGCCCAACGATGAAAAACTTGCCTCTACCGCTAGTATCTTTGATTATGTGTATTTGGTTCACCCAGAACGGGAGGTTTTTAGCAACACTATAGTAGCTTCATTTGCAAATCTCGTTAGTAACTGCACCCCCATAGGGCTAATCTATATCAGTCACCGTTGGTGGAAGGAAGTTGTACCACCTAAGCCCAACCCTTTTCTCAATCAGGAATTGAAAAGCCTGTTTCTACAGAATCTGAATGCTTTTGAACAATATACTAAGTTCAGGCTAAATCTAATTCAATAGCGGCCTACCACTGTATCCGAGTAACGTGAAGTACCTTGTGAAACTGCTGTTCAAAACCAGTCTCATTAGCTATAATAGGGTTGGGCCAGCGTAGCTCAGGGGTAGAGCAGCGGTTTCGTAAACCGCCGGTCGACAGTTCGAATCTGTCCGCTGGCTCGGTGATTTTGGGGGATGGAACGAGAATGACCGGCTTGCTCTTCGGAACGGCGGGAGCTCCTCGCAGTACCTGGCCACCCTCAACCGTTGGCGGCGTTGAGCGCATTGCGGAGCTGGGGCTGGGATGCATGGAGATTGAGTTTGTGTGGGGAGTGAAGATGGGGGAGATGGCAGCCCGGCTGGTTGGTGAGGTGGCAGTCCGAACCGGGGTGAGATTGTCGGCCCACGCTCCCTATTATATAAACCTGAATGCGCAGGATATCGAAAAGGTAAGGGCCAGCCAGGGCCGTATTTTGCAGGCAGCGCGCATCGCTGCCCTCTGTCATGCGGAAAGCGTGGTTTTCCATCCCGCATTTTACATGGGGCAGCCGCCGGAAATCGTCTATGAGACGGTGAAGCAACACCTTGGTGAAGTACTGAGCCAGCTTGAGCGCGAGAAGATTCAGATATGTATCAGGCCGGAAGTAACCGGGAAAAGCAGCCAATTTGGCACCATTGAGGAGCTGGTGAATCTCAGTGCCGGACTTAAAGGGGTATCACTCTGCCTCGACTTTTCTCACGGGCACGCCCGTACCGGGAAATTCAATTCCTATCTCGAATTTGAGGCCGTCCTGCTCCAGTTGAGGCAGCGTCTGGGAGAGGAGGCGCTGGGAAACATGCATATTCATGTTTCCGGTATTAACTACGGTCAAAAGGGCGAACTAAACCACCTCAATCTGGAAGAGTCTGATTTCAAGTATACCGAACTGCTCGGCGTACTGAAGGATTACAATGTCAAAGGTATGCTGATATGTGAAAGTCCAAACCTTGAGGAAGATGCGCTACGGCTGCAGGCGGCCTATAATGGCCTGTAGTTGCCAGCAGCTAAAGACGTTATGGTATATTATGGTATAATAGAATGGTTCAATAGAGCTAATGTCAGGAGTGAAGCGTGAAACCTAACTGGAAAAGGAGTGGCTTTATTTACATCGCCATCCTGTTGGCGGCGGTGGCGTTGTTCTCCTATCTGCTACCATCGGCGAACAAACCTGAGGAAGTACCCCTCAGTGAGATAATCGCCATGTCGCAGAACAAGGAAATCACTGAGATAACGGTGGAGGACGACCTGTTGCTTATCACCACGACTGATGATACCGAGCTACGGGCATTCAAGGAAAGCAACGCCAGCATCTATGAAATTGAAGGGCTGAACCTTGAAGGCATCGTGGTGAACATCAAAGGGTCATCAGGCATCAACTGGGGCAGCCTGATGTTGAATTTCCTGCCGCTTATTATCTTTGGCGGTCTGCTGTTCTTCCTTTTCCGCCAGGCAAGAGGGGCAAATAACCAGGCAATGAGTTTTGGTCGGAGCCGCGCCCGCCTCTTCCCGGCTAACCGGCCCACGGTAACCTTTGGCGATGTGGCCGGCGTGGAAGAAGCCAAGCAGGAACTGCTGGAAGTGGTGGAGTTCCTTAAATCGAGGGAAAAGTTCCAGGCGCTGGGTGCGCGTATCCCGAAAGGGGTATTGCTCGTCGGTCCTCCGGGCACGGGCAAGACATTGATGGCAAGAGCGGTAGCCGGCGAAGCTGATGTGCCGTTCTTCTCGATCAGCGGTAGTGAATTCGTGGAGATGTTTGTTGGCGTTGGTGCTTCAAGGGTACGCGACCTCTTTGACCAGGCGAAGCGCAATGCGCCCTGTATCATCTTCATTGATGAGATTGACGCGGTGGGACGACACCGCGGGTCAGGGCTGGGTGGCAGTCATGACGAGAGGGAGCAGACCCTCAACCAGATTTTAGTGGAGATGGATGGTTTTGATACCAGTACCAGCGTGATTGTCATGGCGGCTTCCAACCGACCGGACATTCTTGACCCGGCGCTTCTGAGGCCCGGTCGTTTTGACCGCAGGGTGATTCTGGACCGCCCGGAT
>CAYZOI010000055.1:0-9686 GCA_964480145.1 uncultured Dehalococcoidaceae bacterium | reverse complement strand
CTACCTGGCTTGATGAGGGCCTCGCCATGTACGCCGAAGGACCGCTGGAGCCGGTGTTCGTCAACCTGATTGTCAAGGCTATCAATGAGGATAAGCTGATAACGGTGCGCAGCCTTGCCAGCCCTTTTTCCGCCTATGCCGAGGAATCAGTACTCGCTTATGCCCAGAGCTACAGTCTGGTTGACTTGCTGATTAACAATTATGGGCAGAGTCGGATGCTTGAGTTACTGAATACCTTTCGTGAGGGGAGCGGCTACGATGAAGCCCTGCGGGAAGTATATGAATTTGATATGGATGGTTTGAACGAGCTCTGGCTCAGCTATATTAAGAGGTAAGCCCGTCCTGTATAAAATGAAAATTGAGGAAAGCAAGGTAAAAAAGTCGTTCACCATCCATGACCTGCCGGCTTCGGAGCGACCGAGAGAACGGCTGCAGAAGTTCGGCGCCGAGGCGCTTTCCGCCCAGGAGATTCTGGCGGTTATTCTGGGCCGGGGCATTTCCGGCGAGTCAGTGATGGTAACCGCCCAGAGGCTTTTAAGCCAGTTCGGCAGCCTCAAGGGAATTGCCAGCGCTTCACTTGAGGAGCTGTCCGGGGTCAGGGGAATCGGCCTCGCCAAGGCGGCGCAGATAAGAGCCGTTTTTGAATTGACCAGCCGGCTTGAAGATTACCATGATAGCGAAAAGAGAGAGGTGGTCAAGACACCGGAAGACGTCGTGGCGCAGGTTCGCAGTCGCCTGAAAAGCAAGAAGAAGGAATATTTTCTGGCTCTTCTGCTGGATACCAGGAGTCAGCTGATAAGAATAGCTGAGATATCGGTCGGCAGCCTGGACAGCAGCATTGTCCATCCCCGAGAGGTGTTCAAAGAGGCGATTTCTGCCAGCGCAGCTTCAGTAATCTTTGCCCATAACCACCCTTCCGGTGACCCGGAAGCCTCCGAGGATGACATCAGCTTGACCAAACGCCTTGCCGAGGCAGGTGAGATTATGGGCATCGATGTGCTGGACCATGTTATCATTGGAGACCGGAAATACCTGAGCCTGAAGAGGGAAGGTATGTTCTGATATCGATAATAAGAAAGGAGCATGCAATGTCAGACAAGTCTATTTTTGAAAAGTTGAACAATGCCCTTATCGCCGGCGACAAGAGCGGTCTGGAGCAGGGGGTTGGTGATGCTCTGAAAGAGGGTGTCACGCCCTCGGACATCATTGAAAAAGGGATGTCGCCCGGTATGAAAGAGGTGGGCGAACGATTCGCCCGGTATGAGATATATCTGCCGGAAATGATGATGGCGGCGGAGGCATGGGAGGGCGCGATGCAGATTCTGGAGCCGAAACTGCTGGAATCAGGGAGCGAGCTGAAGAAAACGGGGCGGGTGGTCATCGGCACGGTGAAGGGGGATATCCACTCCATCGGGAAAAACATTGTCGGGGCGTTGTTAAAGATGAGCGGCTTCGAGGTCTTCGACCTCGGCGTTGATGTTACCGCCTCTGCCTTTGTCATCAAAGCGGAGGAAGTAAGTGCCGATATCATTGCCGTTTCGGCGCTGATGAGCACCACCATCCCGCAGCAGAAGAGCATTATCGAGCACCTTGAGGCGCGTGGCGCGCGTGGCAAGTACTGTGTACTGGTCGGCGGCGGCTCGACCACCCAGGAGTGGGCGGACAATATCGGTGCTGACGGATACGGCAGAACCGCCGGTGATGCGACCACTCTGGCATTGAAAGCGGTAGCACAGAAATAGAAAGGAGCCGGATATATGATTAGTTTCGGGACGGTCGTGGAGAGGGCCCTTACCGGCCCCATCTGCACGGAACGGGATTTTGAACTCAGTATCTTCGTGCCCAATTTGCGCAAGGCGGTGGAGAAGTACGGTATTAAATATGACCCGCAGAACCCGGTGCCGGCTGATGATGACCTTGCGGACAGGGTCTGGCAGGCGGGAATGGAATTCCTTATCGAGACCGGAGTTTACTGCGTTGATACCGAACGGCGGATTATCTTTAGCCGTGAAGAAATAGAAGGCGCGCTGGCATCAGGCCCGCGCGGTCGCGTCTTTGGCGAGGGCCGGGATGCCCGGGTCATGCCCAGGCGTGTCCCCGAAGATACGACATTGCCGTGGTGTTCGGTTGGACCGACCTCATCGCCGCTTTCATCGGAGTTGCACTATCTCAATCTGGTAAAGGCGCACGCTGAAAATCCATTGGGGGATGGGATTACCATACCCTGCCTCACCAGTGTAGATGGACAGTCGATTGTTGGCGGCAGTCCTCTGGGGATAGAGGGCGCCATCAGGGCGGTGCTGCTGACGCGCGAGGGCATGCGCCGTGCCGGACGACCGGGGATGCCCATCGTCAATGGCGTTACCACAGCGGCCAGGGCACAGGAACATATCGCTGCCAGCCACTTTGGCATCCGCCAGACGGACGCGCTTGAAATTGGTACCATCCACGAAATGAAGGTCGATTTTGACACCATGAACAAGATAGCCTATTCGCTGGCTGCCGGGAACCTGATTTTTGCCGAGAACGGGGTTATACTGGGCGGACTGGCCGGCGGACCGGCCGGCGTGGCGGTAGTGACGGCCGCCTACAATCCGGTGGACCTGCTGCTTCTGCGCGGCGCCATACAGCACCCCTTCCCGACTCATTTTGACCTCGGTGTTACCTCGGCACGGGACACTCTCTGGCCGCGCAGCGTGGCCAATCAGGCCATTACCCGCAACAGCTCCCTGCCGGTGGTAAATGTGGGCTATTCCGCGGCAGGCCCGATGACCAAGATGCTCTTCTATGAACACTGCGCCTGGGTTATTGCCTCGGTGGTTTCCGGTGGTTCGGTTGAGGTGGGGGCATCGGCAAGAGGTACCGCTCTTGACTACACCAGCCCGGTGGAGCCTCTCCTGGCCAGCGAGGTAGCTCACGCTGTGGCCGGCATGAGCCGCCGGGAAGCCGATGGCATCGTGAAGGCTCTGCTGGAGAAATATGAATCACAGCTCCGTGAGCCTCCCGTCGGACAGAAATACCAGGAATGCTGCGACCCCGTAACCGGAAAGCCGAAGCCGGAGTTTCTTGAGCTTTACCGGGAGGTCAGGCGAGAGTTGGCTGACCAGTTTGGCATTCGGCTGACCAGTGCCTCGCCTTACCTTTGATTTCAATAGTGCTGAGGGGTTAATCAGGCAGAGTAGAAATAAAATGAAGGAGACGAATTATGCTCAGCTTTGATACGGTTGTGGAGAGGGCGTTAACCGGGCCGATTTGCACGGAACGCGACTTCGACCTTGACATTTTCGTGCCCAATTTGCGCAAGATAATTGAGAAGTACGGCATTAAATATGACCCGCAGAACCCGGTGCCCTCTGATGACAACCTGGCTGACCGCGTTTGGGAAGCCGGCATGGAGTTTCTGGTCGAGACCGGCGTCTACTGCCTGGATACGGAGAGGCGCATCCTGTTCACGCGGGAGGAGATAGAGGGTGCGCTTGAGTCGGCCCCGCGCAATGTGGTTTTCGGGGATGGTAGAGATGCCCGGTTGATGCCGAGGCGTGTTCCCGAGGATAAGACGCTTCCCTGGTGCTCCGGCTGCGGAGCCGGACCGGTTTCCACTGAGTGGAACCTGATTAATGTCGTGAAGGCCTATGCCGAGGACCCTCTGTCCTGCGGCATCACCGCGCCGTGCCTTACCAATCTGGACGGCCGAGACCTGGTGGCCGGCAGTCCACGGGGCGTGGAAGGCGCCATCAGGACGGTGCTTCTGGTGCGTGAGGCGCTGCGCCGCGCCGGGCGTCCGGGGATGCCTGTGGTCAACGAGGTGGCATCGGCGGTGCGGGCGACGGAGCATATCGCCGGTCATGCCTTCGGCAACCCCAAGACGGATGCTCTGGAAATCGGCACCATTCATGAACTGAAAGTTGACTTCGATGCTTTGAACAAAGTAGCTTACTGCCGGGCAGTGGGGAATCTGACTTTCGCCGAAAATGGCGTGATTCTGGGCGGATTTGCCGGTGGCCCGGTGGGGGTGGCGGTGGTGTGCGCCGCCTACAATCCGGTGGACATTCTCGTTACACGCGGCGTGGTGCAGCACCCGCTGGCAGTCCCCGTTGAAGGCGGCACGACGTCTAATCGGGAAGTTATCTGGGCCCGGAGCCTGGCGATTCAGGCAGCTACCCGGAACAGCCCGCTGCCCATAGTTGCCCCTGGCTATACCTCGGCCGGACCGATGACCGAAATGTGCTACGATGAATTCACTGCCTGGGTGATGGCGACGGTGGTATCCGGCGGTTCCGTTGAGGTGGGACCTCCCTCAAGGGGCACCATGGAAGATTACAGCGACCCCCTGGAGAATATTTTCGCCAATGCCGTAGCCCATGCGTCCGCGGGCATGAGCCGGAAAGAAGCAAATACGATAGTGGCGAAGCTGATAGGGAATTACGAGGCTAATCTGAAAGACCCGCCGCTCGGTAATAAATTGCCGGACTATTTCGACATCGCCTCCGGGAAGCCTAATAAGGAATGTATCGAATTCTACCGGAAGATGAGGCAAAGATTTACCGGGCAGTTCGGAGTGAAGCTGCCCTTAACCTCGCCTTACCTGTGATGTATCCGGTAGAAGCCGAAATCAAATAATGCCCGTTACCGCGACGGTGCAACGAAGGTCAGAAGTCGCTTCGGGTTCTCCTCGGAAATGGCACGGACGGTTTCTTCAGACATGCCCTTGGCGCGCATCCAGGGGATGACATTTTCCGGGATATGGGCATAGCCCGGGCCGCCGTAGGCCGTCAGCCGATATTTCATGGCCGTGTCCGTGGCAATGAGTATCTGGTTCAGGTAGCCCAGTTCGATAAGCCGGATGATATAGTTGACGCGCTGGGCATCATTGGGAATATCGAACATGCCGTAGCGCTTGGGGTAGTAGCCCTCCATGGAGAAGCAATCGAATTCAAGGTAGCACCCGGCCTTGGCGATTTCCACCATGGTGTCGAAGGTGTAGGCGGTGCGGTCGATATGCTCGATGACCACCCGGCCCATATCGGCACCGGCTTTTTTAACGATATCAACGATTTGAAGCGGTGACTCGTCAAAGCGGCCGGGGTGGATGGTCAGCCCGGCGCCGGTGGCCTTTTGGGCTTTAACCGACCCCCGCAGTGATTTTATCTCGATATCGTGAAGCGGCCAGGAGTCAGCCCCGATTTCGCCGATTATACCGGCGCAGATACCGTCGGTACCGGCGGTGATATCATTGATGATTTCCTGGCAAATCTCATCCTCCGACTTTTTGGCCAGTGCTTCGGCGCAGCCGGAGTCCATGGTGTAATAGCCGGTGCCCATGATGATATTAAGGCCGGTGGTACGGGCAATGCGGGTCATGGCGCGCGGGTCCTGCCCGATGCCCCAGTTGGTAACGTCTACCACGCTCTTCCCCCCGGCGAGCTTAAAACGCGTAATCTCCTCGACTGCCAGCGCTTCATCATCAAGCAGCAGGTTGTCCCGGTTCTCAAAGAGGTGAAACCGTATCCAGCCCGCCATATCCGGCGTCATCGGTTTTTCGGCCATGGTCCTGGCGGTGACGCTTCCCTCCATGAGCTTGAAGCGCACGGTCAGGTCGAGGAGAAGGTGCTCGTGAGGCGTGGTCAGGCCCAGCTCGTCACCATCGATCAGTCCCAGCACCGTCTGTACTTTGCCGTCAAGTTTTTTCTCCATCATATACCCCTTCTCTGTTAATTAACCCGGTAGCGTTCTACCGTCTCTTCATTCAATTCGATGCCCAACCCCGGCCCTTCCGGCACGTGGACATAACCTTCGGCATCAAGTTCCATTTTTCCCCTGGTCACTTCCCACCGGAGCGGGCTTTCCGCTACGCAGTACTCCAGGATGAAGGTGCTTTTCCGGGACGCGAGGAAATGCAGGCTGGCGGCAAGGTTGATATCGGAACTCCAGTGGTGGTTGACCACCTTCAAGCCCCGGTCCTCTGCCATATCAGCAATCCTCATCGTCTCGGTGATGCCGTTGCGGACAAGGTCAATCTGTGCGATGTGAATGCCGCCATGCTCAAGCAGCCCTCTAAAGGCATAACGCCCGGCTTCTCCCTCGCCAGCGGCAATCGGTATTCGCGACACGGTGCTCAATTGTCTGTACCCGTCAATGTTGTCCCGGGCGAGAGGTTCTTCCAGCCAGAAAAGGTTGTAGTTCTCGAACTGCTGGGCACGTTTGATGGCGGTGGCGGTGTCCCAGCAACAGCCGGCGTCAACCAGCAGGTTGCGGTTATCGCCGATGCCCCGCCTCGCTCCCTCGACAAGCTCCAGGTCAAGCTTTTCGCTCTGTCCCATCGGGTGCCAGCCGAACTTGACTGAGGTAAAACCTTTGCCGGCCCACTTTTTACCTTCTTCTGCGGTCTCCTTTCCGTTACTGCCGAAAAGGGTGCTGGCGTAGGCAGGTATTCTGGTCTGGAACGGACCGCCGAGAAGCCGGTACACCGGCTGGTTGTAATATTTGCCGGCGATATCCCAGAGGGCGATGTCAATGCCGCCGATAGTATGGAAGACGACGCCGCCCCGGCCGTAGTCAAAGCTGGCCTCATACATTCTGTCGTTGAGCTGGCGGATTTCCAGCGGGTTCTCGCCGATGATGACACTGGCCAGACCGGAGATAGGGCTGTTAGCTGGTGGGGCGTTAACCGTGGCCCGGACCACCGTGGGGCAGGAATCAACCTCACCGATGCCGACAATGCCCTCGTCGGTATGTACTTTTATAATCAGTGTCTGGCGGACAATTAAGCGCGGCCCGGCATATGAGTCGGGAAGACGCAGTTCAATGGCTTCAACACCGGTGATTTTCATAGTGATTCTGCCTCTTTTCTATAATAGTCCAGCGTACTGCAGCGCTTTCTTAATCTCGGCTTTTTCCGCGTTGCCCGGCGGCACTATGGGGCTGCGGGCGGGTCCGGCCGGTCTGCCGAGCATGGTGACCGCTTCTTTCACCGGGGCGGGGAAATTCTGGGCGACACTTATGGCGCGGGAAATGGGCAGCAGCTTGAAAAAGATATCCAGCGTTTTTTGGCTTTCTTTCTGCTGGACAGCCTGGAAGAGGTCGACCACCATGCGCGGTGCGATGTTGGCCAGTGCCAGTATGGCGCCGTGGCAGCCGAGGGCAAAGCAGGGCAAGGCAATATCGTCGCCGCCGGTCAGAATCGCCATCTTGTCGCCGACCCGTCGCAGCACCTCGGCAAAATAGCTCAGGTTGCCGCTGCTGTCTTTTAGCGCGGCGATGTTATCGATATCGGCCAGCTTCTCAAGTGTCTCGGGTGCAATCTCAACCTGGGTGTGCGGCGGAATGTTGTAAAGGCAGATGGGGATATCCACTGCTTCTGCGATGGAGACATAGTGTTTATACAGACCTTCCTGATTGGGTATCTCGTAAAACGGAGTGACAATCATGACCGAATCGGCGCCGGCACTTCTGGCTTCTTTTGAGCGTTCGATGACCTCTCTGGTGCCCGGGGCGCCAGTACCAGCCATGACTGGAACCCTGCTATCCGCTGCCTTTACCGTTGCCTCGATTACCTGCACACACTCCTGACGTGTCAGAGTGGCAACCTCACCGGTGCTGCCCAGGCACATTATCTGGATGACGCCGTTTTTAATCAGGAAGTCTACGTTCTTCTTCAGTCCATCGAGGTCCAAATCACCGCTTTCGGTAAAAGGGGTCAGCATTGCCGGGATAACTCCGTTAAAATTCATCTTGGTTGTCATAGTCTCACCTCCAGTATAAAAGTAAGACTATTATAGCATTTCCGTAAATTTCACGCACTGTTCGGCTGTTATTCAGAACGAGGCGTGTTATATAATATACGGA
Organism: uncultured Dehalococcoidaceae bacterium; assembly: GCA_964480145.1. Taxonomy (GTDB): domain Bacteria; phylum Chloroflexota; class Dehalococcoidia; order Dehalococcoidales; family RBG-16-60-22; genus E44-bin89. The sequence goes on along the minus strand of CAYZOI010000055.1, from coordinate 1,841 downwards.
TACCGAAAAGGAGGCTCAGTAGATGCCAGATATTACAGTGAACGGCGTGCGAATACACTATGAAGAGCGAGGTTCAGGAACGGCCATGGTCTGGGCGCATGGGCTGGGGGGAAGCTGGCATGGCTGGGAGAAGGTGATTAACTTTTTCCAGGACCGCTATCGGGTGGTTGCCTACGATGCCAGGGGACACGGACGCTCGGAAAAGCCTGACCGACCGGAAGCATACTCGCAGGATATCATGGTGGAGGATATGCGCGGCATAATGGATGCGCTTGACATAAATAAAGCTATCGTCGGCGGGCACTCCATGGGAGCAAACGTGGCGCTAAATTTTGCCCTGCGCTATCCAGAACGGTGTGTTGGGCTTATTTCCGTGGGCATAGGTTCCGGCTCGTCGGACCGCGAGTGGTGGCGGGAATGGTGGGGTAAGCTGGCCGACATCGCTGACCAGGAAGGAATGGAAGCCTTTCTTGGGGAAATGAAGAAACTGCCGGCATGGGGCAGCGCGTTCAGCGACCCGGTGCTGGCGGAACAGATAACCGAGGCTGTGCTCAGCAACGCACCGAAGGCAATTGCCGCCGTTATCCGGGGGGTGCAGCGAGAGCGTCCCAGCATCTTCGAGCTGGCGCCCGAACTGGAAAAGCTGTCGGTGGAAACCCTGGTGGTGATGAGCGATGGCGATGCGCCGGTGGTGGAGTGCTCCCGTTTCCTGGCGGAGCATATTCCTCAGGCAACACTGGCAACCATCCCGGCTAGAAGTCACTGGACCTTCGATGAGTCACCGGAGCAGTTTCTGCAGGCGGTAGACCGATTCGTAAAGGCCCTCCGGAAAGAGAAATAATAACCGGGCATTGACGTTTTGAGGTGATTTTATGATATACCGAAAGCTGGGTCAAACTGGCCTTGATGTTGGGATTGTGGGGTTGGGGGCGGAGTACCTTGAACATGAACCGGCAAACACGGTCATTTCCGTGGTTCATCGTGCAATGGATGGCGGCGTGAACTATATCGACCTTTTTATGGCCTCGCCCGGCGTGCGGGACAATTTTGGCAAGGCTCTGCGGAATAGGAGGCAAAAGGTGATGATTGCCGGGCACCTGGGGGCAGTCATGCGCGGCGGCCAGTATTGCCGGTCCCGAGACAGGGTTGAGAGCCTGGCTTATTACGAAGACCTGCTCCGCAGGCTTAAAACCGACTACATTGACGTGCTTATGCTCCATTTTGTGGAAACGCCGAGTGATTACGAGAAGATGTTCAACCCCGGTGGGTTGCTGGACCTGGCATTGAAAATAAAAAAGCAGGGTAAAGCCCGCTTCATCGGCATTAGCGGCCACGATGTGCCTATCTCTCTGCAGGCGGTGAACAGCGGCTACATCGATGTGCTGATGTTCCCCGTAAATCCGGCCTTCGATACACTGCCCGAAGAGATATTACCCGGGGTATCATTGACAAAAATTCTGGACCACCAGGTGCCTTCGGCAGCCGATGAAGCGGTGCCGGCGCGCAAGGCGCTTTACCATGCCTGTGCGGTACAGGATGTAGCCTTGGTAGCGATGAAGCCTTATGCCGCCGGGGTGCTGTTCCGGGAAAACCCGAGTTCCATTGTGCTGACACCTGTCCAGTGCCTGAGCTATGCCCTTTCTCAGCCGGCAGTCAGCACCGTGGTGCCGGGCTGCAAAAATGCGGACGAAGTGCAAGCGGCTCTTGCCTTCCTGGAAGCATCTGATGAAGAGAAGGACTTCAGCGCCATCCACAGCAATCCGATGTGGAAATTGAAGGGAAACTGCATGTACTGCAACCACTGTCTACCCTGCCCGGTCAGCATTGATATCGGGGCGCTG
>CAYZOI010000054.1:271-9788 GCA_964480145.1 uncultured Dehalococcoidaceae bacterium | reverse complement strand
GCCTCTGGAGCAGCGCGAAAATCTGGAGTCGGCGTACCAGCTGGCTTTTGAGTTCGCCAAGTCGCCCGAGGGCTGGGTGGTTTTTATGGGGGAAACCGGCTGTGGTAAGACCCATCTGGCTGCGGCTATCGTCAATTACCGGTATCAGGCCAACAAGCCGGCTTTGTTCGTGGTGGTCCCCGAGTTTCTCGACCACCTGCGCTCGACGTTCAGCCCCGAGAGCAAGATATCCTTTGACCAGCTTTTTGAAAAGGTAAAAACAGCGCCCCTGCTGGTGCTGGACGATTTCGGGGAGCAGACCACCACGCCGTGGGTCAGGGAAAAACTGTATCAGGTAATAAACTACCGGTACAACTCGCGGCTGCCCATGGTCATTACCACGCGCTATACGATAGCGGAAATCAATGAAAATATCGAGAGCTCAATAAGCTCCCGCCTTATCGACCCCAAGCTCAGCACACCATTCAATGTCACCGTTCCGGATTTCCGCGGTGATAACGCCAGCCAGAAAAGGACTTCCCGCCGCGAGCGGAGAGGTCGCTGAGCCCCGGGCTGCCATGTTCCAATTTTAATGCACAGTTAAATCGTGATGCGTTATAGAGAATTCAGCCTTTTACTGTATTACGAAGTGAGGAGGAACCCGACCAATGAAACAGGGGGAACGTAAAATCGTACGCACCACCACGTGGTCGGCGGGCCCCGGCTGTCATGGTGGCTGCGGGGTGCTGGCACACATCGAGGATGGCAAGCTGGTCAAGATAGAGGGCGACCCGGACCATCCCTGGAACCAGGGTCGACTCTGCGCCCGGTGCCTGGCCATGACACAGTATGTTCATCATCCCGACCGGCTGACCCGTCCCCTGAAGAGGGCGGGAGAGCGCGGTGAGGGCAAATGGCAGGAGATTTCCTGGGATGAAGCCTTTGACCTGATAGAGAAAAAACTGGGTAAAATCCGGGAGGAATTCGGCCCGGAGAGCGTAATCTTCTCCATGGGCACCGGCAGAGACATCGGGCCCTGGATATGCCTGCTGGCTTATGCCTACGGTAGCCCGAATGTAATGTTCGCGCTGAGCGGCATTGCCTGTTACAGTCCCAGAATCGCCGCGGTGGACACCGTGCAGGGAGACTACTGCATACTCGATGCGGCGCAGTGGTTCCCGAAACGCTACGACGACCCCCGGTATGAGATTCCAAAGTGCATAGTAGTCTGGGGCTACAACATTCCCGCCTCATGTCCGGACAATGTTTTCGGGCACTGGATTATCGACCTCATGAAGAAAGGCACTGAGATTATCGCCATTGACCCCAGGCTGTCATGGTTCGCCTCCAGAGCGAAGAAATGGCTCAAACTCCGCCCCGGAACGGACGGGGCTCTGGCGATGGGTTTCCTTAACGTGATTATCAGCGAAGGCCTGTACGATAAAGGATTCGTTGAGAAATGGACCAATGCAACTCACCTGATCAGAGGTGACTCCGGAAAGCTGTTGAGAGAGAGCGACCTGGTGGGCGGCGGTTCGGTGGGTAATTTCGCGGTGTGGGACACGGCGAGGGGAACGCCAGTGGTCTGGGATTCCACGGAACTGGGCTATAAACAGGCGGATGTGAAACCGGCTTTGGAGGGAGAGTATGAAGTCCGCCTCTCGAATGGTGCCAGAGTACCCGTTAAAACGGTATGGTCGGTGTTTTGCCAGCAGGTGACACAGTATCCAGTAGGGCTGGTGTCCGAAATCACCTGGGTTCCTGAGAGCGATATTGTGGAGGCAGCGCGGTTTTACGCCCAGAGCAAACCGGCAGCCATCCACTGGGGCGTGCCTATCGATATGACACCGGCCATCACGCCCACCGCCCAGGCAATTGCCAACCTGTGGTGTATCACCGGCAACCTTGATGTGCCCGGTGGGAACGTGATTTCCCGTTTCGCCTTTGATGCCGTCGCGTATGCTTTGCCCGGCGCCAAGGGAGTTATAAAGCTGGAGTCCAAAGAGGCGGATAAGAAAAGGATTGGGGCTGACCGGTATGGCCCTCTGAACAAATTTATCTGGCGGGCTCAGACGGACCTGGTTCTGGAGCAGATTTTCACCGGGGAACCCTACCCTATTAAGGGCATGTGGATACAGACCTGTAACCCCGTGGCCGGCATAGGTCTTGACCCCAGGAAATGGGTTGAGGCCCTCAAGAAGCTCGACTTCGTGGTGGCCGTAGACCTTTTCATGACTCCCACCACCCAGCTGGCGGATGTGGTGCTGCCGTCGGCCAGTTTCCTGGAAAAAGACGGCGTCAGGATCTGGTGGGTGCCTCTTCAGAGCATCAATAAGGCCATGTCAGTGGCGGAGTGCAAGCCTGACGTGGAAATCAACTTCGAGCTGGCCCGGAGATTCGACCCGGATTTCCGCTGGAACACCATTCACGAACTTTACGATGAAATCATCAAGCCGTCCGGCATGACTTTCAAGGAGTTGCAGAATAACGGGTGGGCCTTTCCCCCGGAGGGCCACCCCAGTGCCCCGTATCACCGATTTGAGAAGGGGCTGCTGCGCCCGGACCGGAAACCCGGGTTCCAGACGCCATCCGGTAAGATTGAATTATACTCATCGCTGCGTGAGGAGTGGGGACTGGAGCCTATAGCCCACCATGAGGAGCCGCCGTTCACGCCGGTCAGCCAGCCTGAGCTATACAAGAAGTATCCGTTGATACTGTCAACGGGGAGAAGGTCCCCGGTGTATTTCCATGCGGAACACAGAAATATCCCGTGGCTGCGGGAAATCGACCCCGATCCGGTGATTGAAATCCATCCCGATACGGCCAGGTCGCTAGATATCGGTGATGGAGAGTGGGTCTGGGTGGAAAACTGGCTGGGTAAATGTAAATTTAAGGCCAAGGTCACCCTCGTGGTGCCGACATGGATGGTGATGGCTACCCACGGCTGGTGGTTCCCGGAAAAACCCGGAGAAGAGCCTTCTCTGTATGGTGTGTGGGAATCGAATGTGAATCAACTTATTCCCATGGGCTTCCAGGGCAAAGACGGCCTGGGTGCCCCGATGAAGCACCTGCTCTGCCGGGTCTACAAAGTCGATGCAAAAGAGGAGGTGGGGAATGCCTGAGAAAAATCAATACGGCCTGTTGATAGACTACGAATACTGCACCGGCTGCTACACGTGTCAGGTCGCCTGTGCTCAGGAATACCAGTGGCCGGCGGGGATGGGGGGAATACAGGTAATCGAAGTGGTTCAGAAGTTACCGCATGATAAGGCGTACCTCACCTACCTGCCTTTTCCTACCGAACTGTGTGTCCTGTGCGCATCCCGCACCAGGAAAGGGCTCCAACCCGCCTGCGTGCAGCACTGTATGGCCTCCTGTATGAAATACGGGCGAATCGAGGAACTGGTCAAGGAAATGGCCAAGAAGCCGAGAATGGTGCTCTGGGTACCGCGGTAGTAACTGCCAGCCCGGCGTTCACACCGTTGGGATGATAGAAGGTATGGCAAACTCGCCATGGCCTAAAACCTCGGCCCTGGCTAATTTACCGGAAGCGACGTCAACAATATCCCTGAATATTCTTTCACCGGTACCCTGAATAGATTCGGTACCATCTATTATTGTTCCGGCGTTTATATCCATATTATCTCTCATCTTCTCATATAGGGCGCTGTTGGAGGAGACCTTGATTACCGGAGCAATGGGCGAGCCTATCGGCGTCCCCCTTCCGGTGGTAAAGACAATAACCTGAGCGCCGGCGGCCAGCATGCCACTGTTGCAGACCACGTCGTGAGCCGGCCCATTCATTAATATCAAGCCTTTCTGTTCCGGTTTTTCCGCGAAATCAGTGACCTGCACCACCGGAGTGGTCCCGCCCTTGAGTACAGCCCCCAGCGATTTTTCCTCCAGAGAGGTCAGCCCGCCGGCTATGTTGCCGGGTGAAGGTTCCGCTCCCATAACATCAACGCCCATTGATTTTATGCTGGCATAAGCCTCCGATATTACCGCCGAAACACGACTTCCGACCTGTGCATTTGCCGCCCGCCTGGTGAGGACGTTTTCCGCCCCTATCATTTCCGGTGTTTCCGAAAAAATCACCGTTCCCCCTTCGGCGATTAATAAATCGGAGGCAACGCCCAGCGCCGGATTGGCGGTAACTCCGGAGATAGTGTCTGACCCGCCGCAGTTGAGACCCAATATCAATTCGGAAACGGGAACCGCTTCCCGACTCGCCGTGGCGGCCTCTTTTACAAGTCGCTGCGCCATTTTCCTGCCCCTGGCCACGCTGTTGGTCGTGCCCCTAGCTTCCTGTATGCTGAGTGTCTCAAATCTCTGTCCGGTTTTGACCAGTTCTTCAGCGATAAGTCCGGGAGTGAGCAACTCGCAGCCGAGTCCCACGAGCAATACGCCGGCCACATTGGGGTTGGCGCAGAAACCGGCCATGGTCCTAACCATGAGTTCCTTTTCGTCGCCAAGGTGACCACAGCCGTGACGATGCACCACACTGACGGTGCCGGATACCTCCTTGCTAATCATCTGGGCCACAGTGGAAGCGCAGATTGTGGTGGGGAAAATCAGCACGTGATTTCTCACGCCGACGGTACCATTTTTTCTTCGGAATCCCCGGAATTCCATCATCTGTATCCTTTACCTAATTTACAATTCTTAATTTTTAACCTCAAGCTATACGTTCAAAACGTGCCTGGAAGAAACGTAGGTATTTGGGTTCGTACACCATCTTCAAACCCCGTGTTTGCTCGCGGATGTCATATACCGCCTTGACCGCCTCGGCGACAACGTCCATATGCGCCTGGGTATATACCCGGCGAGGAATCGCGAGACGCGTCAGCTCCAGAGCCGGATAACGGTGGTTGCCCGTCTCCGGGTCTCGCCCGGCGCTGACAATGCCTCTTTCCATGCCCCGTATACCCGAGTCCAGGTATAGCCCCGCCGCCAGAGTCTGGGCGGGGAACTGGTCCTGTGGTATGTGGGAATAGAAGCTTTTAGCGTCCAGGAAGATGGCGTGGCCGCCCACTGGCTTTACGATTGGTATGTTCCAGTTGGTCAACAGGCTGCCCAGGTAGCGAACCTGCTCCACGCGAGAGCGCACGTGGTCATCATCCACCGACTCAGCAATGCCAATGGCCAGAGCCTCCATATCGCGCCCCGCCATTCCGCCATACGTATGAAGCCCCTCGTATATCACCACCATATTGCGCAGCGCGTCGAAAAGGTCATCGTCGTTGACGGCTATCCAGCCACCGATATTGACCAGGTTGTCTTTCTTGGCACTCATCCAGGCACCGTCGGTGTAACCGCAGAACTCCTTGAGAATGACATCAATCGATTTTTCCTCATAGCCCTCTTCACGCTCCTGGATAAAAAAGGCATTCTCCACCATGCGGGTAGCATCAAGATAGACAGGAATGCCGAAGCGGTCAGACAGCGTGCGTAACGCCCGGACGTTGGCCATGCTTACCGGCTGGCCACCGGCCATGTTCACGGTTCCCGCCAGGCTGATATAAGGGATATTCCCGGCACCTACTCGCTTTATCAGCGCCTCCAGCTTATCCAGGTCTACATTACCTTTAAAGGGGTGGAGATTGGCCGGGTCATGCGCCTCATCAATGATAACGTCGACAAAAGTGCCTCCGGCCAGTTCCTGATGCAGCCGGGTGGTGGTGAAGTACATATTGCCGGGCACATACTGGCCGGGTTTTATCACTGCCCGGCTGAGCAGATGCTCGGCACCCCGTCCCTGGTGGGTGGGCACCAGAAAACGATAGCCATAATATTTCCGGACGGCCTCTTCCAGGTGGAAGAAGTTGCGACTGCCGGCGTAAGCTTCGTCACCCAGCATCATGCCGGCCCACTGCCGGTCGCTCATGGCACCGGTGCCACTGTCGGTAAGCAGGTCAATATACACATTCTCAGAACGCAGCAGAAAAGTGTTATAACCCGCCTCTTCCAGAGCATCATGTCGCTCCTGTGGGCTGGTCATTCGTATTGGCTCCACCATTTTGATTTTCCAGGGTTCTGCCCAGGAACGACGGCCAAACTGTTCCCCCATGGTTATAAGCTTTTTACTTTTCATCTTGTCGCCTCAATACCGTTATCATGGTTAAGTTGGTCTACAGCTTTATATTATAGATGAAACTGACGTAATGTCGCCCCTCCGTATTAGCCGGCGGCGCGGGTTATTTTCCGCACGCTATCTTTGATGCTATCGATTTTCATTATTTTCATCCAGTCGGGCTGGAATATCTGTTCTTTTGCCTCGGCTACAGCGAGCTTGGCCCCTTCGGAGAGGGTGTCGCCAGCTAGGAGGAAGACCTCGCCCATCATGCAGCGGACGTGGCTGAACAGGAAATCCTGGGCCACTGCCTCAGGAACGCCCATTCTGACCGCCTCATCCATGGCTTCTTTCATGACGTAAACGCAGGTAAGCCCCAGGGTCTCAACAAGCGCCGGCTCCAGAATCGCCATCTGCTCCGTGGTGACTCTGTACGCTTTTAATATCGGGGCATATATTACCCTGACAATCGCCTCCCCCCTAGCATAGTCCTCTTCAGGCCCTTGATGCAAGGAACAGACGATGCTCTGCTTTGCCTTGTCACCACCGAAAAAGTCCTGCTGGGCTTCGGGGTCGGTCTCGTCGCCGAACATAGGCGCATGGCACGGGTGGGCAATGAAGTAGCTTATATCCTTGCGGTCCGGCAGCATTCCGGCATATGCCGCTGCCGGGTCAAGCCCCATGACCATCGTCCCGCTTTTCACCATGGGGACAATGTCGTTGCAGATTGGACCGATTAAACGGTCGGGAACAGCCAGTATGACCACGTCGGCCTGTTCAACCGCCTCGTCCTGCACGGTAGCCGAAAGCCCCAGCCTGGCAAGTTGTTTCTTCCCCTCGTCACTGACCTCTACGTAAAGGGTTCTATAGTCGGGGTTGTCTTTCAGTTTCTGGGTAATCCGTATCCCCATCTGCCCGCCGGCGCCCATGAGTGCGATAGTGGCCATTTGCTTTCTCCTTTGCTTCTTACTCCGTCGTCTTACCGCGCCGATATATTGAACTTCTCCTAGTGAGAAAATCTCACGCCGCTCGCTCGAAGTGCGACATCTCAAGCCCAACGGCTACATCAATGACGGCAGGCTTCCCTTCCCTGTTCGCTTTCAGCGCTGCTTCCAGAGCTGGCTTAATCTCAGATGCTTTCTCCACTCTCCTGCCGAAGCACTGACACGCCTCCGCCCATTTGACAAAATCTGGCTGCACCTGGAAGGTGCTGGTATTCCAGCCAACCGCTGTCATCTGATGGTGCTTTACCCAGCCGAATGCCGAGTTGTTCAAAACCAGCCAGGTGCACCCGGCCTTATACTGGGCGGCGGTGGGCAGCTCTTTCATGTACATCTGGAAAGCACCATCGCCAGTGACACAGACAACGTTTTTCTCCGGCCTTGTCAGTTTGGCAGCGATGGCCCCGACAACGCCCATGCCCATACACGTCTGCTCGGCGACCGGCACGCACTCTGAACCGTCCTGCACCTTGAAATACGGTAAGCAGTATGACCAGGTATCCTGTGAGCCGTTCTCACTGACCAGAATAGTATTCCCCCCGAATATCTGGCTCGTCTCATAGATAGCCCGCTTGGCCGGTATCGGCGTTGTCTCTACCATACACTCTGCCTCTACTTCCTTCTCAAACGCCTCTTTGGCTTTCATTATCTCCTGCACCCTGGATATTTCACGGAAGTCCTTGCCTGTCCCGGCGTCTGCTTTAATAGCTTCCGCAAGCTGACTCAAGACAAGCCTGGCATCACCGACGATGCCAACGTCCGGCAGCCAGTTCTTGCCTATTTCAAAGGGTTCAATGTCAACCTGGATGAACTTCGCTCCGGCGGGAAAATCGCGCCACTGGTGGGTGCTGTAGCTTTCGTTCCTGGTGCCAACGGTGAATACCAGGTCGGCCTCGGCATAGACCTCTTTACCGACCCTGGTACGGTAGTAACCGCAGACACCGAGGGCCAGGGGATGGGTCTCAGTCAGAATACCCCTCCCTCCCGGTGTGGTAAGAAAAGGTATGCCCAGTAACTCGATAAACTGTTTAAATTCCTCAGCGGCCCCTGCCTGTACTGTCCCGTTGCCGGAAACTGCCACCGGCTTTTTAGCTTTTGCCAGCAACTTGGCAGCTTCACCTATTAGCTCCGGGTCGCCGCCGGTGCGAATTTTCCTGGCGGGCACATACTCAGGATTTCCGATGTCGTGCAGCTCCCAACGGGTCTTCCCACTCACATCGTACGGCATCTCCAGAAAAACCGGACCCGGCTGCCCGTTGACAGCGATGGAAAACGCCCGGCGCACAAACCACGGTATACGGTCGGTATACGGAATGCGGGCGCTCCACTTTGTGATAGGTTTCATCATGGCTATCTGGTCTGATTCCTGGAACTCCCCCATGCCGTACGTCTTCTGTGAGTTAGCGGCATTGATTATCACCACCGGTGAGCAACCGGAATATGCTTCCAGTACGCCCGGCAGCAGATTTGCCGTTCCCGGCCCGGTGCTGGCGGTGCAAACGCCCGGCTTACCGCTTAATCTGGCATAAGCCATAGCCATAAAAGGCGCCGACCCTTCATATCGCAGGTTTACATTTCTTATGCCCCCAATCTTTTCGGCATATAGCTGCAGGCCGGAATCGCCTATGCCGAAGATATAATCGATTCCCTCAGCCTTTAGCATATTGACAATTGCTTCCCATGAATTCATAATCGCGTTTCCTCCTTCGACCAAATATACTGTTCGAACTCTCCTGGCATTCAGAAGCACATCAGAGCAAATTTCAGACCGGCTAACGCTGCGCGCCGCCTACTTTCTTTTTATCATTATATGGCGAAGCTGCCTGTCCGTCTACACCGTAAAGGCGTATCAAACCCCTGTACGCAATATAGCTTAACCTGCTTTCCTGGTTTCCATTTTTACCTTTAATAATCCAACATTGTATCAATTTCCGACCTTTTTTTTACAATCGCTAAATAAGGTGTTGACAATAACTTAATATATCATTTAAAATATTCTCCAGATGGTTGACACTCTGATTACCTTATGTAGTTGCTTGTAAAATCGAAGGGGGGTAAATGCCCCTCTTTTTTTTGAATCAATAGCTGATTTAAATTAACTGAACTGGGAAAAAGGAGGCACTATGGAGTTAAGCCGAAGAGATTTTCTAAAGGCCTCAGGAGCCGCCGGGGTAGGAGGTATTTTCCTGTTCGGGACCCTCGACCCAACGGCAGCCCTAGCTGGAAGCCAAAAATTCTTACCCCTCAAAAACAAGGTCAAAGAGACCACCACCATCTGTTGCTACTGCGCTGTTGGCTGTGGGGCAATCGTAACGGCTTATGAAGACGAAACCATAAAAATAGAGGGAGACCCTGACCATCCCATCAATGAAGGCTCTCTCTGCAGCAAAGGTCTCGCCATGGCCCAGGTCCATCAGGTGGATGGCAAGCCCAATCCCCTCCGTCTTACCAGGCCCCTTTACCGGCC
>CAYZOI010000054.1:0-213 GCA_964480145.1 uncultured Dehalococcoidaceae bacterium | reverse complement strand
GAGATGGACTGGGATACGGCAAAAGAGGCCATCGCCCAGAGAGTTAAAGCCACCCGCGATGCCACTTTTGACGAAGCAAACAGCCGTACTGAGGCTGTCGCCAGTCTGGGTGGTGGCGAACTGGATAACGAAGAGTGCTATCTGCTGTCCAAGATGGACCGCGCCCTCGGTATGGTGTATCTGGAGCACTGCGCCCGCATATGACATTCCGCC
>CAYZOI010000053.1:0-9977 GCA_964480145.1 uncultured Dehalococcoidaceae bacterium | reverse complement strand
GGAGAGTAAAAGCAATTGACGGGGCGACAAATGAGAGTGAATGGTCAGCGCCAAGGTTATTACTGGTGCTGGCGCCGGAGGCACCGGCGCTCCTGTTACCAGAAATCGACGGTGAAGCGGAGGCCGAGGCATATTTTGACTGGGAGGACGTCGCGAGCCTGAGCTTGCCCGTGGCGTATCACATTCAGGTCGCTCCGACGGAAGATTTCACCGAGCTGATAATGGAGAAAGAGGGGCTGGCTGATTCCGAATATACAATAGTTAAGGGAGAGAAGCTGGCGGCGGTGAAGAAAGATGCTCCTTACTACTGGAGGGTAAGAGCCATCGATGATGCTGGCAACGAGGGCGAATGGTCGGCGCCCGGTTCGTTTGTCGTGGGCTTTTACCTGGCACTGCCAGGCTGGGCATTATATACACTTATCGCCTTCGGGGCGATAATAGTCGGCTTTCTGGCCTTCTGGCTGGGGAGGCGAACCGCTTTCAGTGAATAATAACGAAACCTAGTTTAAGTTGGAGGTCGTGAGAATGAAAATGATGAGAATAATTGGCCTGCTTGTGGTTTTTGCCATGCTGGTCATGGCGGTATCGGTGACTCCCGTCAAGGCACTTGGAGCACTTACCCTTGACGAGGAAGAAGGTAGTATTGGCGATGAGATTACTGTTGTTGGCGAGGGTTTCAGCGCAGAGAAGGATGCGATTCTTTTTTTCTCCAGTGAGGAAGCCACCCCGGTTGATGACATTGACACTGAGGTTACTGTTTATGAAAAGGTGGTGGGCTGGTTATGGATTGAATCCGATGGAGAATTTGAGGAAACCTTTACTGTCCCCGATATACTTAATGATGGTGCTACTGCCGCAGATGTAACCAGTGGTACCTATTATGTGTATCTTTGTTACTATTTGGGCGGCGAACTCGCCACCAGAATCCGGGCAGTGGCCAAGTTCACCGTAATCGGTGGCGAAATCAGCATTGACCCGGAGGAAGGAGTGGTGGGTGAGGAGGTGGAAATCAGCGGAGCGGAATTCGTCGACGATGAGAATATCACGGTTTACTACGATGATGATGAGATAGATATAGAAAGCGGCGATGGTAAGACCGACGACGATGGTGAGTTTGACCTTACCATTCTTATCCCGGAAAGCACCTTCGATACTCACACCATTAAAGTAGAGGTGGGTGACAGCGAAGCAGAGGCTGAATTTACCGTTGAGTCGGAGCTGGTTCTTGACCCGACGTCGGGAGAGGCCGGTGCTGAAGTTTCCGTGAGCGGCACCGGCTTTGAGCGCAAGAGTGATGTGGTCGTGTATTTCGATGCGGAAGAGATAATTGCTGACACCACCGATTCAGACGGTAGCTTTGAACAGACCTTTACTGTGCCAGAGCTTGAGGCGGGTATTTATGACGTGGAGGCTGAGGATGAAGAAGGCAATCTGGACACCGCCAAATTCACCGTAATGGTTGAGGGATCAACAGAGCCGTCGCCAACAAGTCCAGCACCGGCCCTAGTGCCGGCCCCATCGCCGACAGCGATAAGCATCAGCGCCGAGAGTGGCAAAATCGGCTCCGACATTGTCGTCACCGGCAACGGGTTTGCTGCCGGCGGGGCGGTTACCATTAAATTCGGTGATGAGGTTTTAGACACAGCTGTCGCTGATGCCAGCGGCATATTTGTCGCCATCGTAAAGGTTCCGTCAAGCAAGGCCGGGGACCATACCATAACCATAAGTGACGGCACCAATACCAACGAGGTGACATTCACGGTTGAGGCGGTACCGCCACCGATACCGAGACCCCTCCTGCCCGAGATGGGCGTCGAGGCCAAAACACCGGTGACTTTTGACTGGGAAGACGTGACCGCAGATGCCGAGCCAGTGAGCTACGCTCTTCAGGTTGCCACCGAGGATGATTTCGCTGAAGACTCCATTGTCCTTGACAAGACAGGGCTGGACGAATCGGAATATACAACGACGGAAGCGGAGTCCCTGGTGCTGGCTAGCCGGGAGGCTGCTTACTACTGGCGGGTCAGGTCAATCGATGCGGCCGAAACCGAGGGAGAATGGACCGGAGCCGGTCAGTTCTACGTCAGCAAGCCATTCTCGTTTCCAACGTGGGCTTTATATACCCTGATCGCCATCGGTGGGCTGGTGCTCTTTGCCGGCGGTTACCTGATGGGCCGCCGCACCGCCTACTACTATACATTGTAAACTGCTCTAACCTCTCCACTCCTCATATGGTTCCCCCTCCTTAACGGGAGGGGGAATTCTTTTGAGGTTGGTTAAGGCAAATGGTAATAATTGGGACGATTAACCTCCCCTCGCCCCTCTCGGCCGGTACTGATTGGCGGCTTTCAGCGTCAATGCCAGGCTCATCAGGAAGTCGTCGTGGCCCCGGGAGGGGTCAACGTAAAAGCTCATTGTCTGGTTGGGGCGGTACTGGCTTTTCGCTTTTTCCATCTCAAGCCAGAATTCCTGGCATTCCTGAGAGCCATCGCTGCGGTACATTTTCAGCCGCCCGGAGTTGATGGTAGCCAGAAGGTCGAAGCCGAGTTCTGACTTTGAGCGCTGGGTAAAGGTGAAGGGGATGACCCGCGACCCCAGTGCCTGCCTGAGAAATGAACTCACTGGCTCGCCGACGCCGGTGGCATCAACCGCAATCCGGCGGCAGTGCCACACGTTCTTCAGAATATCAACCAGCTGAGGATAAAGCTCGGCGTGTTTTCGGCCCGTCCACCGGTAATGCTCCACGATTTTTACCTGTGGCTGCTTCGTCATTTCATCGCTTGCGGTGAAATCAAGCTCACCTATGGTGACCACCGTGGAGTCCCGCCGTGGTTTTAAAGCCCTCAGGTAGGCATCCTCGGCCTCTTCCGCTTCCCCGGCCAGGTCAATGCCGGCAATGTAAGTCTGGCCGGGCTGGTATGAGTGTTTCCGGTGGTGTTCGCCGCACATCTGGGCGCGCTGTTGCACACTCAGAAAGCCACCGCCGCCGCGGATGGGCTGAAGTCGGTACTGGGTCAGAAAAAGCGGGTGGTCTTCCCCGAGCCTCTCTCTTTCCGCGGCAACGTAAGCGAGGTAATCTGGGTTGTGCCGGGCAATTTCCTGCCAGTCATAGCGGAAATGGCGTTTAACGCCGTCCTTTCTCTCCAGCTCGAGGTTGGTCTGCTTTACCTCTTCCAGCAGAGTGGTGTCATCCCAGGTGGTGCCATAATGCACGGTGGTCACGTTGGTGGTGGCACCCATCGGCTTGAATTCCTTGTTGTACTTGTCCTTGCTGACGTCCTGCGACTCGTCCACTTCCAGCAGGATGTGAGCCGTATTGCCCACCACGTTGGCGGATTCATCCGCGGAAAGAAATATGGCCCGGGCGTTCCCCAGCCTGAGTATGTAACCCTGTTCCGCGCGCCAGATGCCATCGAAGCCGGCCTCATTCAGCCTGTCCTTGAGACGGGCCATGGAGATAACCGTCTGCGGCTTGAAGGTAGGGGAGCACTTTATCAGGTTCTGTGGCTCCGCCATGTAGAGCGTCAGCAGAAGCAGTTCAAGCTGAGCGGAAAGCTCGTTTTCCCCGCCCTGCCGGGCGATTTCCACGGAAATGGTCAGCCCCTTTCGGCCGAAGACGCTGTTCAGTATGGCGAGGGCGATTTCCCGCTGGTAGGGTCGCAGCTGGCGTGTGACCAGTCCACCTTCCGCAGATCTATTTGCTGACGGTGGTGGCGATGCCAATGCCAAGGGGGAGGGCGACGTCTCTGAGGACATTGCCAATAGCCTCCTTCAATCCTTTTCTCTGTTCTTTGTTGATTTTATATTTCGTGCGGATAAGCCTCTCCAGGGCGTTGGTTGCCTCTACGATGAGCTTTATGTTTTTCGGGTCATCATCCAAGATAGACTTTATCTTTACCCGGAGCAGGGCAATCTCGTCGTCAATGCCATTGACGCCAGACACCAGGTCGAAATCGATACGCTCGGCTTCGTCAAGTACTTTCTGGTAAAAGCCGCCCTGTTTCTGGTTTGCCCTTGATGCGTTTGCTTTTTGGCGTGCTCTGGCTGGCATATGGTTTGTCTCCTTTGTTCAAGGTCCGGGCAGCTGCCAGGACAATGGTGTGGGCAGCGAGGTCCCACCGCTGTTTTTCTACGGCCAATTTAAGGAGCTTCATCACTTTCCTCGTTCTTCTAACTAACCGTTATAAAAATAGCACAAACGTTCTATTTCAAGCGAGCCAATTTTGTCACCTTTTTAAACGGGGGCATGCTGTTTTATTCCTTGACAATCAATGGTGTTAGGTTTACGATTTGTCTAGTATCCGCAGTAACTGTAGCCCTGGGAGGGAGGAAACAGTGGACTTTGCGCTTAGTGAAGAGCACAAGATGCTCCAGACCACGGTAAGGGACTTCGCCAGTGAGAAACTGGCACCGGTAGCCGACGAGCTGGACCGGAAGCAGGAGTTTGCTTGGGATAATTTCAGGATGATGGCGGAGATGGGGCTGCTCGGCCTGGGCATACCTGCGGAGTACGGCGGCAGCGGCGGCGATGAGCTTTCCGTAGCCATTGCTGTGGAGGAACTATCAAGGGCATGTGCCGCCACCGCCGATATTCTGGACGCACACCTGTGTCTGTGCGCGGCGCCGATTTACCGCTTCGGCACCGATGAGCAGAAGCAGAGATTCTTGCCCGCTCTGGTGAAAGGGGAAAAGGTCGGTGCCATGGCCGTCACCGAATCGGAGGCGGGCAGCGATGTCAGCGGTGTGCAGATGACCGCGACCAGAGATGGCGATAACTATACCCTCAATGGCACCAAGATATTCATTACCAATGGTGATGTCTGTGATGTGGTACTCCTCTTTGCCAACGTGGCGGAGCTGGGGGAGCGGGGCATGACAGCTTTTCTCGTGGAGACGGACACGCCGGGATACAGCAAGGGTAAAAAATACGATAAGCTGGGCATGCGCGCCGCCACCAACGCTGACCAGGTCCTTGAGGACTGTCGCGTGCCGGCGGCCAACCGGCTCGGTGACGAGGGAAAAGGCATGCGCATCTTTCTGGAGCTTATCGACCATGGCCGAATTGGGATAGCAGCGCAGGCCAACGGCATTACCCGCGCCATTCTGGAAAAGGCCGTTGAGTATGCCAAGAACCGAAAGCAGTTCGGTGCGCCGATTGCTTCCTATCAGGCGATTGGCTGGCGGCTGGCCGATATGCACACCGAATTGGAAGCGGCCAGATTGCTTACCTGTCAGGCGGCCTGGCTGGCGGATAACGGACAGCCGTTCCGAACGCAGGTGGCCATGGCCAAACTGTACGCCACGGAACTGGCCATGCGGGCAGCCACGCTGGGGATTCAGGTGTTCGGCGGTTACGGCTACATGATGGACTCACCGATGCAGCGCTACTTTCGCGATGCCAAGCTGACTGAAATCTACGAAGGAACTTCAGAAGTCCAGCGTATGGTTATCTCAGCATCGCTGTTTCGCTAATCAAGGATAATATGCAACAGGGAAAAACGATAGACCAATTGAATATCGGTGACCGGGCCAGTATCAGCAAGCAGATTACTGAGCGAGACGTGTTGCGCTTTGCCGAGACAACGGGTGATAAAAACCCGATACATCTGGATAAACTCCATGCGCAGCAGACGATTTTCGGTGAAAGAGTCGCCCATGGCATGCTCACGGCGAGCCTGATATCGGCGGTGCTCGGTATGAAATTACCTGGCCCCGGCAATATTTACCTATCTCAGACTCTAAAATTCAAGGCGCCGGTGAAGTTCGGGGACATCATCGAGGCAGAGGTGGAGGTGGTGGAAAAGATACCGGAGCGAAACCGCGTTCGCTTGCAGACCACCTGTCGTAACCAGGATGGAACCGTGGTGCTGGAAGGCGAGGCAGTGGTCATCCCCCAGAAAGAACAGGCCGGTTGACGGCAAACGACCATTAAACCAGTGGAGGCCGCTCATGTCAGAACAAGAATACCTGATGGGCAACGAGGCGATGGGCAGGGGAGCGATTGAGGCAGGAGTGAAGGTGGTGGCAGGCTATCCGGGAACCCCGGCCTCAGAGGTGCTGGAATATGTTTCCAGATACCCTGATATCAATGCAGAATGGTGCATCAATGAAAAGGTGGCACTGGAAATCTGCATGGGTGCTTCTCTCTGTAACACACGCTCGCTGGCAGTGATGAAACATAACGGGACCAATGTAGCCCTTGATATTATGATGCACCTGAATTACACAGGGGTACGCGGGGGACTGGTGCTGATTTCCGGGGATGATCCCGGCGCTATCTCTTCGCAGAATGAAGAGGACAGCCGCATAATTACCCGCCTTGATGCCCACCTGCCGGTGTTTGACCCCTGGTGTCCGCAGGAAGCTAAGGACATGATAAAGGCGGCCTATGAACTCTCCGAAGAAACGGAGCTGTGCTTCGTGGTGCGACCGGTCACGCGCGTCTGCCACGCGCGCAGCAAAGTCAGCATGGATGGTATAAAAGAAGGAAAAGAGCCGCGTTTTGAAGATGACCGTTCCCGGTTCATTATGAGCGCGGTCAAAGAGACTAAAGCCGGCGGCATTCTCCGTCCTGTACTCAGGCATCGCTGGCTCAATGAAAAACAGCCGGTGCTGGCCAGAATCATGGAAGACAGCACGTTTAACCATACAGAGGACGGCGAGGGAAAGATAGGGCTGGTCGCCTGCGGCATCGGGTATGCATTTGTCAAAGAGGTGGAAAAGATACTGGGTAAAAAATTCCCGGTTCTCAAGCTGAGCACCCTGCCCCTGCCGAAGAACAAGGTGCTCCAGTTCGCCCGCAGGATGGATAAACTGGTCGTTTATGAGGACAGCGAGGCGGTGGTGGAAGGTATGTTGAAGCAGATGTTTTTCGACGAAGATATCAAGGTGGAGGTGATGGGGAGGAGCGGATTCCTGCCACAGGAAGGGGAACTATCAACCACCGTAGTACTGAAGTCGCTGGCGGAGCTTTATCCGGAACTGAAGGAGAAAATTCCGGCAACAGCCCCGCTGGAGATGAAGGTCCCGATACGGACGCGCACCCAGTGTGTGGGCTGCCAGTATCGCGGCCTGCTGCACGCGCTTAAAATAGTGGCTCATAAATACAAGGGAGTTGTCACCGGAGATATAGGCTGCTATGACGCCGGCTCGTTCCTGCCGCTGGAGCTGCAGTCGACCATCTACTGCATGGGCTCGTCAATACCCATGGCTTCAGGCATCGCCTACAGCGGCTATGATAAGCCGGTATTTGCCATCATCGGCGATTCGACTTTCTTCCACAACGGGGTCCTCGGCCTCCTGAACGCCATCCATAGTGAGGTGGATATGGTGGTCATCGTCTGCGATAATCGAACCACGGCGATGACCGGTTTCCAGCCGCATCCGGGCAGCGATATCGATGTTCGCGGCGAGCCGGCTCTCGCCATTGATGTTACCGGCCTTGCCACTGCCGCCGGAGCGACCAGCGCCCGGGTGGTTAATCCCTATGATATCCCGCAGTGCGAGGAAGCACTGGAGAAAGCGGTGAAAGAGAAGGGCGTCTCGGTCATCGTAGCCACCATGCCGTGCTATCTGGTGGCCCGGCGGACCGGCGAGCTTGGTTTCACGCCGCGCAAGGTCGTTCTCGACGAAGACCGCTGCAATGGCTGCAAGATTTGCATTACCCACTTCGGCTGCCCGGCAATTCATTTCAGCGATGGCAAGGCGACCATTGACTATGGCACCTGCGTTGAGTGCGGCATGTGCGTGGAAGTTTGTAAGAGGGAGGCAATCACATGGAGCTAAACATACTGATTGCTGGCGTTGGCGGACAGGGCAACCTGTTTGCCTCAAGTATCCTCGCCGAATACCTGCTCAATAAAGGATATAAGGTCCTGGCCGTGGAAACAATCGGCGCCGCACAGCGTGGCGGCTCCGTGGTATCACATCTGAGGGTATCCGATGCCGAAATCTATTCGCCGCTCATCCCGGCAGGTAAGGTGGATATCCTTATGGGGTTCGAGACTGTCGAGATGCTGCGCAACTTCGAATTGCTCGCCGGGGACGGCATATACCTGCTCAACGACTATAAAGAACCGACGGTGCTGTGCAATATGGAGATGGATACCTATCCATCGGATGGGGAGATAATGGCCGCGCTGAAGAAGGCAGGGAAGAAAGGTTACGCTATCAAGGCCACCGACTGTGCGCGGCAGATTGGCGGCAGCCTGCTGACCAACGTGGTCATGGTCGGTGCGCTGTGTCAGATAGCGCCGCTCTTCGATGGCCAGGAAGTGAAACAGGTGCTGGCAGGGAAGTCGCCCGCCAAGGTAAAAGAACAGAACCTGCAGGCTTTTGATGCTGGCGGCTCACTGGTTCAGGAAGCCCTGCGCAAAGCCTGACGTGATTTCATGCCAGGCACATAATAAATAAACCAGTACTTTACGTGAGTATCTCTGAAAGGCGTTTTTGCTATGACCGTTGCCAGACAGCTTTACGAGTTACAGGAAATTGACCTCGAAATTGCTGACGAAGAACGCAGGCTGGAACAGGCAGTCAGCCGGCTGGGTAAAAACGATGTGGTTGTCGCTGTTCAAGAGAAGCTCAACGCTGAGAAGAAAAAACTGGAAGAACTGCAGAAACAGCAGCGCGCCCTTGAGCGGGAAATAGACGACCTGACGAGTAAAATAAAAGCCGGCAGTGACGAGCTTTACAGCGGACGGGTCAAAAACCCGAAGGAACTGTCCAATCTACAGCATGAAGTTGAGCTGTTTAAGGCCAGGGGCGACCGGCTGGAAACGAAGGACCTGGAACTGATGGAGCAGGTGGAGTCGGTGGAGGCCGGGGTGACTGAGCTGGCAGGCAAATTGGAACAGGTGAGCGCGGAGTGGCAGCGCGAGCAGGAACAGCTGGGGAAGGAGAAATTGTCGCTGGAAAGCAGCCTGAATGACCTGAGGCAGAAACGCCAGGCGCTGTCTGCCGAATTCGACCCAAAGGTGGTCACGCTTTACGACGGGCTCAGGAAGAACAAGGGTTTCGCCGTGGCCAGGGTGGAGCAGGGGATATGTCGTGGCTGTCGTATATCACTGCCCTCCAGCGAACTGCAACAGGTGAGGGGTGGCAATGTAATACAGTGCGGCAGCTGCAATCGTATCCTGTATCTGCCATAAGTAATAATATGGGAAAAGTAATAATCTATACTGACGGTGCTGCTGAACCAAATCCAGGGCCAGCTTCTATTGGTGTTGTTATCAAAGATGAAAAGGGAAATATTATCAGCTCTATTTCCAGATATATTGGTCAAACCACTAATAACCAAGCAGAATATTTGGCTGTTATAGAGGCTCTCGAGGAAGCGATTAAGCTCGGCGCAACATCTGTTGATTTGAAATCAGATTCAGAACTTGTAGTAAGACAGATAACAGGAGTGTATAAAGTAAGAAAAGAAGAACTAAAACCATTATTTCAAAAAGTAAAACAACTGCAAAACTCACTAAAAAGTTTTCAAGTTACTCATATTAAAAGAAACAGAAATAAAGCGGCTGATAGACTAACTAAAAAAGCTTTGGAATTAGGTGTTAGCTCTTTCAAAGAGAAGAAGCGCAGATTAGTCATAACTATATCCCAAACCAGCGATGAGGAAGGTGATATAGCTGATTTATCTAAAGTGATTGATATATTGCGGCGATTTCAGGGGCAAGATGAAGTTAAGTTAAGAATCTCTGATGGAGAAAAGATAGTTAGTTTAAAGTTGTTTGATATTTACACTAATTACTGCGCAGAATTACACGGCTGTTTGAGTCAGGTTGTTGGTGAATCTGGGCTCAAATTAGAAGCGATAGATTCAAAAGATTGATACCTGAATTATATATTTGTTGACTAATGACCCCCCTCGCTACTAGACTATAAGTGGGTCAAGTAAACCGGGTGGCCGCCCCGGATTTCGGGGAGGAAAGTCCGAGCTCCGCCGGGCAAGGGTGCTGGGTAACGCCCAGGAG
>CAYZOI010000052.1:0-10351 GCA_964480145.1 uncultured Dehalococcoidaceae bacterium | reverse complement strand
AGGAGCAAGGTTACCAAACAATATCGCCAGCCCGCCGGTCACCTCGAATGCATTATCAGCCGAGCGTATTACATTACTATCCAGAATCCGGCTATCAGCAATATTCTCGGCCAGTGTTTTACCGGTCGCCGTTTTCAAATCGAGCTTCAACAGTCCTTTGATTTCATTCATTACCGCCGATATACCGCCGGCGTGGTCCAGGTCCTCAATATGATACTTGGTATCTTTATCCACATATGCCGGCGACAGCTTGCAGAGACAGGGTGTCTTCTGGCTTATCTCATTGACCAGCGTCAGCGGAAAGGCAAGGCCCGCCTCGTGAGCAATAGCCATCAGGTGCAGCACCGAGTTGGTGCTGGCGCCAAGTGCCATATCAACAGTCAAGGCATTGTAAATAGATTCATTACTGAGGAAATCACGGGGTCGGACGTTATCCGCCAGCAGCCTCATTACCGCACGCCCGGCATCCTTTGCCAGGCCACGCCGTCGGGCATCCACCGCCGGGATGGTGCCATTGCCCGGCAAGCCTATCCCTATAGCCTCAATCAGGCAGTTCATGGTATTAGCGGTAAACATGCCCGAGCAACTGCCACAACCGGGGCAGGCGACCTGCTCCATCTGTTCCAGCTCCTCCTCGGTCATCTTGCCGCTGAGAACTTTGCCCACTCCCTCGAATACCGAGATGAGGTCAACCTTTGGGCCAGCGCTGCCGAAGCGACTGGCCAGCATGGGCCCGCCGCTGATGAAGATGGACGGAATGTTCAATCGCATTGCCGCCATGAGCATCCCGGGGACTATCTTGTCGCAGTTCGGAATGAAAACGAGGGCGTCAAAGGCGTGTGCCTCGGCCACTGTTTCCACGGAATCGGCAATCAGTTCCCGACTGGGCAGGCTGTATTTCATCCCGGGGTGGTTCATAACGATGCCATCACACACGGCAATAGTATTTACCTCAAAAGGAACGCCTCCTCCTTCTCGTACCCCCGCCTTCGCCGCCTGGGCGATGTCACGCAGGTGGATATGCCCGGGAACAATCTCGCTGTAGCTGTTTATGATGCCGATAAACGGCTTATCCATTTCCGAGCGGTTGCAGCCCAGAGCGTACAGCAGAGAGCGGTGCGGCGCCCTTTCTATTCCTTTCTTGACAACATCGCTTTTCAAGCCGAAGTCTCCTTCCAGGTCGGTAAAAAAATAACGGCCACTTACGCACGGACCAAATATACGGGAAAAACGCAGCAGCCCGTACCTAAAAATAGCATAGAACAAATTAGCTTGTCAAACCTGCGCACATATAACGGGCCAGGTCCGCCCGAGCCTGAATTTTAAAGCGTTTGCAGAACCTGCCGTATCTCCAACCAGCTGACCAGCCCCTGTCTCAGGAGCTGGGGAGGACTAACGGTCAAATCAACAATTGTGGAGAGCCCGCGTGACACTATCGAACCCTGGTCCAGAATCAGGACAACCTGTTCCACCGCCTCGCCGAGCAGATTGAGCACCTCCGGTACGGAGTATGGCGTCGGCTGTCCGCTGGCATTGGCGCTCGTCGCCGTAATCGGCAGGTCGGTTATAGAGGCTAAATCCAGCATCACCCGGTTATCAGGTATTCTAATGCCGATTGTATCACGTCCGGCAACCAGCAGAGACGGAACGACTTCTTTCCTGGGCAGTACCATTGTCAGAGCACCAGGCAAGAAGCTGTGCGCCAGCTGCTCCGCCTCCGAGTTGATGTGCGCATACCTTTCCGCCATTTCCAGCGAGTTGACCGCAACGTGTATGGGGTTGGAGTAAGCGCGTCCTTTCAAGTTAAAGACTTTGACAACGGCTCTGGTATCAAGAGCATTGGCTGCCAGCGCATACCCGCTATCCGTCGGGCACACGATAACGGCACCTTTACGGATAAGACGCGCCGCCTTTCGGAGTATCCGCACCGATGGTCTATTGGCTTTAATCTCTTCGATGTCAACCGACATGCTGCACCTCAAGTGGCACGTTGGGAATCACATCAAGCGACAGGTCATCCGTCTGACCCCGCATCAGTCTGGCATGTCCGGCCGCCGCAATCATGGCCGCATTATCCGTGCACAGCGAGAGGGCAGGAAAATACACCTCGATTCCCTCCCTGTTACCGGCATCCGCAAACACCTCTCTTAACCGTCGGTTGGCTGAGACGCCGCCGGTAACACTGATGGCGGATACCTCACGCTGTCGGGCGGCCCGCAATGTCTTTGCCAGCAGAACATCCACGACCGCTTCCTGAAAACTGGCGGCAATGTCCTCCAGAGGCAGCGTTTCACCGCTGGCAAGCTGTCCTTTGAAAGCGTTGATGACGGACGTTTTCAAGCCGCTGAAGCTGAAATAGAACGCTTTCGCCTTCAACAAAGGCCGCGGGAAAGCAAAGGCTTTCCTGTCGCCCTGAGCGGCCAGGCGGTCGATAACTGGCCCCCCGGGGAAACCGAGGTCGAGGAACTTGGCAATCTTGTCAAAAGCTTCCCCGGCAGCATCATCAACCGTGCCGCCGAGCAGTTCATATTGACAGTAGTCCCAAACATAGACCAGCAGGGTATGGCCGCCGGACACCGTTAAGCAGACATGGGGCAGCGGGATTTCAGGGTTGCTCAGTAGATTGGCAAAGATATGTCCCTCGATGTGGTGCACCCCGACCAGCGGCACCTGCAATGCATAGCTGAGCGTTTTTGCCGCCGCCGCCCCGACCAGCAGAGAGCCGACCAGCCCCTGCTTTGCCGTTACCGCCACCGCCTCCACGTCACGCAGACTTTTACCTCCGGCATCAAGCGCCTCATTAATAACGTAGCCGATGAGCTCGGTATGCCGTCGCGCGGCAATCTCCGGGACAATACCGCCGTATTTACGGTGCAGCTCCAGCTGATTGGCGATGATATTGGACAGCACGGTTCTGCCATCAGCCACCAGCGCCGCCGATGTTTCATCGCAGGAAGTCTCAATACCCAGTATCAGCATCCCGGTTACCCTTGCTGCGCCGCCTGAGCGCGCTTTGAATACTTGTTCACAAAAGCCCTCGCCGTCGATTCTTTCAGATATAAAGGTGCCAGCGCCAGCGTATCATCAGGCTCTCCACTTTCGAGACGGGCTGCCGCCAGCAATGCCACCGTTGCCCCACCGGGCATGCTTTCCCGCACGGCAACGGTATTCGATTCAAGCAACTGACCTATCACGCCCTGGTACTTTGGCACATCGGTGGCTACCAGCACCACAGGCTCGGCAATCATCTCGGCCAAGCCGGGAAGGTCGCCAACGTAATAATCACCTGCCTGATGAACGGCATTATTACCGCTGCGATAGAACGCTGCATATATCGTTCCTCCGGCACCGGCATCAACAATCGAGCAGATGAGAGAATGGCAATCACGGGCCTGATAGGCAAGCACTTCCAGAGTGGGGGTACCTTTGACCGGTTTGCCAGTGCTGTAGGCCAGCATCTTGCCCACCGTAACCCCGATTCTTATGCCCGTCCAGGAACCCGGCCCGAGGCCGACCCCGAATCCTTCGATATCCTCAAGGCCAAGTCCGGCGTCTTTGAGCACGCTGTCTATGTTGAGCATGATTTTAGCCAGCGACTCGTTTCTGGTCTCGAAAACAAAGTCGGCCAGAACTCGCTCCCCGTCAGCCACACCGACGGCGTTGGCATAACCCGAGGTATCAATACCGAGCACCAGCATCAGCTATTCAGCCCCCTGATAAGAGCGTCCGACCTCTCCCCGAAAACGGCAAATTCCAGTCTGCGCCTCTGCGCTGAAAGCACTTCAAACTTCACCTGCAGATAGTCCTCCGGCAAAAGAGCTAGCACTTTTTCCGCCCACTCCAGCACAATGACGCCTGCCTCTGCCCTGGCCAGGTAATCGAGTATTCCAATTTCAAACCCGCTTTCAATATCGTCGATACGATACAGGTCAACGTGATATACGGGAAGCCTCCCTCTGTACTCATTGACAAAGGCAAAGGTGGGACTGTTGACCTCGTTTTCCGGAACGCCCAGGCCGCCACACAGGCCACGTGTGAAAAGCGTCTTGCCGCAGCCAAGTTCACCAACTAAAGCGATAACACTGCCCGCGGTTATTTTTTCACCCAGTCGCCTGCCAAAACGGAGCGTGGCTGCCGGGCTACCGCTGAGAAAAACGTGCCTTATTTCAGTAGGCTTTGAGGCTGACATTCTGTGACAGTAACCTGTTATTCCCCTTGACGGTAGTATATCATAATGATATTTATCCGTCAGGGCGCGCCAACCCTTCATCAAGCAAAGATAATCTTCGCTTGAACATTAACTGTGCGAACGGCGAGTAACGGTTGTATTTCCCACTCATTTTCTATTGTGTCAAACGATATATATATGCTAGGATTACTCTAATATAAAAGGCCTGATGGCGGCCTGTTTGTCGATTTCGGTATCGACATCCGGTTTTTTAAAATGAAGGAGGAATCATTGCCATGAAAAAAATTATCAATGACCCCTATCAGGTAGTAGAAGAGACCCTGGGCGGTATCCTGAAAGCCTATCCCTATCACCTGCGCGTGTCAAAGGATAGCCCGCGGGCCCTGGTTCGAGCTGATGCCCCGATAAAGGGAAAAGTGGGCATTTGTACCGGCGGTGGCTCAGGTCACATACCGGTCTTTATCGGCTATGTTGGGCCGGGTCTGCTCGATGGCGTTTCCGTAGGCAATGTTTTTTCCTCGCCCGGTGCCGATGATATGCTCGCGGCAACCAAGGAAGTAAATGGCGGGGCCGGCGTCCTCTATATTTTTGGTAACTACAGCGGTGATGTCATGAACTTTGAGATGGCGGCAGAAATGGCCGAGATGGAAGATATCCCGGTACAGATGAGCATCGTCAAGGATGACGTTGTTTCGGCGCCGCGCTCCGAGAAGGACCACCGCCGCGGTGTGGCGGGCCTCTTTTTCGCCTACAAATTGGCCGGGGCCAAGGCCGATACCATGGCCAGCTTGGAGGAAGTTAAAGCGACCGCTGACCAGGTTATTGAGGAGACATGCAGCATAGGAGTAGCCCTGAGCCCCTGCACCATACCGGCAGCGGGCAAGCCGACCTTTACCATTGCGGAAGATGAGATGGAGATGGGCATGGGCATTCACGGCGAGCCGGGGCTGGAACGCAGCAAACTCAAGAAAGCAGACGAGATAGCGGACATCATGGCAGAGAAGGTGATTAATGACCTTCCCTTCAAGTCAGGGGAGGAGGTATCCGTTCTGATAAACGGACTGGGGGCGACACCACCTGAGGAACTTTTCATTCTTTACAACCGGATTCACGATGTCCTGGGAAGCCATGGTATCAGTGTCTACAAGACTTTCATCGGGGAATATGCTACCTCCATGGAGATGGCTGGCGCCTCGCTCACTATGCTCAGGCTCAATAAAGAATTCAAGACCCTGCTGGATGCCCCTGCTTTCTCTCCATTCCTGTTGCAGTGGAGGTAATGGCAACTTATGCTTACGACTACCGATATGGTGGCTATCCTGAAAGAGACAGCGGCCGATTTTGAAGGCCACAGTGAGGAATTGCGACAACTCGATGCTGTCATTGGCGATGGCGACCTTGGAGTCACCGTAGAGCTTGGCAGCAAGGCTCTACGTGAGTATTTAGCTTCTCCAGATGAGGACAATATCGGTCAGCTACTGGCCAAATGCGGCCTGCAGTTTAACAAAGCAAGTCCGTCCACCTTTGGCACGTTACTGGCCTCGGCCTTTATGGGCGCCGGTAAAGCGGCTATGGGGAAAGAGAAAATCGAGATTGAAGACCTGGTACCGATGGCAGATGGCGCCGTCGACGGTATCCAGAAAAGAGGCAAAGCCGAGGTTGGCGATAAGACCATGCTCGATTGCCTGGTTCCGGCAGTAGAAGCTTTTAAAAAGGAACTGGCTGGAGGTGCGGCCCCTGAGGTTGCCCTTAAAGCGTCCCTAACGGCGGCGGAAGAGGGTATGAAAGCCACCATCCCGATGATGTCCAAGCACGGTCGGGCCAGCTGGCACAGAGAGAAGACCATCGGGGTGCAGGATGCCGGTGCTACGGCAATGTATTACTTAATCGAGCCTTTTGTCAGGCACTTAATCTCCCGTATTGAGACCAGCACTTAAAACAGGGGTACCATTGCCGGTTCCTCTACAATTTCATTGACACCTCCGTGCCATAATGGTAGTCTGTGTTCTATAAACATGGGGACGAGGAAGGCAAAACCGGCTGCAGACAAAAGCCTCCGCATTTCAACCACTGACGACATCGAAGTCTCCACTTATCTGGAAATTGCCAAAGAGATAGGCGGGGAACAACCGTCGGTAAGCGAGGAAGCGGTTTCCGGAGCCGAACGTGAAGCAATCATCGTTGTTGACTTCGGCTCCCAGTACAGCATGCTGATTGCCCGCCGCGTGCGTGAGTGCCAGGTCTACTGCGAGTTGGTGCCCCATGACGCCCCCTGGGAAAAGATAGCCCCGCTCAACCCCCGGGGCTTTATTCTTTCCGGAGGACCCAGGAGCGTTTACGATTCCGATGCACCACTGGCGCCATCTTATATCTATGAAAGCCATCTGCCGGTGCTCGGTATCTGCTATGGTATGGGCGTTATCGCCAAGCAACTGGGCGGCAAAGTGGCCCCCGGAACAAAACGCGAGTACGGCCACGCCGTCCTTCACCTGAGCAGTCTCGATTCACCACTGTTCGCCGATTTACCCGCATCCACACCGGTCTGGATGAGTCACGGCGACAAAATCGAAGAGATACCACCCGGTTTCAACGCCATCGCCTATACGGAAAACTCACCGGTCGCCGTTATGAGCAATAACGACGGCATCTTCGGCCTCCAGTTCCACCCCGAGGTTGCCCACACCCCGGAAGGTAAAACGATACTGCACAATTTTGTGTCCCGGGTATGTGGCTGCAAGGGCAACTGGACAATGGGCAGTTTTATCAATGACAGCATCGCCCGAATAAAAGAGAGCGTGGGCGACGGCAAGGTCATTTGCGCGCTATCCGGAGGAGTCGATTCGGCAATAGTCGCCACTCTCATCCATCGCGCGATTGGAGACCAGCTGACCTGCATCTTTGTCAATAATGCGTTACTGCGCCGTGAGGAAGTGGAAAGAACCCTCAAGGTATTCCAGCAGAATCTGGGGATGAATATCCAGTACGTTGACGCCAGTGAACGGTTCCTCGCCCGTCTGAAAGGCGTCATCGACCCGGAAATAAAACGCAAGGCCATCGGCGAGGAATTCATACACGTCTTTGAAGAGGAGGCAAAAAAAGCAGGCAAAGTTGATTTTCTTGCTCAGGGAACTCTGTATCCGGATGTCATAGAGAGCGTATCTTCAGTGAGCAGCGTCTCCGCCAAAATAAAGACCCATCACAACGTCGGCGGCCTGCCGGCCAGGATGACCCTGAAACTCCTTGAGCCATTACGCTACCTCTTCAAAGACGAGGTGCGCTTAGTCGGGCTGGAGCTTGGCCTGCCCGAAGAGATGGTCTGGCGGCAGCCTTTCCCCGGCCCCGGGCTGGCTATCCGCATCATCGGGGAAGTAACCAGAGAAAAACTGGAGATTTTGCGCAGCGCCGACTTTATCGTCATGAATGAGATTAAAAAAGCAAAGCTTTACCACCAGCTCTGGCAGAGTTTCGCCATCCTTCCTGGCATACACAGCGTGGGCGTGATGGGCGACTACCGGACGTACGGCCACGTGATTGCCATCCGTGCCGTGACCAGTGAAGACGCCATGACGGCGGACTGGGCGCGCATGCCCTACGATGTGCTGTCGCGGATATCCAATCGCCTTGTCAATGAGGTGCCAGAGGTAAACCGCGTCGTCCTGGATATAACCTCCAAACCCCCATCAACCATAGAGTGGGAGTAAACGCACATCTGGGAGGTGAGCTAAATCAAAATACTGGTCGTCGGGAGCGGAGCACGGGAGCACACGCTGGTCTGGAAGCTGGCCCAGAGCCCGAAAGTCAAAGAGCTTTTCGCCGCACCGGGTAACGCCGGCACGGCGCAGCCGGCCCATAACCTGCCCATAAGCCCCACCGACATCGAGGCGCTGCTCAAAGCAGCCCGGGAGAACAGGATTGACCTTACCGTGGTCGGCCCGGAGGCACCGCTGGCAGCGGGTATCGCGGATGTTTTCCATGAAGCCGGCATGCCCATCTTTGGGCCGAGCCGGAATGCCGCCCAGATTGAAGCCAGCAAGGTTTTCTCCAAACAACTGATGCAAAAATACAAAATCCCCTGCGCCCATAGCGCCAGCTTCTCCGACTATGCGCAGGCGGAAGAATACGTCAAAAAGCAGACGCCGCCGGTGGTCATCAAGGCCGACGGTCTGGCAGCGGGCAAAGGAGTTGTCATCGCCGAATCAACCGGGCAAGCCCTCGATGCCCTGGCCAGTTTCATGTCATCGAAAACACTGGGCGATGCCGGAGAGCAGATAGTGGTGGAAGAGCACCTTTCCGGCAGAGAGATGAGCGCATTCGCTTTCACCGATGGCACCGCCGTTGTCCCCATGGTTTCCGCCTGCGACTATAAACGTATCTTTGATGCCGACCGCGGACCAAACACCGGTGGCATGGGCAGCTACAGCCCACCTTACTTTCTCAGTGCACAACTCGAAAGGTCGGTCAGGGAAGCGGTCATGGAACCGACGGTAAAAGCTTTGCGCCAGGAGAGCCGGCCTTATAAAGGTGTGCTTTACGGTGGTTTGATGATTACCAATAATGGCGTAAAAGTGTTAGAATTTAATGCCCGGTTCGGTGACCCGGAAACGCAGGTGGTGCTGCCGAGACTGAAAACTGACCTGGTAGATATTATCATGGCCGTCGTGGACAACAAGCTTGACCAGGTGCAGGTAGAGTGGCATGAGAAAGCCTGCGTTGGCGTGGTAATGGCTTCCGCCGGATATCCGGGGAGTTACCAGACCGGCTTTCCGATTTCCGGCCTGGACGAGGTCGATAGTGATGTAATGGTTTTCCATGCCGGCACCAAAGAAGGTGCAGCGAGAGGTGAGGTAGTGACCGCTGGCGGCAGAGTCCTGACGGTGGCGGCCACCGGAAAGGACTTCACTGAAGCGAGAGAAAAAGCCTATAATAATATCGCACGGATACACTTTGAAGGATGCCAGTACCGTAGGGACATCGCGGAAATAAAGAATAAGGGAGCATAATATGCCATTGGTTGGTGTGGTCATGGGTTCCAAGTCGGATACGGAAGCACTAAAGCCCGCTCTGGAGATACTGGAACAGCTTGGCATTGACCACGAGGTTAACGTCATTTCGGCGCACCGCACCCCGGAGAAAGCTCGTCAGTATGGGATGACCGCCCGCGAGCGCGGCATTGAAGTAATTATAGCCGCCGCTGGAGGGGCAGCGCACCTGCCCGGCGTTCTGGCCAGTTGGTCAACTCTGCCGGTTATCGGGGTGCCGCTCGTCTCCGGCGAACTTAAAGGTGTTGATGCCCTCTACTCGATTGTCCAGATGCCAGCGGGAATACCGGTTGCCTGCGTGGCCGTTGGCGCTGCCGGAGCCAAAAACGCCGCCTATCTGGCGGCCGAAATCCTGGGCATCAAATATGAGAACATCAGCGAGGCTTACGCCAAATATCGACGCGAACTTCAAGGAGAGAGCCGATGATTGAACGCTATTCCCGCCCCCGGATGAAGCGGGTATGGTCGGATGAAAACAAGTTCAACAAGTGGCTGGAAGTTGAGATTGCCGCCTGCGATGCTTGGGCGGAGATAGGTGCCGTGCCCCGCGAGGCTGTCCCGAAAATCAAGCTGGCCAAGTGCAACCTGAGGCGCATGGAAGAGATACTCAAGGAAACCCACCACGATATGACCGCATTCCTCGGTTCGGTGGCAGAGAGCCTGGGTGAGGAGTCGCGTTTTATCCACCTCGGGCTTACCTCGTCAGACGTTATGGACACAGCGCTCAGCCTGCAACTGGTAGAAGCCTCCGAACTGCTTGCCGAAGACGTTAAAGAGCTGATTACAGTGCTGGCACAGAAAGCCATGGAGTACAAATATACCCCGATGATAGGGCGCACCCACGGCGTTCATGCCGAGCCAATTACCTTCGGCCTTAAGCTGGCGATATGGGTCGAAGAGATGAGGCGCAACCAGCAGCGCCTTGGCGAGGCTAGAAAGGCAATCGCCATGGGGAAAATATCCGGGGCCGTCGGCACGTACGCCACCGTACCGCCGGAGGTGGAACAGCGGGCCTGCCGGAAACTGGGGCTTCTCCCGGCACCTGTATCCAATCAGATATTGCAACGCGACCGCCATGCCCAGTTCGTTACCGCACTGGCCGTTATCGCAAGCTCGCTGGAGA
>CAYZOI010000051.1:0-10408 GCA_964480145.1 uncultured Dehalococcoidaceae bacterium | reverse complement strand
ACCATAGAAAGATGCCTATTAACCCAGTTTTATATGGGAAAGGCTGGTTTATAACCTTACAGGTTTTGTTGGATTCCGACATATATAATAAGGCTATACTAATAACAAGCGACGGCGACTTTGATAATATGGTAAAAAGATTAGTGCAACAAGATAAACTAAGAATGGTATTTGCACCTTGCAGAGAAGGGTGTTCTTGGCTACTAAAGAGTGCTGCTAGGGGTAGGATTGCATTTATTGATGATTATAAAGATGAATTAGAAAAAATTCGAGAGGTAACCCTATGGGACTTTATACCCATAAGATAACCCCTCATCATGATACAGTATTATTATAACACCTTTGTCAAGACCCCATCAAACAGTTAGCGTCACAATTTTGTTGCGGGACTGAATTGGTGCTAAAATAGAGCACAAAGCACTGGTGTGAAAAAGGAAGGAACATGACCATGAAATACCGGAGAATGGGCCGGACCGGCCTGATGGTATCTGAAATCTGCCTGGGCACGATGACCTATGGCAATCAGGTAGATGAAGCGGAAGCCGCCAAGCTGATAAAGTGGGCGATGGATGCCGGCATCAACTTCATCGATACTGCCGACCAGTATGTCAACGGTCTGACCGAGGAAATCGTGGGCAAAGCGCTCAAAGGAGTGCGGCATGACGTGGTGCTGGCCACCAAGGTAGGCGGCTGGAAGTCAGGTCCGACGGTGAACGATATCGGCACATCGCGCAGGCACATTATGGATGGCGTGGAAGGCAGTCTGCGCCGACTTGGAACTGACTATATTGATATTTTCTACACCCATCGATGGGACCATGCCACGCCTATCGATGAGACACTGCGCGCGCTGGATGACCTGGTTCATCAGGGAAAGGTACGCTATATCGCTTGTTCCAACTACCTTGTCTGGCAGCTCTGTAAAGCACTCTGGGTGAGTGACGTTCAGCACCTGGCGCGGTATGACTGTGCGCAGCCACCCTACAGCCTGATAACCAGGGATATCGAGGACGAGATGCTGGAGTTTTGTGTCAACGAAGGGATGGGCGTGTGCGTCTATAACCCGCTCGCCGGCGGGTTGCTTACCGGCAAGCATGACCCGAACAAACCTCCGCCTGAAGGTTCGCGGTTCGGCAATAAAATGATGGGCACGATGTACAGCAGCCGCTACTGGCTGGCCAGCGATTTTGAGGCGGTCGCCCGTATCAAGGAAATCACCGAGAAGCACGGGAGGAGCATGCCCCAGTTTGCCCTTGCCTGGATACTGAATAACAAAGCGATTACCTCCGTCATCTGCGGCGCCACCTCGATAAAGCAGATGGAGGAAAATATCGGCGCGATGGAGCTAACCCTGACTGATGAGGAGTTAAAAGCCTGCGACGAGGTGTGGCACCAGATCAGGCCGCCCAGATTTTCCTACGGGTCACAGCAACTCTACCGCTGATTCGATATTCAGTGGCCGGCTTTATCTCAACAGATTAATAAAGGTTGATTCAGCTCGCCCTGGGTGGTAAGGCTACCGGCTCTGCCTGAATCACCTTCCCGCTTTTTATAGCGGTAATCGGCATCAGGAGCTTGTCTATCTCCATGGTCTCTCCCGGTGTGTCAATGAGTGTCCAAGCGCCGGACTGGAGTTCCAGAATGGAGACGTCTGCCGACATGCCCGACTTGAGACTGCCAATCCTGTCCTCTTCGCGAATTGCGCGCGCGGTATTGATGGTGGTCATAGCCACCACCTGCTTCAAGTCCAGCCCCAGTGCCATAAATCTCGACATATTGACGGGGAGGCTGTAGGTCCGGTCTTTTAGGCACCGGTGGTTGAGGTCGGTGCCGATGACGGTGGGCAATATATCTTCCGCCAGGCATTTGCGCGCCACAGCGAAAGAGAAATTGCTCCGCCCGTTGGCCGGGTCCACTATGACGCCGCGCTCCATGGCAGCCTTCAATTCCGGCGATATCATGCCGTCAGGGCGCAGGACGCTGCCCTGATTGCCAGAGTACACATGGGCGAGAATATCGCCGGCCTCCATTACGGAAAGGCATTCCGGAGTTAATGTCGCCGGCACCTGTTCATCTACGTCGCCGATGTGAACCATAATCGGCAGGCCGAACTGCCTGGCGATTTTCTTGGTTGCTTTGATAACCTCTATGCCGGCGCTGGCGACGAGCTTGCCGACCAGGCGCAGCTTGACTCCCTTGATGATACCCTTATTGGCGCCAATGGTTTCGGCCATGGCATCCAGGTTCACTTCGTCCCAGTCCTTCAGTTCCGGCTCTGGAATCAGGCCAAAAGAGCATAGATGGAGGAAGCAAAAGACGCTGGTTTGGGCGGTGGGTAAGATATGTTTGGGAAACGCGGCAAAGGTAGCCTGGCCGGCACTGCCCCCGTCCACCACCGTGGTCACCGCGTGTTTCACCCCGGCGACGTCAGGCTCAAGGGCAATCTTCATGATGCTGTCGAAGCAGTGGACATGCATATCAATGAGCCCCGGAGTAACGATTTTGCCTTTCGCATCGATTATCTGCTTGCCTTCCTGCGGGGATATGTCCTTGCTGACGGCGGCAATCCTGTCTCCATTTATGGCGACATCAAGAGCGCCGTCTAAATTCTGTGCCGGGTCAATAACTCTCCCGCCCTTTATCAATACGTCATACATGGCATGCCTCCTTTCATTTGCGGTATATCATACCACATCTTTTAATCGATTAGTAGATTTTGCTATAATGCGGACAGGCGTTGCCCGCTGTCTGGCTATTCCGGTTCGAATTAGTGAGGATAATCATGAGCGTATCGATATTAAAGGGTAGAGTTGCCATCGTCACCGGGGCCTCGAGGGGGCTGGGGGAGGGGATTACCAAGGCCTTTGCCGGGGAAGGAGCCACGGTAGCGATGTTCAGTCGTGATGCCCAGCGTCTCCAGAAACATGCTACTGACCTCAAAAAAATGGGGCAGGAGGCTATAGCTTTTCCGGTGGATGTTGTCGATGTGGCGCAGGTAAACCAGGCCGTGGCGCAGGTGGTCAGCCAGTTCGGGCGAGTGGATATCCTGGTGAACAATGCGGCAGTCGCCCCATCGATGCTCTTTGTAGATATGCCCGATGATGTCAGGGACAGCGTTATTGACGTGAATATAAAAGGGGTCTGGAACTGCACCAGAGCGGTGATACCGCACATGCTCAAGCAGCGATACGGGAAGGTAATCAATATATCCTCGGTTACCGGGCCGATGGTCTCAGGAAAAGGAATGACCGCCTATGCTGCGTCAAAAGGGGCCGTGTCGGGGTTTACGCGAACGCTGGCGCTGGAAGTGGCAGAGTACGGCATCAATGTGAACGCCATCTGTCCCGGCTCATTTGACACGCCGATGCTTCGCAGCGTGGCTGGGAAGCGGGGCTGGAGTTCAGATGATGAGTACGTGAAGCATGTCGGGAAGGAAATACCGCTAGGCAGGCTGGGCACGATTGAGGAGATGGGAGACCTGGCGGTGTTCCTAGCCTCGGATAAATCAAGTTACATAACTGGCGCGGAAATTGTCATCGACGGCGGAAATATCATTCAGGAGCATAAAGGATAGCCTAAAGGAGGAATTATGGCGCAGAGCGAAGTGAAAGTAACCGCGAAATCGTTGCGTGAGTTCACCGAGGAGGTGTTCGTGCGGGTGGGCATGTCGCCCGAGGATGCAACCACTGAAGCTGATGTGCTGCTCTGGGCGAACCTGCGGGGGGTTGACTCCCACGGCGTGCTGCGCATTCCCTGGTACGTGGGCAATGTTGACAAAGGTATTATGAATCCCAAGCCGAATATCAAGGTGGTGAAAGAGACGCCGGCAACCGTGGTGGTTGAGTCTGACCACGCCCTCGGGCCGGTGGTCACCGTATTCGCCATGAACAAGGTGATGGAGAAGGCCAAAAATACGGGCATCGGCTGGGGATTTATCTGCAATCACACCCATCAGGGTGCCATGGGCTACTACGCGCAGATGGCATCGAAAAACGGCATGGCCGGCATTGTCTTTGTCTGCGCCCCGCCCAACATGGTGCCCTTCGGCGCCAAAGCCGCCGGCGTATCCAACAGCCCGATAACCATCGCCGTGCCGGCCAAAAAGCACCGCGTGCTGTTCCTCGATATGGCGACGAGCGTCGTGGCGCGGGGTAAAATCTGGCTGGCGGTGGACAAGGGCGTTTCCATACCGGAAGGCTGGGCATTAACCAAAGAGGGCAACCCCACCACTGACCCCAACCAGGCGGCTGTCTTCCTGCCGGTCGGCGGCCCCAAAGGCTCCGGCCTGGCGCTCATGTGCGAATGTCTCTCCAGCGTCATAATCGGGAACCCTTTGCTTGAGCCTCACCTGATGGGGCAGAAGGTGGAGTCCGGGCCAGCCGAAAAAACTGAGGCCAAGAGCCACCCCGACAGTATGCCCCGCCATATCCAGAACAGCGTGGTCGCGGCGATAGATATCGGGCAGTTTACCGATGTAGAGAGCTACAAGGAGCACATCGATAACCTCATCGACGGCATAAAGGGGCTGCCCAAGGCGGAAGGCTTTAAAGAAATAATGGTGCCGGGTGAGCCTGAGGAAAAGACCTTTGATGACCGTTCCGAGAATGGTATTCCGCTCCCCGAGGGCACCGTCCGTAACCTGAAGGAAATTGCCGGGCGGTTTGACGTTAAGCTGCCGGCGGGACTGTAAAGGAAAGAGGTTTCATTATGAATCTGGAAGAGCTGAGCCGGGCAGTGGTCGCTGGCGATATTGACGCTGCCGAGGAACTGACGAAAAAAGCCATCGCGAGCCGCATCCCGGTCGCTGACATACTGAGTGCGGGGCTGGTTCCCGGTCTGCGGCAGGTTGGCGAGCTTTTTGGGAAAGGGGAGTACTACCTGCCGGAGTTAATCGTCTCCGGTGATGCTGTCGCCAGGGCGCTGGATTATCTTGAGCCGATGATGAAAAAGGAAGGCACATCATACATGGGCAGGTACCTCATCGGCACGGTGCAGGGCGATGTCCATGACCTGGGCAAGAACATCGTGATTATGATGCTGAGGGGGAATGGCTGGGAGGTTACCGACCTGGGCGTGGATATTTCCCCGGAGGAGTTTTGTTCAGCAGTGTCCACCGGTGACTACCATGTTGTTGGCATGTCATCATTGCTGACGATGACCATGACCAACGCGGCAAAAACCATAGAAGCTTTAAAAGCCGCCGGGGTTAGAGATAAGGTGAAGGTAATGGTTGGCGGGGCGCCCACCACGGCGGAGTGGGCGGCGCAGATTGGTGCCGATGCTCATGCCAAGGACGGCCCCACGGCAGCAATCGTGGCGGCAGAGCTGGTCGGGAAATCATAGAAGTACGGACGGCGGTGAGAAAAATGAACGGACTGGAACGGGTAATGACGGCACTCAGGCTTCAGGAGCCGGACCGGGTGCCCCATTTCGAGCGTATTGCGGGAAAAGTAAGAGACGGTATACTGCCAGGCGCTTCCGAAGAGGACTTTGTCGAGCACATGGACCTGGACGGTATCAGGTTTATCGACCGGACGCATTCCTGGAGCTACGAGACGGTGGACGAGGCTAAAAAGATAAAGCGCGACCAGTGGGGCGGGCTGGTCCGCTACACATCGGAAGATAACCCCGTCCCGGTGGAACCGGCCATCAAGTCGGAAAAAGACCTGGAGAATTATGTCCTGCCTGACCCTGATGAGGAATGGCGTTACGAGTATTTAAAGCAGCTGGCGAAGCGGTTTAAAGGCGAGCGGGCCATTGTCGTCGGGGTGACCGATATTTTTGCCCTGGGCAGGGAGAATTTACTCGGCGACATAGGCTATTTCCGCGCCATGGTGAAGAATCCCGACTTCATTTACCGGACCAGTGAACTCTTGCTGGACTACCAGTTGAGGTACATGCGGAACTGCAGTGAACTGGGCGTCGATATCTTCTGGGTAAACGGGGACTGGGCGATGACCGAGCGACCGATGGTCTCCCGTGAGTTCACGGAAAAGTTCCTCGCGCCGCCGTTCAAAAAGCTCGTTGATTATGCACACAGTCGGGGAGTTTCCGTAATCAAGCACACCGATGGCAATATCTGGCCCATCTATGACACTATCATTGACGCTGGCACTGACGGACTTCACCCCATCGACCCCATGGCCGGGATGGACATCGGCGAGGCCAAGGCTAAATTTGGCGATAAGGTATGTCTGTGCGGTAATGTAAGCTGCGCTTTCAGCCTGGTCTCGGGGACAGAAGAGGAAGTGCGCCAGGAAACGAGAGAGGTAATCAGGAAGGCGGGGAAGGGTGGGGGGCTTATCTGCATGTCCAGCAACTCGGTTCATTCCGGCGTTAACCCCAGGAACTACCTGGCGATGGTCAAGGCCATCCGGGAATTCGGGCAGTACCCCCTCGCGCTGGACTAGCCGTTTTAATCAGCGTAGCGGCTAATGGGCGGTCAGTCGCCCGCCGTTGACATTTATGCTCTGTCCGGTAATGAAACTGGCCTCATCTGAGCAGAGGAAAACGATAGCGCTGGCTATCTCTTCAGGGGAGCCGGGCCTTTTCATCGGGGTGGCTTGCGTGAGGTCGCCGTAGTAGATTTTGGCTGCTTCCGTCATGTCTATTCCCCTCTCCCGGGACAGTTTCCATATCTCATCGGCAAAGACCATGTTGGTGACGATGCGGCCCGGGCAGACGGCGTTTACTCTGATGTTATATGGCGCCAGCTCGATGGCCATGACCTGGGTCAGGCCGATGACCCCGAACTTGGAAGCGGAATAGGCGGCTGCCTTTTCCAGGCCCGTCTTGCCGCCCAGTGAGGAGAGGATAACCATGGCGCCGCCATCACCGCGCTCTACCATGTGTTTAGCTACCGTTTGGCAGCAATAGAAGGTCCCGTCCAGATTGACCTCTATGGTGCGATGCCAGTCGTCCTCCTTGAAATCGAGGAAGGGACACCATCGGATGGTGCCGGCGTTGGCTATCAGAATATCGATTTTGCCGAACTCAGTGATAGCTTCGGACACCATCTTCTGTACACTACTGCTATCGCTGACATCCGCCGTGATGGCTAGCCCTCGTACTCCCTGTGCCTCAATTTCTTCAACTACGCTGTTCAGGCCTTTCCAGCCGGCGTTTTTTTCTTCTTCAGAGAGCTCCTCCGGTGACTGATAGCGGTCATTGACTACCACGTTAGCTCCTTCCATGGCTAAGCGAACTGCCGTAGCGTGGCCGATGCCGCGCTTGCGCGCCGCGCCGGTGACCAGCG
The DNA here is from genome assembly GCA_964480145.1 of uncultured Dehalococcoidaceae bacterium. Classification (GTDB taxonomy): domain Bacteria; phylum Chloroflexota; class Dehalococcoidia; order Dehalococcoidales; family RBG-16-60-22; genus E44-bin89. The sequence continues at coordinate 3,153 of CAYZOI010000051.1, read as the reverse complement.
CCACCTTGCCTTTGAAATCGAACATCGCGGCCTCCGTATATCAGATTGCGTCTATCTAGTGCGCCGTTAACCGCCCGCCGTCAACGTTGATGGACTGCCCGGTGATGAAGCTGGCCTCGTCCGAGCATAAAAAAGCTATCAGGCTGGCAGCGTCATCAGGGTAGCCGAGGCGTCCCAGGGGGGTAACGTTTACGGCATCGGCATGGATGCTATGGGCGGCTTCGGTGACGCTTATTCCTTTCTCGCTGGCTGTCTGCCTGGCTTTGGTGTAGTCGCTCAGGTCAGTGAGGAATCGGCCCGGACAGATGGCGTTGACCCTGATGTTGTGGGGTGCCAGCTCGACCGCCATGACCTGAGTCAGGCCGACAACGCCGAATTTGGAAGCGGTGTAGGCGCTCACATTGGCCCGCCCTATCTTGCCCGAAAGCGAAGCCACGTTGACGATAACGCCGCTTTTTCTCTCCACCATGTGCCTGGCCACCGACTGGCCGCAGTAGAAAACACCGGTGAGATTGGCGGCAATATGGCGGTGCCACTGTTCTTCCCCGGTCTCCAGAAAAGGCTGTGGCACATAGACCCCAGCATTGGCAACGAGGATGTCGATGCGCCCGAACTCCTTGATGACTCTGTCCACCATGTCCTGGACCTGTTGGCGGTCGGTAATATCGGCGGTGATGGCCAGTCCTTTTACGCCGCAGGACTCGATTTCCGCAACCACGCTTTCCAGTCCCCGCCAGCCCTCCGCCTTTTCCTCTTCCGGGAACTCATCGATTGGTCGGAAGCGACCATTCACCGCCACGTCGGCGCCGCACCTGGCCAGGCGTATCGCTGTCGCGTGCCCGATGCCGCGTTTGCGGGCGGCCCCGGTTATCAGGACCACTTTGCCTTTGAAATCGTACATGCCGGTTTCCGTTTGATAGGTTACTTATCGGATATTATAGGTGAGTGTCGTTGCTTAGTCCAGCTTCAGGAGTGGTATAATAGCGGAAAAGTGCTTTAAATTAAATCAGGACAATTTCGTTAGGAGAGGAGAATACGATGAAGCATATCGGCATCGTTGCCTGCAGCGCGGAGGGAGCGGCGCTCTGTTACCGTACCATCTGCACCGAGGCGCCGGCATTGCTGGGAAAATATGCCCATCCCGAGGTCACCGTGCATACTTTTTCCCTTGCCGATTATATGAAAAACATAGAGGCTGACGACTGGCAGGCCGTTGCCGACCTGATGCTGGCTTCGGTGAAAAAGGTGGCCGGGGCAGGCGCTGACTTTGCCATCTGCCCGGACAACACCATCCACCAGGCTTTCGCACTGTTCGTTGATAAATCACCGGTTCCCTGGCTGCACATCGCCGAGGTGGTGGCTGATGAGGCGGGACGTAATGGCTACAGGAAGCTCGGTATCCTGGGCACGCGCTTTCTGGCGGAGGGGCCGGTTTATCGGGAGAAGCTTGACGCCGCCGGCATCGAGCATATGACCCCGGAAAAGGCAGACCGCGAGCGCATAAATTCGATTATTTTAGATGAACTGGTGGCGGGGATTTTTAAGAATGAGACGCGCGACTACTTCACCAGAGTGATAAACTGGCTTAAAGAGCAGGGCTGTGATGCCGTTGTCCTGGGCTGCACCGAAATACCGTTAATCGTAACTCAGGAAAGCTCACCACTGCCGGTGCTGGACTCGACAAGACTATTAGCCAGGGCGGCGTTGAAAAAAGCGATTGAGGGATAATAAGCGAGAGGTAACTATCTTTTCTTACTCTTCTTCACTTCTTCGAGTTTCGCTATGAAGTCCTGCCGTGGTGGAGAGAATATGTCGATAACACTACATCCTTTATCGGAAATATAGCTACCGTGTCCCACATTGGGAGGATGAATAATAACATCACCTTTCTCTAGGTGATATAATTTCCCCTCAACTACAATATCACAAGCACCATCAGTGACTATCATTACTTGTTCATAATCGTGATGGTGAACAGGGCCACAAGAATTGGGCTCCGCGGTAACAAAACTGACCATGATTTTTTCGCCAGATACGATGTGGCTTTTCGCACCAGAGCGCAACTCTATAGCAGGGGCATCTTGATAACGAATAACACGTTTGTTGAACTCTTCCTGAGTGGCATAAGGCTCTTTCTTTTCCATCATTATCCTCCCTACTCGTTATTTATATTCTTCGCTGAGTTTGATAATGGTTTCTGCCATTTCTTTCGCTTTTTCTAACTCATCTCGGCGAGTATAATATATAACTTCCTCTATATTTTGTCTGATACCACTACCCACTGGTTTTGACCAGACAGCATAACCTACAAATTTATCATATGTCAGACGCATATTTTTCCTCATATCAAGTGGAAGCTTAGCCTCCTTGACAAATCTCACGTGTAGATGTTCTTTTTCTCGCTCCATCTCCTGTCTAAGACGCTTCTTATCTTCAGGCGTTGCCGTAATACTCTCAATGAAAACCCTAGTGAAATCAACACCGTTTTTTACCAATTCAAAGTCATTTTGGCGAACGACATCCATTTGTGGAGTTCCCCAGCCGACTCCGTAATTAGTCGCTACTACCTTATCTCCAGAAGTTACTAGCCTGTGAAAACTATTCGTATAATCACGAATGGGGCGAGCACGCAAAATAATCTCACCATTTGTTACTTCTTTCGCCATCCTTAATAGTTCGTTTCTCTCAGACTGTACAATTTGTTTTAAGTGGGGGTGAACACTTTCGTGATGGCTGGGTGTGACAGGCAAATCTAGTACTTTATCTTCAATCTCATTTATTTGCCTTTCTTGCTGAGAGGCAATGCGTGTATGCGCTCTTAATACAAAGAAGACCGTCCCCACAAAGAGACCATACAAAATGGAAATGGGTACATCTTTGGTCACGAAGCCGGCTACCACTGCCACCACCGCCGCCAGTCCAAACTCTCCTAACCACCATAACCATTCTTTAGACATATTCCACCTCCTTTATCTCACCACACTCCTATCCGTTATTTATATTCTTCGCTGAGTTTGATAACAGCCTCCATAGTCTCCTTCACTTTATCAAGCTTGTCACGTCTAGAGAATATTGTACATTCATCAGGTGCTTGTCTTAACCAGTATTCCCCATATCAACTCGTACTGGGTTAACTTTATCCCTCTTTGGGAT
>CAYZOI010000050.1:0-10424 GCA_964480145.1 uncultured Dehalococcoidaceae bacterium | reverse complement strand
GTATTTATACCTTTGAAACATAATAACAAAAACTAACAAATATTGTAAATTATCGCTAGAAAAAAGAGTACAACTGGAGTATATTAAAGTTCCTTTTTTCATCTATTGTGTCACGCTTGGGTTTCAGACAGAGGAATCAGCGCATTTTTTTATAGTATAATATAAAAATATAACTATGAAATTAATCTCCTAGCTATTATCTTCAGTCTATTGAGCTGCGTGAACAACAGTATACCGTGACTTTTAATATAACAGCTAATTAGGTAGGATTATATATAAAATAAATTAATCAAAAAGGGGGGTTGAAAACTATGGTTGAACGACCTGGAGCGCTAGATGGAGTTAAAGTTGTGGCCTGTTCACAAGCTCAGGCAGGTACAGTCCAGTATATGCTTATGGCTATGATGGGAGCTGAAGTCATCAAGATCGAGCCACCGGGTGTAGGAGATAGTTCAAGAGCACAAGCCGGTCAAATCCCAGGCTTCCCTAGTTCTTACTTTGAGACCAATAACCGGGGTGTGAAGAGTTTCACCCTGAACCTAAAGAAACCCGGAGCCAAGGAAATCCTCTACGAACTGGTGAAAGATGCCGATATCTTCGGCCAGAACTTCCGCCCCGGGGCTATGGAAAGGGCCGGTGCCGGTTATGAAGACCTCAAGAAAGTTAATCCAAGGATCGTCTACGTCTCGGTTTCCGCTTATGGCCCTAAAGGTCCTCATGCCCAGCTCCCCGGCACCGATTCCATAGGGCAGGCGCTGGGCGGCATTACCGAGGCCTTTTCAACGCCCGGGCAACCTTTAAAAACCGGCGTAGTATCGGTCGCCGATGAAACGTGCGCTATCTTAGCTTACGGTGCTATCTTAACCGGGCTTTACTGTGCCAAGATGACTGGCGTCGGACAGAAGATTGACTGCTCGCTCCTGGGCGGACAGATTCGTCTCATGGGCCACGTGTTTAATACCGCCATGTGGAAACAAGAGAATCCAATTACCGGCCAGGCACGTATTTGGGGTACCGCCCAACAGCCGAATCTAGCTGCTAGCTTTAATGACAAGAATGACAAGCCCTTTGTGATTCAGCTAATTGCTAGTAATGCTAATCAATGGAAGACCGCAATGACGGCACTCGGCTTCTATGAGGCGCTTGAGGAAAAGGGCGTGGCTAACCTCGGCGATGCTGTGGTATCAGAGGAGAAACGACAACTATTGCTTCAGACCCTCAATGAACTCTTCGCAACGGATACCCGCGATAAATGGGTCGAGATACTGCGCGAAGTTGATATCGTCAGCGCCCCCATTAACACTCTGCTTGAAGCCTCTAATGACCCGGATGTTATTGCCAACGAGTATGTTACACGGGTCGATTATCCTAAGTACGACAAGAAGATCAAAGTACACGGAAGTCCCTGGATATTTTCTGAAACCCCGGTTAAAATCGGCATTGCCCCTGAACTGGGAGAGCATACCGTCCCAATTCTAAAGAGACATGGTTACAGCGATGCCCAGATTAAGGAGCTTAAAGATAGGGAAGTAATCTAAGTCTAGTAAAAGAAGTCGGAAGTGGCAGCATATGCGTAGGTGCTCGTCACAACTACTACCATGTGAACAGAGAGACGGACTACTATTTATTGGCCATGGCCGTCAGCAGCTTGGCGGCTCGTGTGGGGTTGAATATGCCACAGTCGCACTGTTTGGCCAGGTCTTCGGCGGCATCTTTAGCGCTCTTTCTGCCTGCTTTAACATCCTCAGCCACGGATAATACGCGGGCGGCTGTTATCATGCCGTGACCGCACATTGTGCTTATCTCGAGGACATTCTCAGGAGGCAGTTTCTCCGTCTTCCCCCATATCCCCAGCGAGTAGGTGGCAGCATGGCGATGTATGCCGTTCTTTTGGCAAATTCCTTTGACACGGTCGAAAATGCCGCTGATTACCAGCGATAGCCCCAGGTCAGCTTCTTTAATATCCTTCAACATCGCGGCGGCGTCTTCCTCGTTATCGAACACAGCATGCACCGCAGTCATACCTTCTTTTTTAACATTATCCATAACATTCTGGAGACCCTTGGCATACATATTGCCATAAGAGGCATCGCCCAGGTTTACGTGGTTGTGACGCTGGGCAATTTCCAGGAATTTTCTAAACTTGGGGCCGGAGCCAGCATCATTAATGCCGGCTGAAGGCATAAAGAGAAATACGAAGTCGCCGCTGAGGCTTTCCCTTGTGCCGCTTCGATGTAATGTGTGAGTCATCAATTAGCTCCTTTGAATTTCGGCCGTCCGAGACCAGCATTGGTCTTCCCGTTGATGCGATAGAAAATACCCAACTCGGTGAGCGTCTTTTCCAAGGGTACCGATTCATCAGGTTGAACGAGGTCGGCCATAACCACGCTGCAGACGGTATCGATTTTCTTGGTTGCTTCTTGTAGGGCCTTCAGTACCGCTGGGCCTTTTTCTCTCGGGAATACGCACTCGATAATGGCCGAGAGTACTTTTTCATTTAGCACGTCTGCTCTCATTTTTCCCGCTTTGGTGTCTTCCATGATGGCGGTAACCGGGTTGGCCGGCTCGAATGTCACCCTCTCTCTGGCCAGTACCTGTGCCACAATATCAACGTCACTAAAACGAGCACCGATTTGGGGACGGCCAAATTCTACAGCGAGGGCAAGCCATCCCGGCTTGAGACGGCCGGTAACCTCGTTGGTTTTTACTTCCTCGGTACCTCTTCCTCCGCCGCCAGTTGAATGGTGAGGCACCAGTGGGTTGGAGAACTCGGCGCGTATCTGTCTTGGCCAGGGGTGCTTCTCCTCGATGAAAGCATCGACGGGGCAGGACCCTGATCTGAAGCATATGCCGCACTCCACACATTCATCCTGGTCGATGAGGGCGCCATCAGTTTTCATGCTGATGGCGCCCATTGGGCAGTATTCAATACATGCCTCACAGGCAATGCAGAGTTCCGGGTCGATTTTCATAAATTAACTTCCTGTGGAATCTTTTAAATCACCCGACAATAAGGGCGGGAAGCCACAGGACCAACTGGGGGAAGATGGTGATTATAGTTAATCCAATAAGTATCAATCCAATAAACGGCCAGACTCCTCTTATGATGTCTCCAACGGTTACTTCGGGCGGCGCCACGCCTTTAAGGTAAAAGATAGCATGGGCATTCGGCGGGCTCAGGAAACCAGTCTGGTACATAACGCACACGGCGATGGCAAACCAGACAGGGTCAAAGCCGAGCTCGGCCGCGATCGGGGTGAAAAGCGGGACCACAATAAATATCGAGCCAATCCACTCGATCAGCATGCCGAAGATAAAAACGATAAACATCATTATGGCAAAGGAGGCCCACTTGCCTCCCGGCACTGCCGACAGAACGGCGGTGGCGAACTCGCTGCCCCCCAGATAGGTAAAGACGCTGGTAAACAGACCCGCCCCGACGGTCAGCAACATAAGGAAACCGGTGATATACAGCGTGCCGTATAGCGTGTCCTTAAGCACCTTAAGGTTGAATCGCCGGTAGGCAATGGCAAGCATGGTGGCGATGAAAGCACCGGCGCCTGCGGCCTCGGTGGGGGTGGCGATGCCGGCGAAGATGCTGCCCAGCACTCCCAGGATGAGAATGATGGGAGGAACCATCTGGGTGGACAGCGCTGTAATTTTCTGTCTGGTGGTTATAGCCTGCCTCTCCTCTATGGGCAGAGAAGGCCCCAGTTCCGGCTTCAACCAGCATCGGATGGCGATGTAAGCCATATACAGACCGGAGAGGATGAGACCGGGGACGAGGGCACCGGCGAATAGCTGCCCCACGGATATGCCCGACATCGGACCATAAATGACCAGCATGATGCTGGGTGGTATGAGGATGCCCAGTGTACCGCCGGCGCAGACCGTGCCGCAGGCGAGTGCTTTATCGTACTTGCGGCTCAGCATGGGGGGCAGGGCGAGTATCCCCATGGTGGTTACGGAGGCGGCGATGACGCCGGTGCAGGCGGCGAAGATGGTGGCCACGAAGATCGTCGCCATGGCCAGTCCCCCTCTTAAACCTCCCATTATGATGTGCATGGTGCCGAATAGCTTTTCCGTAACTCCGGAGTGCCCCAGCATGTTCCCCATAAAGACGAACAGGGGAGCGGCCAGGAAAATATAATTGGTCAGCAGCTGACTGCTTTTGGCAATTAACATACCATATATCCGGTCTCCCAGGAAAAGGAGGCCGAAGATGAATCCGGTGCCGGCCAGGACAAAGCCCAGGGGGAAGCCGGAAAATATGCCGAAGACCAGTACCACGAGCATCAGGACAGCTATCAAAGCAGGGCTTATATTTACATCTAACATGGCTAGCGCACCCCCTTGATGCTAGTTTTAATGTCACGGATAAATGACACCAGAATTGCCAGTACCAGCAGGATGATACCTATCACACCCATCGTTTTTACGGGATACATGGCGACCCGCCAGGCACTATCCGAGCTTGTTTCACGTACCCTCCATGAATCACCAGCCCACTCGATGAAATAGGGAACAGATACCAACCACAGCGGGAAGACCAGAATCAGCGTGAGGACGATGTCGATTATCGCCTGAACCCGTGGCGAGAATCGCTCGTATATAATATCTACTCTGACGTGGCGTCTCAGGACCATTATCCAGGCCGACGTGAAGAAAAAAATGACGCCGGCCATCATCCGGGAGACCTCAAAATGCCAGATGGTGGGCGCGTTAAAGACGTACCGGGAGACGACTTCATAAACGACCGTCAATATGAGAGGCACTATCAGCCAGATACCGAATTTTGCCGCCCACTCGGTAAGCTTATCGATACCGCTCATAACACGTTCTAAAACAGCCATGGTACTCTACCTCTCTGTCGCTTGCCCCCATCTCCAGCCATAGAGATGGGGGCAAGCAGCTTGCGAGAATCAACTAGAACTTGGGTATCTGGTAATCCACATGCAACTTGTACTTGGCCATGAAGTCTATCTGGCTCTGATAGACCTTGTCGAAGAACGGGTCTTCCTCACGATACCTCTTGTATAAGTCGTCAGCTACCGTGAAGAAATGGTCCTGCAGTGCCTGTGGAGCAACAAGGATTTCCAGGCCGGTATAGTTTTCGAAGAATTCGAGCGCCTCAGCATCCAGTAAAACATTCATGGCAAATGCCTTCTTGTTCGTGGCATGCATGGCCTCGATATATATCGCCTTCAGGTCATCAGGCAGCGCCGCCCAGGAGTCTTCATAGACCACTTCTATAGTGTTTGTTGAGGGCTGGTGGATACCCGGAACCATCATGTACTTGGCGATTTCCTGAAAGCCCAACCTCATATCGGTTACCGGGGTCGAATATTCGGTGGCGTCCAGGATACCCCTCTCTATGGCGTTGTAAAGCTCACCGCCGGAAAGGGTGACCACGGAAGCACCGACCCTGGGATCCTGCAGCACCTCGGCCCAGAAGCCCTTGGTGCGGAACTTGACTCCTTTCCAGGACTCCACCGTATCCAGCGGGACGTTGGACCAGCACAGGTCTTCCGGGGTGGAGACATATAAGGCTGAAGCCCAGCCGAAGTTGAAGGGCTCCAGCGCTTCCATCATGTATTCCTGCCCGCCAAATTCATCCAACCACATCATCATCGGCGCGGCTATCATCCCGAGCGGACGCGCCGAAAAGAGCGGTGCACTGGGTACTTGTCCAATGAAAGTGTGCAGGGTAAATACACCCCCATCGATGGTTCCACTGTTGAGAGCGTCAAAAATCTCTTTAGTCCCCATGATGGCGCCGTCCGGATGGGATTCGATCATAAAGCGGCCATTACTCATTGCCTCAATACTCTTGTCGCGCATGCGAAGGATTTCCATACCAAACTCGGCGTCAGCCATCTGGGACGACACCACCCATTTGATTACCTCTGCTGGCTGAGCTGGTGCTGGTGCTGGTGCTGGTGTTGGCGCAGGGGCTGGTGCTGGAGCTGGTGCTGGAGCCGGTGCCGGAGCCGGTGCTGGAGCCGGTGCCGGAGCGGCGCAGGCACCTATCAAGGCAGCTACAATGGCTAATAACGCGATAAGAGCAACTATTTTCCTTCTATTCATTCCTTGCTCCTTCTATAATTTTTTTAAGCAATCAACATGAATTCGCCTTATTGAAAAAAATCACCCCCTTTATTAAATATTAAGCATATCTTCTTAACTATTTTTCCATCTCATTTAATCCATTCATTGGGCAATATCATTTGCTTAGGAGGCTGGATTCTGCTTGGTTCTTTTCCCACCAGGAGCGTAAATTCTCCTTTGCTTAGCGCTGATAGGGTACGGTGCACGGTGCTCTTGGGTAGTTCAATCTTGCGGGATATCTCGGAAACGCTCAGCTCTGGCTCGCCTTGCGTGAAACATTTCAGTAACGAAGATATTCTGGACACTGACCTTGAGTTATCATTCTTCATTAAAGATACTGCTCTTCTTCATTCAAAAAGAACCAAGGCTTGGAATGCCGGTTAGGCGTTCTGTACAGTAGAACGCCGCTCCATTTTGATTGGCATTATTTTAATTGACAAATAGCATTTTGTCAATATGTGGAGCGGCTTTTAAAGATGGGTGAGTTTCCTTTAGGGGGGCATGCCACATTCATTATAGTTGATTCAAGTCTACTATCATATAAAAGCAGATGATTGCCATATTCAAGCTCTCTATCGCGTAGAATCAACTTAAGGTTGATTATCAATAGCCCCTCATCATCCAAATATTCTTTCAATTCTGGATACAAATCAAATTGTATTTATCTGTTCGCTAGTCATGCCCCTTTTCAGCATCGTGGGCACTACATAATTAGAAATGTGAGCATTAAAAAAGAACAATTCTAGTTAAAAGGGATGGGTAAAAGATTTTGAGAAAGTTCTATCTTTTGAAATGTACGGGCTACCAAAGCGGGAATACTTTCCCTGTATGATCCATTATGAGGATCGTGCTGATCTCCCTTAAATATCAATCCCTAACTCTTCAAGTAATTCTCGTTCCAGTTTACCGAATTCAGGTTCTGCAATCATCCTATGACGACGGGGGCGTGGCAAATCGATCTTCAATTCACGTTTGATTTCGCCCGGGCGGGCGCTTAACACGATCACCCGGTCGGCAAGATAGACAGCTTCTTCAACATCATGGGTAATGAACATCACTGTCCGCCCGAATTCCTGCCAGACTCTTAATAACCAATTTCGAAGCTCTTTACGAGTCAGGGCATCCAATGCACCGAAGGGTTCATCAAGAAGCAAGGTAGAGCGCCCCATGAGCCATGTTCTCAGGAGAGCAGCACGCTGGCGCATGCCCCCGGAGAGCGCCGAGGGATATTCATTCTCAAAGGTTTCCAATCCAAAATGGGGGAGCATCTCAAGGGCTTTCTGCCGTGATTCTCTTTTGGGAATACCTTGAATCTCCAATGGGATGATAACGTTATTCAACACACTTCGCCACGGGAGAAGTAAATCACGCTGAGGCATATAGCCCACCATCCCCGCTCGATTTTCTGGCCTTTCGCCATCGATCAGGATTTCACCTTCATCGGGTTCAAGGAGCCCTACACAGAGATTGAACAGCGTGCTTTTGCCGCTTCCGCTTGCCCCGATGATGGTGATGAACTCGCCGGGCATAACCTTAAAAGAGACGTCTTTTAATGCTGGGACAGCGTGATCAATTCCGGAGAAGACTTTGCTAACATGTCTTAATTCGATACGTGGTGTGGCCATGGTTACCCATTTTTTAAATGATATGAGTCCCCCTTTTAAACCTTCGACACTTATAGAAGTTATGCAATCTATACTTTAAGGTAAAAACTCATTGGTGAAAGCATCAGAGGCAGAGATGGGGGCCGACAGAATGCCGTGTTCAACCATCCAATCGGTGTAGTCCTGCCAGACACTTTCTTTCTGTTCACCCCAACGCGGTGCGTCAGCTTGATAATAATTCGAAAGCCAATCCTGACTTGCTTTAACGAGTTCAGCGTCGAGTTCAGGTACGGCGGCAAGCAGAAGCTCGGCAGCCTCGCCCGGATTCTGTATCGCGAAATCATAGCCGCGTGAGAGAGCTTCCATTAAGGCTTTGACGACTTCCGGTTTATTGGCGATGGTGTCTTCGCTGGCGATCACGCACGGGGTATAGTAATCAGGAATGCAACTAAAGTAGTCTTCCATCATCACCACATTGAGATCGACGCCCTGTTGTTGTGCCTGAAAACCCTGCCAGCCGTAGAAAATCCATGCCATATCGATTTGACCTTCAGTGATCAAGGCCAATGGGTCGGCCCAACCTGTATTCAGCATCTCAAGCTGGCTGAAGTCGCCACCCGCGCAGTTCATCAGAACTTCAAGCGTGGGATCTTCAAACGGGGAACCCCATGCTCCATAGCGTAGACCTTCAAAATCGGCGGGGCTGCTGACATTCAGATCGGCGGCAGAGGCAAAACCGGATGTGTTATGCTGGAGCACTGCCGCGATAGAAACGACGGGCACGTCATCAGCGCGTGCGAGAGTGATCATTTCTTGAAAACTGATGCCAAAATCGGCGGTACCGCTGGCGACTGCGGCTTCAGGGTATACTTCGCCGGGTTGGATGATCTCAACCGCAAGACCGGCTTCCTCAAAATAACCGTTTGCTTCTGACACAAAGATTCCGGTGTGATTGGTGTTCGGGACCCAATCCAACATGAACGTAACCGGAATAAGTTCCTCCTTTGCGGGGCTTCCGCAGGCACTGGTTATCAGTGCGCTGATCAGCAGTACGATGGCTAAAGACACGCGTTTCATGTTATTTTCCTCCTCGGTTTAATAAATACCAGGCCCGTCCCATTGCTCCGTTCGTTGTGTGGAGTAGTACCAGGGCAGGGCTAACCGTTCGATGCCAAAGACCAGCATGAACAGGGTTATACTCAACAGTGACGTGATGAACATGGCAGCGAATACCTGATCGGTTGCCAGCGCGTTTTTAGATCGGAGCATATACAGCCCCAATCCAGGAGAACCACCCACCCATTCCCCGATGGTTGCCGCGACCACGCTATAGGTTACAGCCAACCGCAGGCCAGAAAAAAACGATGGCAAAGCCGAAGGCATGCGTACCATTCGCCAGATTTGTATTTTACTAGCCTTCATCGCGCGGAGTAAAGCGATCAACTCCGGTTCTGAGGACGTTAGACCATCAGCGGTACTAATCGCCAGCGGAAAGAAACAAAATAACACCACGATAAAGATCGTGGGTGTTAGGCCAAACCCAAACCAGATGATCATAATCGGTGCAATAGCGAGTATCTGGATGGTTTGTGACACGACCAGAATCGGATATAGGGCACGATGCGCCATAGGCCAGAAATCTATCATAGCGGCGATCCCGATCCCCGCTATGAGGGCCAACACCAACCCGATTCCGGTCGCCGACAGCGTGATGCCGATGGCGTTCAGCAAAAGATCTCGCGTTTCCCATCCAGCCTGGATGACATCAAGCGGAGTGGGCAGGATAAACGAACTCAATCCGCTGACCTTCGCTACGAAATACCAGCCGATGATCAGGATGGCGATTAATGCGGTGGGAGGGACGATATCCCTGCGCCAGTTCATGGATCGACCTTTCGATATTTACCGATTTTTTCCTCAATCGATGTACCTTCCAGTGCATCAGCGATCTTGATGATGGTTACTACCTTGTCCGCACCCGCTTCAAAGCAAGCACGGTGCGCGGATTTAGCCACCTCAAGCAATTGATCCAGATCATCGCCTTCTAAAGTCGTTTCCAATGGCCCGACCTCATATTTTACGCCGCTGGCCTGAATGGCTTCTATTGCCTTATCGACGATGGGGTAGACATCCTTAACCAAAGGCAAGACCTGCACACCGACGTTCATGGTTCGTTTTTCTGTCATAACGTTACTCTCCTTTCTCATGACCTGCCGGGGGTATGGATTGCCAGAAGAAAACCCCCTGATAATTTGATATGGACTGATGGCTCTTCCAGCAGGTTACTGATCCCCCGTGCTGAGCCAAAGGTGAGTTCTTCATCCTTGAGGGAATATTTCAATCCCGTCGTCGTGATGCCTGAAGCATCGCCACCCAATGGCATCAATGAGACCGTATCTCCGGGATACCCGGAAATATCTTCACCCGGCGGCTTGATGACCCATCCCGTTTGTTCCCCATGCCACACTTCAATTCTGCATGAACTGAGGCTTACATGAGTTATCAGCAGGATGTTGGCGATGGTCATATCCATACGCCCACCCATTGCGCCAACCACTACGATCTGATCGGCCCCCTGTTCCTCAGCGTAAAGAAGCGCCAATTCAAGATCGATTTCATCTTTTTCTACCGGATAGGAGACAAACTCAGTGTTACTGATGCCCTGTTGCTCTAAATCTGAGATAGAATCCAGATCGCCGATGATCGCATCAA
>CAYZOI010000049.1:0-10755 GCA_964480145.1 uncultured Dehalococcoidaceae bacterium | reverse complement strand
GTATCAGCGTGGACAAGACGCTTAGTTTTTAACATATAGTTGCAGTGGCTTTTACAACCATTCCAAAGGTCTTGATTCCACCGTGCATATGTTAGCCCACGTTTGGTTCGCTCTCTATTCAGTAGTTTGTGTAGTTCGCTTGTCTTCCCCATTGTCTTGGTCTGTGTCTAGTTTGGCTTGCTTCTCTTTTGGTTTCATAGGATTTAAGCTCTAGAACTCCCCATTTTACTTATACCTCTTCACCTCAAATTGGTACAGTTTTATCGGCTCGCTGGAGTCGATGCCCGCCTTCATGCGGCAGATATCAATCTGCTGGTCAACCGTGTCCACCCCCTCAAGGTCGGGCAGCAGCAGTCCTCTCCGAAAGCCGCACTCCACGATTACCCCGTACTTTTTCGGGTCGAACTCTTTTTCATCCTTGACCGGCTTGGGCGTGGTGAGCACGTCAACGCTGTATTCCAGGTCTGCCAGTTCCTCGGGGGCGACGGGCGGGAAACGGGGGTCGCGGGTGGCGGAGCTGACGGCGTTGCTGATGATTTCCCCGGCGACGTTGGGCTGGGTGGGTTCAAAAGTGCCGATGCAGCCCCTTAACTCGCCAAACCTGTGCAGGGACACGAAGACGCCCGCCTGCGGTTGCATCTCCGGTGTCGGTTCTTCGGGCGGGGCAATGACCTCGCCCGTGTTCACATAGGTCTCAACGGTGTTCTTGGCCAGCTGCACCAGCGGGTGCCGGGCGATGGCCCTGATGAGAATGCCCGCGTAGCCGACCACCGCCGAGTAATCGCCGGAGGTATCGCCGCTGGTCTGGTACTTGACCAGCTCGGCGGAGGTGGCCCCCAGTTCCCTGGCGGCGGCGATAAGGCTGGCGACGGGCGCAACGCCGCACATGGATATGTTTTGCTCCTCGACCCGCCGGAAAAGCTCGTCCTCGTCAAGGTGCAGTATGGCATCTATCGCCTGCCGGTCTTTTTTCGCGGCAGTATCCTGCGGCTCGTAGTGGGTCATGTCGCTGCTGGCCATGATGACCGCCTCTCGTTTGGTTTCACTGATGGCCCGGGCAATCTCCTTGCCGATTTCCTTGTAGACATCAATGCCGGCAAATGAGAGCGTTATGGGCACTATCTTGATATCGGGCTTGAAATACTGTAAGAAGGGAAGCTGGACTTCAATGGAGTGCTCAAACTGATGGGCGGCAACATCTTCCTGGAGGTGGCGCGTTATGCTCAGCAGGTGTTGCGCCAGTTCCGCATCAATCTCCACGTCGCCCAGTGGCGTCTGCCATTTGCCCTGTGCCATGATGCTCAATGGCTTGCCTCTTCCCGTATGGTTCGGCCCGAGGATGATGCAGGTGTCCTTGAATTTGACCCTGGAGATAACCGCCCCGGCCACCGGCCCGGAATAAACGTAGCCGGCGTGGGGAGAGACCAGGCCGATAACGTCCTCCTTCTCCACCGCCTCGTCCACCATCCCCTCAATCATTGTCCTGAGCTGGGAAGCTGAGGAGGAGTAAAACTGTCCGGCGACCACTGGCTGCCTGCTCATTTTAGTTCTCCTTGTTTATGTTCTAAAGTTCAGTTCCGCACCGCAGAACCGGCATCGGGAGCCGTCCAGCCCCACGATTTCGGCTTCGTAGCCGAACCTCCGCACGACAAGCTTGCCGCAGGAGTAGCAGACCGTGTTCTCGCTCTGGTGGCCGGGAACATTGCCCGCGTAGATGAATTTTAAACCGGCCTTCTGCCCGATGTCATAAGCCCGCTCCAATGTGGCGATGGGCGTGGCCGGCAAATGCATCAGGTTATGGTGGGGGTAAAAGCGGGTAACATGCCAGGGCGTCAATTCCCCCAGCTCGTCCTTTATCCAGCGGGCAATGCCCTCCAACTGCTGGTCGTCATCATTCAGCGTGGGGATAACGTTGGTAATCACCTCAATGTGCATCTGCCACCTGTCCTTGGCCCTCTTGGCCACCTCAAGAATGCCCCTCCAGTTTTGTATTCCGGTCAGGTCGCGGTATAAGGCATCACTGAAACCTTTGATATCAACCCGCCAGGCGTCCAGGTAGGGGCCGATGGTGTCCAGCGCCTCCGGGGTAATATAGCCATTGGTTACGTATACTGTGTAGAGATTATTTTCCCTGGCCAGCCTGGCTGAATCGAGCGTGTACTCAAACCAGACGGTCGGCTCGTTGTAGGTCCAGGCAATCCCCTGGCAGTGGTAACGTTTGGTGAGGTCGATGGCCGTTTGAGGGGGGATGTCCTGTGAGCGGAGCCGGGGCTCATTACCCGGCGGACAGGAAATTTCCCAGTTCTGGCAGTGCTGGCAGTGGAAATTGCATCCCCACCCCCCGATGGAGAAGGCGAGCGAGCCGGGGTAGAAGTGAAAAAGGGGCTTCTTCTCTATCGGGTCGGCCGCCACCGATGACGCCCTGGCGTAGTTCAGGTTATATAAAACGCCGTGGCGATTCTGGTACATGCGGCAGACGCCGTACTTTTCCGGGTTAATAGTGCAGCGCCACTGGCAGATATTGCATTGCACCCTTGAATCGGGAAGCTTCTGGTAGAGCATTGCTTCGGGCATGACTCATGCCTCGCTCGTTAATTAACCTCATTATATCACTCCAGCAACGTCAAATATATATCCCGGGGACACAGCCGAAAAGCGCGGCCACAGCTTTTCTCTTTACGAAAGAGGGATAAGCAATTATAATGAAAAGGCATGTTTCGGTTGTGAACAAGAAAGCGGGAGGCGCGCTATATGGTTGCTTTACTCATAGTATCGGCGCAGGAGGCAGCGGGCAAAACCACCATTGCCGTTGGTTTGGGCCGGCAGTTGCTGGACGAAGGAAAGAAAGTTGGTTATCTCAGACCGTCGGTCGGTGAAAAACCGTCGGATAGCTCGGCGGGTGACGCCGGGTTTGCCAGGCAGGCTTTGAACTTGGCGGAGGAAGTCGGTTTATTAAGCCCGTCATTGACAGGGGGAAAGCCGCTGGCGGATAAGGCCCGGCAGGCTTACATTGAAGTCTCCCAGAACAAAGATGTGGTCATTGTTGAAGGATACTGCGGGCCAACGCCGGACGATGCCGACAGTAAAGCAGCGTATGAAATAGCCGAGGCTTTAAAAGCCAGGGTAATCGTTGTGGAGAGCTATGCGGGTAGACAATCGTCGCCGCAGTACGCTGCCAGCTATCGTGGCTTCGGCGAAAACCTGCTTGGCTTCGTCTTAAACAAGGTGCCGCAGCGGGAACTGAAGCACGTCTGTGAGGAATTAACCTCCCGGGTCAGCGAGGCAGAAATGCGCATACTCGGCGCTTTGCCCGAAGAGAGGACACTGCTGGCGTTTACGGTGGCCGAGCTGGCCGAGCAAATAAACGGGGAGATGCTGAATAACGGGGAAAAATCAATGGCGCTGGTGGAAAGCGTTATGACCGGGGCGATGTGCGTTGATTCCGGGCTGGACTATTTCGGACGCAAATCCAACAAGGCGGTGGTGGTCAGGCACGACCGGCCGGACATGCAGATGGCGGCGCTGGAAACAGCGACCAGGTGCCTCGTTATCAGCGGTGGCGGGGAGCCAATTGACTATGTCCGTTTCAAGGCGGAAGAAAAAAACATCCCCGTCATTATGACTCAGAACGACACGGACACGGTCATCAAGCATATCGAGGCCCTGCTGGAAAGCCCCAGATTTCATCAGGATAAAAAGTTAAACAAACTGGCCGAAGTCATGCAGGCCAACCTCGATTTTAAGGCGATATGGGCCGGGCTGGGCCTGGCGACTTGATGGTTATCGAGATATATTGAAGTTATTAAGGCACAACGCTTTTGCTGTAATCAGTTCTGGAACTTTGACTTTGGCATATTTGACGCACCGAATGATTGAATCAGGTGTTGTCTATGGGTAGTAAAAAAGCCAGCCACACATATGCCGCCGCCGGGGTTGATATCGATGCTGCTGCCAGAGCCAAGGCGCTAATCGGGGAACAGGCAAAAACCACTCACCGCCCGGAAGTATTGAGCGGCATCGGCTTCTTTGGCGGTCTTTTTGAACTCAAAGGGTATGAGCAGCCCGTTCTGGTTTCCAGCGTGGACGGCGTCGGCACCAAGTTGAAGATAGCCGCCGCTATGGGCAAACACGATACCATAGGCATTGACCTGGTGAATCACTGTGTCAACGACATCCTCACCAGCGGGGCGGAACCCCTGTTCTTTCTGGATTACATTGCTATGGGCAAACTGGCGCCGGAACAGGTGGCAGCGATTGCAACTGGACTGGCACAGGCCTGCCGGGAGGTCGGCTGTGCGCTCATCGGCGGAGAGACCGCCGAGATGCCAGGGCTTTATTCCGGGGAGGACTATGACCTTGCCGGCTTCATTATCGGGGCGGTGGAGAAAGAAAAAATAATCAGGGGCATAGCCATAAAAGCCGGCGATGCCGTTATTGGCCTGCCATCCAGCGGACTGCATACCAATGGCTATTCCCTGGTGCGCAAAATATTCGATGTTGGCGATTTTAAGAAGCATTTCTCCGAACTGGGAAGGACGCTGGGGGAAGAGCTCCTCGAGCCGCACCGCTGCTATTATCATCAGTTAAAGCCATTGTTGCCTCAGATTAAAGGAATGGCGCACATCACCGGCGGCGGCCTGGTGGACAACATACCCCGTGTGCTGCCGGAGGGCCTGGGCGTCCGCCTGAACCAAGAGTCATGGACGGTGCCCCCGGTATTCCGGCTGATTCAGGACCGGGGAAACGCTGACGCGGCTGAGATGTACCGCGCGTTCAATATGGGCGTTGGCATGGCAATCGTCTGCGCGCCCGATGATGTTTCGGGACTTGTCGGGAAATTACCGGAAGCAAAAGTGATTGGTGAGGTGGTGAAGCAGGAAGGTTCGGGCCGGGTTCTCATTAATTGAACCTGAACAGTGAGAGCAGAGAGTAATGCAGCACAACGAGATTATCCAAAAAATAAAGTCGCTGGCCAATACTGAAAATACGGCGGGCATGGCGCGGTTCGGCATCAATGTCGCCAGCGCTTACGGAATATCTGTTTACACACTGCGAAAAATGGCTAAAGAAATAGGCAAAGACCATGAGCTGGCGCTGGAGCTCTGGGAATCCGGCATCCATGAGGCGAGGTTGCTCGCCTGCCTGATTGACCGACCGGATATGGTTACCGGAGAACAGATGGAAAGCTGGGTGAAGGACTTTGATTCTTGGGACGTCTGCGATGTTTGCTGTGGCCACCTTTTTGACCGGGCTGCGGCAGCTTACCAGAAGGCTCGGGAGTGGAGTGAAAGAAGGGAAGAATTTGTCAAACGGGCTGGCTTTGTCCTGATGGCAGCACTGTCCGTTCATGATAAAAAGGCGTCTGATGAGACCATGTCCGGATTTCTGCCGATAATCAAAAGAGAGGCTATAGACGAGAGAAATTTCGTGAAAAAAGCGGTCAACTGGGCATTGCGTCAGATTGGCAAGCGCAATCTAAATCTAAATGAAATGGCGATAAAGACCGCCGGAGAGATTAAACAAATCGACTCCAAAAGCGCCCGCTGGATTGCCGGCGATGCCATTCGAGAGTTGACCAGTGAGAAGGTGCAGCGAAAGCTGGCCGGGGTGAAATAGGAGATATACTGGAGGATTATTGAATTGATGCGAGCTATTATCAGCGTCTCGGATAAGGCCGGTGTTACCGATTTCGCCAGAGGTTTGGCCCAGTTGGGCTTTGAAATATTCAGCACCGGCGGCACCAAGAAAGCAATGACGGAAGCCGGCGTGCCGGTGAAGAGCATATCCGAGATAACCGGTTTTCCCGAGATTCTTGACGGCCGGGTGAAAACACTGCACCCGATGGTGCACGGCGGTCTGCTCGCCAGGCGGGATATCCCGGCACATATGGACGAGCTTGCGGAAAACAAAATAGAACCTATCGACCTGGTGGCGGTCAACCTGTACCCGTTTGTGCAGACGGTGGCCAAAGAGGGAGTTACCCTGGAAGAGGCGCTGGAAAACATTGATATCGGCGGGCCGACCATGATAAGGGCGGCGGCCAAGAACTTCCCCGGCGTCATCGTCGTCGTTGACCCGGCGGACTATAACATAATACTGGAAAAGCTGGGCAGGGGCGACCTGCCTCTGGAAGAACGCAAGAGACTGGCACAGAAAGCATTTCAGCACGTTGCCATGTACGATACTGCTATCGCCCAGTACCTGAGGCAGGGGGAAGAAGGCTTCCCCGATGATATGACCATCGCCATGAAGAAGCGCTATGGGCTTCGCTACGGAGAGAACCCGCACCAGATGGCCGCCTTCTATGCCGAGCAGGTCGTCGGGGGGAGCCGCGATACCGGCATCACCCGGGCGGAACAGCTTCATGGCAAGGAACTATCCTATAATAATATTCTGGATGCCGATGCCGCCTGGGGTGCGGTCGTTGACTTTGCGGCGCCCACCGTAGCCATCATCAAGCACACCAACCCCTGCGGGCTGGCCAGCCATGATAGTCTCGCCGAGGCATATCGGCGGGCACTCAGCGGCGACCCCGTGGCCGCTTTCGGAGGCATTGTCGCCGTGAACAGGGCCATTGACCTGGCTACGGCGGAGGAGATTTACAAGACCTTTTACGAAATCGTTATTGCGCCGGAATACGAGGCGAAAGCGTTTGAAGTTCTGAAGCGCAAAAAGGACCTGAGAATCCTGAAGGCGGCACTGCCGCCGTCTTACGGCGTTTCTCATGAGGGCTATCTGGATATCCGGCGTGTGCGGGGAGGGTTCCTCGTCCAGGGTTCGGACTCTCTGGCCGAGGACGGGGTTGTCCTCAAGACGGTAACCAGGCGTGCGCCAACCGAAGCCGAAGCAAGCGACTTGCTTTTTGCCTGGCGTGCGGTCAAGCATGTAAAATCCAACGCTATTGTGCTGGCCAGGGACAAAACGCTCGTCGGCATGGGCGCCGGGCAGCCGAGCCGAATCGTCAGCGCCCAGCTAGCCAAGGAAAAGGCAGGGGATAAGACAAAGGGCAGCGTGCTCGCCTCTGACGCCATGTTCCCCTTTTCCGATGTGGTGGAGACGGCGGCGGAGGGTGGCGTCACCGCTATCATCCAGCCCGGCGGCTCAATCAGGGATGAGGACTCCATCAAGGCGGCAGATAAGCACAATATCGCCATGGTGTTCACCGGTGAAAGACATCTCCGGCATTAGGGACTGAAAAGCGCGCGAAATTTTCCACAGTTACCGCGGACGGTTTTTTTGCCCCTGGAACGACTTTACATTTCTTTATGTGTCCTCAATCCTGACTAGCTGATGTTGACAAATCAGAAAAATCAGTGTATACTGATAAATCAGTAACCTATATAGTGAGGTGCGCCAATGTCGAAAGAAACAAACTGCTGTCAGGTGGATGCGCTGGTCACCATTGACGCCAGGGGACAGATAGTGCTCCCGAAAGAAGTGAGGGAGAAAGCGGCAATAGAAGCGGGCGATAAATTTATGATAATAAGCAAAGAGTCGGACGGGAAAGTGTGCTGCATTTTCCTGGTCAAGGCGGCCTCTTTTAACGAGACTATAAAAAATACGCTTGGGCCAATGGTGAAAGACATCGTTGAGTAATCGTGAGGAGTTTGAAATGAAAGAAGCCGAAATAAAGAAAATGGTCAGGGAAGGCTACGCTGAGAGGGTTAAAGCCGGGAGCTCCTGCTGTACCCCGGCAAAATCTTGTTGCTGCGGAGGCGGCAGTACGGTAAGGTCCATGAGTAAATCCGTAGGCTATGCGGAGGAGGAAATGGACTCGGTACCGGATGGTGCCAATCTGGGACTCGGCTGCGGCAACCCAACCGCCTTGGCATCTCTGGCCGAAGGAGAAACGGTTCTGGACCTCGGTTCGGGTGCCGGCTTCGACTGTTTCCTGGCGGCCAATAAGGTTGGTGAACATGGGAAAATCATCGGTGTCGATATGACGCCGGAGATGATTGAAAAAGCCAGGGAAAATGCGGAGAAGGGTGGCTACCAGAACGTTGAGTTCCGGCTGGGTGAAATCGAAAGCCTCCCGGCAGCGGATAACTCCATCGATGTTATCATCTCAAACTGCGTGATTAATCTCTCGCCGGATAAAGAGAGGGTTTTTGGCGAGGCGTTCCGCGTGCTTAAACCGGGTGGCCGGCTGATGGTGTCAGACATTGTTTTACTGAAAGAGCTTCCTGATTTCATCAGAAATTCCGTAGAGGCCTATGTGGGCTGCATTTCCGGCGCCTTGATGAAAAATGAATACTTGGATACGATAAAGAAGTCGGGTTTTCAAGAAATAAACGTGTTGGATGAGGCTATTTTCCCGATTGACTCCATGGCCGGTGACCCGACGGTAGACGCAATCATCAATAAAATGGACCTGTCAGAAGACGAGGTAAAAGACACCGCCGGTTCGGTTGCCAGCATCAAGGTTCAGGGGAAAAAGCCGAAATAGAAGGTGATTATCTCTCTACCTCACCCCCTTTATCCCCCTCTCCTTCAACCGTGGTGTACGAAAGGTACAACTCCCACCGTCTCGTCTGGCAGGATGGATGGAGGCATAGGAATAGTATAGTACAAACACACTTCTGAGTCACTCACCTCAATCTTCTCCACGAAAGACTTGAGGAAGACTCTTTGTTCAATAATAGAAGACTTCTCCAGCAAATCTTTCAGGTCGTCGACATACTCCAGGACCACCCGCTTATCGGCCAGGTCCACCACCTGGGAACGCAGTATCTCTTCCGACTCAGCCTTTGCCAGCTCCATCTCCTCTTTCTTCTGGAAGAGAGCCTGTATTCCGGGGCTCCATTATTCTTGTTCGAGCGTATAGGTAGATTGGTTGATTGAATAGTTAGTATAGACTGAATAGAATAGATAGGTGAGACCAGCCATAGAGAGGGGAATGAACGCCACGTGTAGCTTGGAGAAGGAAGCGGCCGGCTTGCAGGTAAGTCCCTGATATGGATTATAATAAAGGAAAACCTCCGCCGACATACCGGGTTATACTAGGAGAAAAAGCCCTTGAATGAACAGGTGGGCGACATCAACGTGAGTTTAATCGAGGAGTAGGTTTATGCCATTAAACGCTCATATGGTTGAGCAGTTGGCTGAATGGTGTTTACGGAGCGATACCCTGACTGATATCAGAGCAACGGCTCGTCGGGATTTCTTCGGGTATGATGAACCAGGCGAAGCCAGCTATATGGAAGGCGCCGGCGACCTCACCAGCCGGGAACGGCGTTTTCTGGGCTGGTTCGCCCTGACCTTCAAACTACCTGACGGAAGAAGTCCCGCGGAGGTTGCCGCAGCCGCTATCCTCAGTGGTAGCGATCTAAGTTCTGCAATTGATTCAATCAAAGGTTCCCGTTATGTGCTGGCGATAGTAGCAATGGTTAATCCGGGGAGAGGTTTAATCTTGAGGCTGGAGGATGAGGAATTCACTGTTGATAATCGCCAGTTAAGCCGAATTCTCAGTCGGGATGACGCTCTGTACGCCCATATTATCCCCGCCGGGCGGCGCGGATGGCTAGTTGGACCTGGCTGGCTTGAGTGGCCAGTACACATGATGCCGGGTATGCAGGCCATGTTGAAGAAACTTCAGCTCAGCCCGATAGACCTGGAAAGACTACTACAGCAAAGATTTGAATCCTCTGAAGACCCTTCGAAGGTAGAACTACCACGCGATTATACTTTGAAAGCTGCTGTGGCCAGGATGGCAAAGGCGGCTAAGGCTGAAGGTCTCCAGAATCTCATCATGACTCCGACCCAATGGAAGAAGCTGGTACTCCTGCACATGAAATCAAGTCAAATCAATGATTTTAGTAAAGAGATTATCAACCGAGTTGGTGAAGTTAAATCGGTAGAAGAGATCAACAAGTGGCTGGGATTGGCGATGAATATCTGGAATAACACACCACAGCCGGACCGTGGCGGCAAATCACCGTTTGAAATAAGTCGAGATTATGATCTTCAATCCGGTGGTTAGTTCGTCGTCTTTTACAAGGAGATGAAATGTTACATCTGTTTTTCGCCTATGTAGACATCCAATGTTTGTTCAGGGTAAATATATACTTCGTTTAACTGCTTAGATGTGAGAATTTAATTAATAATCCTTGAAGGCTCTATTTAGAAGAATCCTACACTCCATTCATCGTAGAGAATGCCATTTGAAAGTATACCATTATAAACCCGTTCTCTAATTTCACTCGAATAAATACTCAAATCCCAAAGCCGCAGCTGACCTTGTCCTCGACCAAGTAAGTTTGTCTTTCGAAAGTATTCTTCTAGGTTGCGCATATCAGAAAACACCCAAGCTAATTTCGAAAATAAACCAGAAAGTAAGACACCCAAAGGTCTAAAATAGTCCTTCTGATCTTTCAGCCAGTCCGAACCTGATACCCCAAGCTTGTCTCCGATTGGGCAACAGATATAACTAGTAGCCGCTGAGCCGTTAGGTCCATATACTTTAGAAAGGCTCTCTTCATAGGGATGGAGCTTTGGACTCATGTAAGTCATTTTAGATATAGCCCAAGTAGCCAAATCTGATATTGTGACAAAATCAATGCATTCAATAGGGTGCATAACATAGGTCGCGTCAGCATCTATAATTGTTTTCTCTACGTTGACTAATGGGGTTGATTTTTTACCTTTCCATGAGTGGGAATGAGCTAACAAGCCATAGATGATTGGAGAATTAAGCTCCCTGTAGGGTGTACCAGTTCTTTTAGGCAAATTGCGCCGGATTTCTGCGGAGGTTCTAAC
>CAYZOI010000048.1:0-10812 GCA_964480145.1 uncultured Dehalococcoidaceae bacterium | reverse complement strand
CCGTCAAGCGGGTCCAGAGACAGATTTTTTCAAGACTTTACACTCGTCAGGAAAATTGGACGAGAATATGGCGAGTGTGAATCACGAGAAGAAACGCATCTACATAGATTACTCAACAGATACCGTCTACAGCGTTAATAATCAATATGCTGGTAACTCCGTGGGTTTTAAGAAACTGGCCCTTCGATTGGCTATTCGTAAGGCTCACCAGGAAGGGTGGCTAGCCGAGCATTTTATGATAATGGGAGTGCATGGTCCAGATGGTCGTAAGACTTACTTCGCGGGTGCCTTTCCCAGTGCCTGTGGCAAGACCTCTACCGCCATGCTTCCAGGGGAGACCATTCTGGCTGATGACATCGCTTATGTTCGTAATATCGATGGAGTTTGCCGTTCCGTGAATATTGAAGCTGGTATCTTCGGCATTATTCATGATGTCAATTCTAAGGACGACCCCCTAATCCACCAGGTACTTACCAGTCCGGGAGAGATTATCTTTTCCAATATTTTAGTCAAAGATGCCAAGTGTTGGTGGTTGGGAATGGGTAGTGAGCTTCCTAAGGACGGAGCAAATTACACCGGGCACTGGTATGAAGGTAAGACCGATGAGACGGGTGAAATAATTCTGCCCGCTCACAAGAACGCCCGCTATACTGTAGCCCTCAAGGCATTACCAAATTGCGACCCTGAGTTGGAAAACGTCCTAGGGGTAGAGTTGAGTGGCGTAATATATGGCGGTCGCGATTATCGGGGTTATGTGCCCGTCCAACAGGGCTTTGATTGGGAGCACGGTATTATCGCCTATGGAGCAGCTCTGGAGACAGAAACAACCTTTGCCCTTGTTGAGGAAGAAGGTAAACGTGAAATAAATATCATGAGCATTCAAGACTTCATCTCTATTCCCTTTGGGCAGTATGTCAAGAACTACCTGGAATTTGGAAAGGGGCTAGAGAAAGCGCCCCTGGTGTTCGGCGTCAATTACTTCCTGAGAGATACGAAAACGGGCGATTTCTTAAACGATCGCCGGGATAAGCACGTGTGGATAAAGTGGATGGAACTGCGCGGGAACGATGAGGCTGAAGCGATAAAGTCTCCTACCGGCTGGATTCCAAAATACGAGGATTTAAGTCGGCTCTTCCGCCAGGTACGAGGTAAAGAATACACAAAAGAGGATTACATCCAGCAATTCACCATTCGCGTTCCTGAAAACTTGGTTAAAATTGAGCGAGTGGAGAAATTCTACCGGGACAATGTTGCCGATACACCGGCGGAGCTTCTCAGGGTACTTGACGAGCAGCGAGAGCGCCTGCTTAAAGCCAGGGAGCGCTATTCTGACTACATCTCACCCGAAGACTTGGAAGGATAGTGGACTTCATGGTCTGCCAGCGCGTCATTCCTGTATCTGCGATTACGCTGATACGTGTTTCAGACAAGGTCGGGAACAGCGGGAGAGATTGAATAAAGCAGGGGAGAAATACGGGGATCATATCCTGCCCGCTAGACTGAGATAATAAAAGCTGTCAGGCTGATTTTTGCTCCTCCATACTCTCGATGATGATTTCTGCAGCGAGCCTGGCACCTATCCCCGTGGGCAGTGAGCACTTCTCTCGACCATTGGCGGCTAAAAAGGCCTGCATGTTTTCCTGGCTGGCCCGGGGGTCCATGAATCGACCGAATATCACATTCTCCTGTATTTCCGAACACTGTACTGAACTGAGTACATCCTCGAAGCGCGGTAGGAACTCGCGGGCGGCGTCCATGGCGGCGCCGAGTTTTTCGTAGTTGGTCATGTCGACGCTGCCAAAGTAAAGACCGAGGGCAACCAGGCCTCCGGATACGGCACCACAGATTCTACCGGTGCTGCCAAAGCCGGGAAACGGGGAAAGGGCCTGGATAACTTCCATATTCCCCAGACCGAACTCCTCCATCACGGGAAGAGCTGCGCCCTTGGCTCAGCTGCGGCTGAGGTATTCACACTCCTCGCCCTTTCGCTGGACACGGTCAAGGATTTCCTCTTTGCTGGCGGTTATTTCCCCTTTAAGCAGGGTCTTTCGGGGGATGCCCTCCGTATTGAGTTTGCTGAACCAGGCGTTGATTGCTCTGGTGTCCCAGGCTCTATCGACCAGTTCCTGCATCTTTTCATTCAGCACTGCTTGCTCAACCATATAATGCCTCCTTTAGAGTCAAATAGTGCCATATTTCACTTAAATTCACGGCTAGGGGAGAGTGGAGCCACCCTCAATGAGCAACGTCTGGCCGGTCATAAAATTCGAGGCTTCAGAGGCGAGAAAAACGGCCGCGCCCATATAGTCCGAAGTGTCACCGGTCCTGCCCATAGGGATGGATTGTATTGTCTCCTGGAGCTTATCCGGATTTTCCGCGTAGTATTTTTTATTTAAAGGAGTGACGGTAGGTCCGGGTCCGATGGCATTCACATTTATATTGTATTTTGCCCACTCCACTGCCAGACAGCGTGTCAGGTGGGAGACGCCGGCTTTGGAAGTGGCATAAACCGAGCGCTCCGCCATGGCTCTCAGGCTCGCGTCGGAGGAGATATTGATTATCTTGCCCTTTTTCTGCTTTATCATCTCTCTGCCCACAATCTGACAGCAGAAAAATACACCCCTAAGGTTGGTATTCATGATATGGTCCCAGTCTTCCCGGGTGAAATCTTCGGCGGGTTTCCTGACGATAACGCCGGCATTATTGACCAGGATATCGATTTTCCCATGATTTGTCATCACGCTGGAAACCATGGCTGCTATCGACGACTCGTCGCTGACGTTGGTGGGAATGGAGGCGGCATTCAGGCCTTCTTTCTTAAGGGACTCGGCGGCTTTTGCCCCTTCTTCCGCCCTGCGGTTGGCGATGATAACTGCCGCGCCGGCCTGGGCGAGACCGCGTGAGATGGCAAGACCGATTCCCTGGTTGCCACCGGTGACTATGGCTACCTTTCCGGTAAGGTCAAATATCTCCATCTTCTGCACCTCCTTAATGCTATTACAATATATAAATTGGCGGTGTTCGTCAATATACCGCCTGGTATGATAAAATGTTACGTCGCTCCCGGTCATTACGAAGGCGATAAAATTTCGGTTCCTCACGTCGTTGAATTAAAGCTATGCAGTCTGCGGAGTTTTCTGAAAATCAGCCATCATTAATTGAATACCGGAATGTCATCGTAAGCAAGAATGACCGAGTCGTGTTGAACGGCATAACGCTGGCCATCGATTCCGGGGAGCACGTTGCCGTCCTGGGGCCCAATGGCGCCGGCAAGTCGTTTCTCATCAGGACCATTACCCGTGAGTGCTATCCCCACGCCGGAGTTCCTGATTCTTACGTGCGTATTCTTGGCAAAGAGGACTGGAATGTCTTCGAGCTGCGCAACCTGCTGGGGATTGTCACCGACGACCTAGCGGTGCTTTGCAATCGGAACTTCACCTGCCGGGAGATTATTTTATCCGGATTCTTCAGCAGCATCGGGATATGGCCGTATCACAAAGTGACGCGGGCGATGGAGCAGAAGGCGCGTGAGATAATAGCGCTGTTGGAAATATCGCACCTGGCGGAACGATATATGAACCAGATTTCAACGGGTGAGGCGCGGCGAGTACTTATTGGCCGGGCGCTGGTGCATGACCCTCAAGCGCTGGTTCTGGATGAGCCGACCACAAGTCTGGACTTTCACGCTGCCCACAGGCTTCGGGATATGCTGAGCAAGATTGCGAGCGCCGGTACCGGCATTATTATGGTCACGCACAACACCGTGGATATAATACCCGATATTGAACGCGTAATCCTTCTCAAGGATGGCAGGGTCTTCAAGGACGGCAAAAAGGAGAAGGTGCTGACATCGGAATCGCTTTCTCACCTATTCGGCACACCGCTGGAGGTGGTGAGGCGCGACGGGTATTATTACATATGGTAGGCTGAAGGAAAATTCGGGTGGCTCAATTAAGTTGAAATGACTTTCTCGGCCTTGAGCAGAATATCTGTTATGTCGGACATGTTGGATACCTGGCCGACCGCTATCTTGTCGGTCAATTGTAAGTGGGACAGGCATGTCCCGCAGGTAAGAATAGTTACACCCTGATTCTCAAGCCGTTTTATCTCTTCCAGTGATAGTGAACCTTCAGTAACCAGTTTGACACCGCTGTTCATAAAGATAACGGTCCTGGGTTTTACTCTACGCCCACCTAATTCATGAAGGAATCTTAGCATCAGGAGGCTGCCGAGCTCATGGTTTTCACCTCTACCCATTACCTCTGAGCCAATGAAAAGCACTGAATCTGAGAACGGCTCTTTTTCTCTGGTCATCTGATATTGCTCCTTTTCATGATTAATATCGGCTTGAGAGGCAATTCGAATTTATGGCAATCTGTATCCGTAGGCTTATGCTTAAAAAGTGGCACGCCTAGAGGGATTCGAACCCACGACCCTCGGTTCCGAAGACCGATGCTCTGTCCGCTGAGCTATAGGCGCACGTACCAATTATAACTGATGAGTGTGGCGGCGGCAATGATTTCCCGATTAGGCTGGCTTGACAGTCTGTCCGGTATCTTGTTCTAATCAAGTAGAGATAAAGATAGAGGTAGGGACATATGGATACAGGTCTGAAAGGAAAAGTGGCACTGGTTACCGGCAGTGGGAGCGGCATCGGCAAGGCGATAGCACTCGGTCTGGCCGGAGAAGGCGTGGACATCGCGGTCAATGATGTAAATGAGAAGAACGCCGATGGCGCAGTGGCTGAGATACGGGAAGCGGGCGGCCGTGCCATGGCATTGATGGCCAGTGTGGCCGATGAGGCTGAAGTCAGAAAGATGGTCGACCGGATAGTGGTGGAGTGGGGTGGTATTGATATACTGGTAAACAACGCCGGGGTAAATAATCATTTGCTTATCGAAGATACGGAAAAAGAGGAGTGGGAGCGGGTTCTTTCGGTTAATTTGGGCGGCGCTTTCATCTGCAGCAAGGCGGTGGTCCCATCGATGAAACAGAGGGGTGGGGGCAGGATAATCAATATCATCTCCTATTCCGGGGAGCACATGACTATGATTGGTGGCGTATCCTACACCTCGTCCAAGTCAGGCATCTGGGGACTGACCCGCCAGCTTTCCTTTGAGCTTGGACCGTACCTGATTACAGTCAACGGCATTTCCCCGGGCAATGTCATCACCCCGATGCTCAAAGCCGGCACCACGCCGGAGCGCCTGGCCGAGATGAAAAAATGGTATCCCTTGCGTGACATGCCGGCGCCTGAAGATGTTGCCGATGCGGCGGTTTTTCTCGCCTCTGACCGTGCCCGGATGATTACCGGCGTCAATCTGGAAGTGGACGGCGGCATCACCAAGCCGATTGCCATCGGTGTTGACTGGGATACCTACGTCAGGGTGAAGAAAGAGGAAGCGGAGAAGAGGCAGAAATAAGAGAGTGGGGTGAGTGGAGGGATTCGAACCCTCGTTCTCCAGGGCCACAACCTGGCGCCTTAAACCACTCGGCTACACTCACCACAACCAGGGCTATTATAGCGGAAAGACTGCCATGCTTTCAAATTAACGTGTGTGCCTGGTTTGTCAAGCTACTTATCGGCGAGCTGGACGATGGTCACTCCGATGCCACCCTCACCGTATCCACCAATACGATATGATTTCACCAGCGAATGTTCCGCCAGCACCTTCTGGATGGCCTGGCGCAGCGTCCCCGTGCCCTTGCCGTGAACCACCCTGACCTGAATCAGGCCGGACATGAAAGCATCGTGCAGGTACTGGTCAAGCCGAAACAGCGCTTCGTCAACCGTGAGCTGGCGAAGGCGTATCTCGTCCGGGACTGTTATCTTTTTACCTTGATAATCGTGCTTGTTCATCAAATCTGTGCCTTGATTGTAGCATCTGGTAGCTCAGGGAACAAATCCTTGTGAGGGCTGGCGCTCCAATGTTAGAATAAATCTGTACGTGCGATAAGGATTTAAAAGATGCCTCTGGATGCCATCGTTGTCAAAGGTGCCCGCGAGCACAACCGGAAAAATATAGACGTGACTATACCCCGCGATAAGCTGGTGGTTATCACCGGCGTTTCCGGCTCGGGGAAAAGTTCGCTGGCGTTTGACACCATATATGCCGAAGGCCAGCGCCGCTATGTGGAGTCGCTCTCGGCGTATGCCCGTCAGTTTCTGGGTCGGATGGAGAAGCCCGATGTCGACTACATCGAGGGCCTGAGCCCGGCCATTTCTATCGACCAGAAGGGGCCGAGCAAAAACCCTCGCTCAACCGTGGGCACGGTGACCGAAGTTTATGATTACCTGAGGCTGCTTTTTGCCCGGGTTGGCCATCCCCACTGCCCTGAGTGCGGCCGGGAAATCACCACCCAGACGGTGCAGCAGATTGTGGACGCGGTTCAGGGACTCCCGGAGGGCAAGCGCATCATGGTTATGGCGCCGCTGATACGCGACCGCAAGGGGGAGTACCAGCAGGTTTTTATGGACCTGCGCAAGGCGGGCTATGTCCGGGTGAGGGTTGACGGTGCGGTTCACGACCTTTCGGAAGAATTCCAGCTGGATAAAAACAAGAAGCACTCGATTGAGGTGGTGGTCGACCGCCTGGTGGTCGGGCAGGGAGAGAGGCAGCGGATTGCCGATTCGGTAGAGACAGCCCTCAAGCTTGGCGCCGGGATGGTGCTGGTTTCTATCATAGATGGTGAAGATCTGCTCTTCTCCGAGCATTTTGCCTGTGTCTACGACGGCATCAGCCTCGGCGAGATAACACCGCGCACCTTCAGCTTCAACAGTCCGCACGGTGCCTGCCCCGAATGTACCGGTCTGGGGGTCAAGCTTGAAATCGAACCGGACCTGGTCATGCCCAATAAAGAGCTATCCATCGCCGGGGGGGCAATTCGTCCCTGGCAGTTTCAATCCTGGTACTTCTATCAGCTCGATTCTCTGGCGAAGCGTTACGGTTTCTCCCTGAACACTCCGGTCAAGGACCTTGAGGAGAAACAGCTGAATCTGTTGCTGTATGGTGAAGAGGGAGACTGGTACCGTTACCGGAGTCGCTTCGGGCGGGTCAGGGAGTATTTCAGCGGTTTTGAGGGCGTTATTCCCAGAATGGAACGTCTCCACCGTGATACCGAGTCGGAAAACTCACGGGCGGATATTGAACGCTATATGGTTTCCACGCCCTGTCCTGTTTGTCAGGGCAAACGGCTGAAACCGGAGTCGCTGGCGGTGACCATCGGCGGCCGGAATATTACGGACGTCAGCGAGATGTCCGTGGTGCGCGAACTGGAGTGGATAACCGAAATTGGCGACAAGGTGCTCAGCGAGCGGGAAAAGATGATAGCCCGGGAGATACTCAAGGAGATTCAGGCACGACTCGGCTTTCTGAAGGATGTGGGCCTGGAGTACCTGACCGTTGACCGCGCCGCAGCGACGTTGAGCGGTGGTGAGGCGCAGCGGATTCGGCTGGCCACACAGATTGGCAGCGGGCTTATGGGCGTGCTCTACATTTGCGATGAGCCCACCGTGGGGCTGCACCCGGCAGATGACGCCCGTCTTATCAACACGATGAAGCGTTTACGGGACCTGGGCAATACGATATTGATTGTTGAGCACGATGAAGCCATGATGCGTGCCGCCGACCATATTATCGATATGGGCCCCGGTGCTGGCGAGCACGGTGGTTGGATTGTGGCCATGGGCACCCTGGCTGATATTATGGCCAGCCAGGAATCCATCACCGGTCAATATCTCAGCGGCACGAAGCAGATTCCGTTGCCCGACAAACGGCGCCCCGGTAACGGCGGTGAAATCGTGGTCAGGGGGGCGAGGCAGAATAACCTGAAAGATATCGATGTCCATATCCCGCTGGGCAAGTTTGTTTGCATTACCGGTGTCTCTGGCAGCGGTAAAAGCTCTCTGATTGACGAGATATTGTACCGGAAGCTGGCCCAGGTCTTCTACCGGTCTAGGGAGAGGGCCGGCGACTGTGATGAAATCATTGGTATGGAGCATCTCGATAAGGTGGTCAATATTGACCAGTCGCCGATTGGCCGGACGCCGCGGAGCAATCCGGCTACCTATACCGGTACGTTTACGCCGGTTCGCGAGTTTTTTGCCACCGTTCCCGAGGCCCGGATGAGGGGCTACGCGCCGGGTCGCTTCTCTTTCAACGTGAAGGGTGGTCGCTGCGAGGCCTGCCGTGGGGAGGGGTTTATCCAGATTGAGATGCAGTTCCTGCCTGATGTCACCGTCCCCTGCGAGGTGTGCAAGGGCCAGCGCTATAACCGGGAGGCGCTGGAGATACGGTTCAAGGATAAAAATATCGCTGAAGTTCTCGATATGACAGTGGAGCAGGCGCTCGCCTTCTTTACCAACTTTCCCAAGGTGAAAAACAAGCTTCAGACATTGCGGGACGTGGGGCTGGGGTATATCCACCTCGGACAGCCGGCGCCGACGCTTTCCGGCGGCGAGGCACAGAGGGTGAAGCTGTCCACCGAACTATCACGCCGCGCTACCGGAAAAACGCTCTATATCCTGGATGAACCGACCACCGGCCTTTCCTTTGAGGACGTGGCGGCGCTGCTGAAGGTGTTGCAGCGACTGGTCGAGGCCGGTAATACGGTGGTGGTCATCGAGCACCACCTGGACGTTATCAAGAACGCGGACTATATCATCGACCTCGGTCCCGGCGCCGGGGACCTGGGGGGATACGTGGTCGCCACCGGAACTCCGGAGGAGATAACACGGGTAAAGAATTCCACCACCGGACAGTACCTGGGCAGGGTGCTGAATAGGGATGTTGAGCCGGTCCTGACTGATAAATCAGTATAATTCGGTGCCAGATTCGCATTGATGGTTCGGGGCTGGAACTGTTATTATTAAGTGTGGAAAGAGGAGTGAGGAGTAATGTATGGACCGGGAAGAGGCGCTTGATTCAATACGGGCCAATGTCGAAAACGAGAACCTGATAAAGCACATGCTGGCTGCCGAGGCAGTCATGCGGGCACTGGCCAGGCATTTTGGCGAGGATGAGGCGGAATGGGGTCTCGCCGGTTTGCTGCATGATATCGATGTGGAGCTGACCGATAATGATATGAGCGCTCACAGCATGCTCGGTGCTGACCTGGCGCGGGAGCTTGGTGCCAGCGAGGCTGTGGCTCATGCTATACTGGCCCACAATCAAAGGCACGGCGCTTCTCTGGAGACCAATCTTGATAAAACGTTGTTCTGCACCGATCCTCTCACCGGCCTTATTACTGCGGCGGCGCTGGTTCTTCCCGATAAGAAACTGGCCGGCTTGGAGGCGAGTTCGATAGAAAAGAGATTTAAAGAGAAGGGTTTTGCCGCCGGGGTAAACCGGGAACAGATGGCGCGCTGTACCGATATCGGGCTGGAACTCGATGAGTTTATCGGCCTGGGCCTGGAGGCAATGAAGAAGGTTGCGGCGAAGCTGGGTCTTTGATGGCTAGTTTATCGATAGCGTTGAGCCTTCGCCCGTTTTGACCACGTCAATGCGGGTGGGGAAGGCGTCCCTCAGTTCCTCAATGTGGGTAATCACCAGTATCCTCTCGAAATCATCCTGAATGGAATTAATCGCTTCTTTCAGCTTCTCGATGCCGGTGCTGTCCTGTGTGCCGAAGCCTTCATCGATAATCAGCGTGGGTAGCGGCGCTCCGGCCCGTCTGGCCAGCAGTCTGGACAGCGCAATACGGATGGCGAAGTCAATGCGAAACGCCTCGCCGCCGCTAAACATCTCGTAGTTTCTGGTGCCGAGTTCATCGGAAATGGTGATGTCAAGGGTCTCCACGACATCGCCCTTCTTGGTCTCCCGTTGCGTCTCAAATTTGGCGTGCATGCGGTTATCGGTCATTCGCCCGAGGAGGCGATTGGCTTCAACTTCAATCTCAGGGAGTGCCATTTCAATGAGCAGCGCCTGTATGCCGCCCTTGCCGAAGGCTCTGGCCAGTTCCCGGTAAATGCTCTCCTCTTTCCCCGATTGAGCCAGCGCTTTTTCCTTCTCTTTTTTTCTCTTCTCCAGTTCAGCACAGTGCTGCAGCCTGGCTTTAACATTCCACAATGCTTCCTGCGCCTGTTTTTGCTGCTGCTCCACCTGCCGGTATTCTTTTTCGGCGTCGGTTATCTCGGCGGTGAGCCGGGGCAGGACTTCGAGTTCTCCGGCCAGTTCTTCTCTTTTCAGGCTATCCGCCTCAGCGTTTTTCCGCAGCTCTCTGGCATGAGTTTCCGCCTGTGACATCGCCGCCTTCTCCTGGTCGATGAGCCGGTCGGCTTCTTCCAGCTTACGCATCGGGGTTTCATATTGTTCCAGTTCGGTCAGTTGCTGTCTCAGTTGTTCATGCTGCGCGGCATCGTAACCGAGCGTGGCCAGTTGCTGTTCTACCTCTTCCAGTGCCGCCTGTTCCTGACGGGCAAACTCCTTTTTCGCCAGCTGTTGCTCAACTTCGGATAATGTAGCTCTTTCCGCAGCCAGCCGGTTTTTGGCGTCGGCGGCTTCATTTGCCTCTTTGTTAAGGACGCTGGCCTGGGTCTGCAGGACGACTTTCTCCTGGCTCATCTGTGTCTCCAGGCTGGCGACTTCCCCGTTCAGTGACGCAAGTTCATTTCTTTTCTGTTCAAGCTCAGCCCGGTTCGAGGTCAGCGCATTGGCTTTATTCTGTTTCTCGGTGACATATTTCGATGCAATGAGTTTCAGGCCTTCAATGCCAAGCTCCGTCTCACAGAGGGGGCACTTCGCTTCCGTCTGTGGGGCCAGAAGGTCGGTTTTCTCCGCAAGCTCTTTTAGTTCCCGTTCCAACTGGCTTATG
>CAYZOI010000047.1:0-11056 GCA_964480145.1 uncultured Dehalococcoidaceae bacterium | reverse complement strand
ACGAGTTCCAGTTTGCCCCTGTAAGCCAGATAGGTGCCCATATCGGTCAGGGTATAAGCCTGCTTTTCGCTGGCCATCATCAGCGTCGAGCCCATGCCGGTCCCCGCCTCGATGTACCAGGTGCCTGCCTGCTGAACCGCTTCATACTCGTAGCCCGCCTTCTGCCAGATGCTCTTTTCCTTGGCATGGGTGCCGGAATCATCGCCGCGGGAGACAAAGCTGCCGCTCCCGCTGTCCATCAGCTTCTTGCAGGCCCCTTCCGGAAGCATGCCCTTGATACCAGCCGGGTCGCCGGGCGGGCCGACAATCAGAAAGTAGTTGTAGGCAAAGGGCACTCGCTCCACCCCGTAACCCTCGGCGACAAACGTCTCCTCACGTGCTTTGGAATGGACGGTAATTATATCGACATCACCTCTCTGTCCGTACTCCAGCGCTTTGCCGGTGCCAGCGTACATGACATCCAGCGCCACACCGTACTGTTCCTCGAACATCGACTCCAAGTATCCCCAGAGACCGGTATCATAGAGACTGGTAGTGGTGGCCACCCTCACTCTCTGCCTGGGCGGCAGCGGCGCTGTCTCACTGGACCTGGCGCAGCCTATAGCTCCCATCACCAAGCTGGTAAGTATAAGCAGCACGAGAAACGTACTGATTATTTTGGTCGGATTCTTCTTACTGAACTTCAAAACTATGCACCTTTCGCAAATTATTTGACGCAGAATTCGGCAGTGAAGGCGGTGCACGAATGATGATAAAACGGCAGTAATGCGAAAGATAAACTTCTAACTCAAGGCGAGCAACGAGGCCACCACATAATTCCAGGAACAAAATAATCTCTCCTTTCCAAATACGGGAGGCACCGCCGTTTCCCGCGATACCCTATCGGCCAGTCTCCATAAGCAAGCGCCTTTAGGAGAACAGGCTCGGAGAAAGAAAACCTATATTCTTTTCAGCGGTGATTATAGCATAACGTCAGGAATAACTGCAACCACCAATCACCAGGGTAATCTTGACGGTGCCTCGTGCTTCTGTTAAAATCGGCTCGAAGTAAGTTCCCCTCAGGCAAGACCAGCCTCCAGCCAGGGAAGCTTTCGCCTGAAAAGAGATGACGTTTTAATTCGGCCATCACTTCGCTATAAGCCGTCACGCGAATGGCTCCCGGCGAATAAAGGCAAGGAGATTTAAGGTGGCTATTGATTATCAGAAAGAAGGCAAAATCGCTATCTTCACCATCAACCGCCCGGACGCGTTGAACTCCATAAATATTCAAACGGCGAGAGAACTGCACGAGGCGATGGTTGATTTCCGTGATGACGACGGCCTGTGGGTGGGCATCGTCACCGGTGCCGGAGACCGGGTGTTCTGCTCCGGCGCCGATATCAAAGATATGCTTCCCTTCCTGAAGGAAAACCTCTCGCAGCATCCCTGGGCAATGCCGGATACTCCCATGCGCGGGCTTGACCTCTGGAAGCCGCTCATTGCCGCCATAAATGGCATGGCAC
The DNA here is from genome assembly GCA_964480145.1 of uncultured Dehalococcoidaceae bacterium. GTDB lineage: Bacteria > Chloroflexota > Dehalococcoidia > Dehalococcoidales > RBG-16-60-22 > E44-bin89. The sequence goes on along the minus strand of CAYZOI010000047.1, from coordinate 9,554 downwards.
TGGGCGGTGGTCTGGAGATTGCACTGGCCTGCGACCTGCGAATCGCCTCGGAAAAGGCCCGTTTTAGCTCGCCCGAAGTAGCCCTGGGGCTGATTCCGGGCTGGGGAGCCACCCAGAGGCTGCCCAGATTGATACCGTCCGGCAAGGCCGCCGAGCTTTTGCTCATGGGAAAACCGATTGACGCTCAGGAAGCATACCGCATCGGCCTGGTCAACACGGTGGTTCCACCCGAAGCGGTAATGGCCACCGCCCGGGAATGGGCGGAGACGATATGCCAGGCCGGGCCTCTGGCGGTCAGGGCCGCCAAAGAGGCGATGATAAGGGGCAGCAGCCTCACACTTGAAGATGGCCTGCGACTGGAAAACGCGCTGGAAGCGTACGTGATGAGCACGGAGGATTTCGCCGAAGGGACAACCGCCTTCGTGGAAAAAAGAAAGCCCGACTTTAAAGCTAAGTAATGCTGCAGGAAGGAAGCGCCATGGAAATCAAGCAAGTTGGTGTCGTTGGCTGCGGGCAGATGGGCGGCGGCATAGCCCAGGTAAGCGCTCAGTCCGGCTATCAGGTGACGGTTACCGAGGTAACTGAAGAACTGTTAAGCAAGGGGCTGGCCGCGATAAATGCGTCGCTGGCCAAAGCGGTGGAGAGGGGGAAAATCACGCCGCAGGACAAAGAGACCGCGATATCCCGTATCAAGGGCACCACCAGTATGAAGGACTTAGGCAGCTGCGACCTTGTTATTGAGGCGGCAATCGAAAACCTGGAGCTGAAAAAGAAGTTATTCGCCGAACTGGATAAAATATGCCCCAAACACGCCGTCCTTGCCACCAACACCTCGTGCCTTTCCATTATTGAAATGGCCATGACCACCCAGAGGCCGGAAAAAGTGCTTGGAATGCACTTTTTCAATCCGCCGCCCATAATGAAACTGCTGGAGGTGTCCAGAACCATAGCTACCAGTGAAGAGACCCTGGAAACCGCCCGGAACTTCGGGCGGTCACTGGGCAAGACCATCATCACCGCTCCGGACTCACCCGGCTTTATTGTCAACCGCCTGATGGTGCCTCAGGTGATGAACGCCATCCGCATGCTGGAATCAGGGGTGGCCACCAGAGAAGATATCGATAACGGCATGATGCTCGGCCTGAATCACCCTATCGGGCCTCTGGCCATGGCGGACCTGGTCGGGCTGGATACATTTTACTATATTGCCAGCGCCATGTATGATAAATTCAAGGACCCTCAGTTTGCGCCTCCAATCCTTCTGGAAAAGATGGTTACGGCAGGGTGGTTCGGCCGCAAAACGGGCAAGGGCTTTTACGATTATAAATAGGACCTCCGCTAATCGGGTCTAGAAAGGGAGCAAAAGGATATGACCATTGAAGGTAAAGTAGCCCTGGTAACCGGCGGCTCCGGTGGACTGGGCAGCGTGCACTGTTTGACCCTGGCCAGAGCCGGCTGCAACGTGGCCGTTGGCGGGTACTCTCACATGGACAAGGCCGAGGCCGTGGTCAAGAAAATTCAAGAGCTAGGGAGAAAGGCCATTGCCGTTAAGATGGACGTGTCGGTACTGGAGGATGTACAACGGGGAGTAAAGCAGATAGAAGAAACGCTCGGCCCCGTTGATATCATGGTTAATAACGCTGCCTTTGGCATCGTGCGGGCGGCCACCATTGTCAATACGGATAAAAAAGACTGGGACCGTGACGTGGCCGTTAACCTGACGGGCGCTTTCAACAACATCAAGTGCTGCATGCCGGGAATGCTCGAGCGCGGCTGGGGCCGTATCATCATTATCTCTTCCATCACCGGCACCCAGGGGGGAATGGGGCAATGAAGATATGCCGCCACCAAAGCCGGGCTTAACGGCCTGGCTAGGACGGCGGCGCTGGAGGGTGCGCGCAAGGGGGTCACCTGCAACGCGCTGGTTCTGGGCGTCTTTAACGCCGGCGGCTTCCTCGAGGTTGCTCCTGAATTCAAGGAACGCATTATCAAGCGCATGGCGATGCGCCGTATGGGTGAGCCACAGGAGGTCAGCAACGTACTCGCCTTTCTGGCTTCGGAAGAGTCCAGCTTCATCACCGGAGAGACAATTGAAGTAAGCGGTGGCGCCAATCTGTTCACCTTCTGATAAATTGTGGTAAAGTAGGTCGGGTGCATTTGTGCTCCTGAGAACACAGGAGAAGGTGATGTCATGGCAATCCGAGAGGCCGACGTCAAAGAAAAAGGCAAACAGCTGAATATCGAATCGGTCGAATGGAATGGCCTGACCTGGATTGATATTGAACGCCCTACGGAGCGGGAGACGGAGTATCTGGCTAACAATTATCCATTCCACCCGCTTGACCTCGATGACTGTCTCAGCCGTATACAACGACCGAAAATCGACGAATACCGGGATTACCTGTTTCTGGTCCTGCACTTTCCGGTATTCAACAAAGAGGCCAGGATAACCGCACCCAGTCAGGTGTCCGTGTTTATTGGCGAAAATTACCTGATAACGCTGCATAAAGGCGACCTCAAGCCTCTGGCCAAACTTTTCCGGGAATGCCAGCTTGAGGAGGAAGCACGAGAGGAGAACCTCAGCCCGGGTTCCGGATACCTGCTCTACCGCATCATTGACCGGCTTGTCGATTACTGTATCCCAATTTTGAATCGCATCAGCGCCAACATTGAAGAAGCCGAGGACAACATCTTCGCCAGCAAACGGATACCACGCGCCATTGAGCATATCTCCATTCTGCGACGCGATGTCATCTCTTTCCGCCGTACCATCTGGCCGATGAGAGCGGTCATTGCCACACTGGAACCAAAGATTCGGCGGTTCACCAAGATGGACCTGGCCGTTTACTTCGGGGACACGGTTGACCACGTTGACCGGATATGGGACGGCCTGGACGAGTATAAGGAAATCATCGAAGGCCTTAATGATACCCATGACTCGCTGGCTAGCAACCGCACCAATGAAGTCATGCGCATGCTGACCGTCATCGCCACCATTCTGCTGCCAATCACGGTGGTGGCGAGCATCTTTGGCATGAACATCCCGCTGGGGCCTTTTAACAATTCTGCATATTCCGCGCTCTTTGTGTTTATCATCTGCCTGGGCATCATCGGCGGCATGCTTTACTTCTTCCGTTATCACCGCTGGATCTGATATGAGTGTCTCGCACCGACTGGTGATATTCATTGCGCTCTTTATCACCTGTCTCATTACCGCCAATGTTATCGCCGTCAAGGTCATCAGCCTCGGCCCGTTTTTCCTGCCGGCGGCCATCTTCGTTTTCCCTCTGAGCTACATCTTCGGTGATATCCTCACCGAGGTCTACGGCTACCGACTGGCACGCCGGGTTATCTGGCTCGGTTTTCTCTGCAACCTCATCTTCGTCCTCTTTGTCTGGTTGGGACAGGTGCTTCCCGCCGCGCCCTTCTGGGATGGGCAGGAAGCTTACCAGCGCATTCTGGGCTATACGCCGAGGTTGCTGGCCGCATCGTTCCTCGGCTATCTGGTCGGTGAGTTCGTCAACTCCTTCATTCTGGCCAGGATGAAGGTTATGACGCGGGGTCGCTGGCTGTGGAGTCGCACCATCGGCTCGACCATCGTGGGGCAGGGACTGGACACCTCTATCTTCATCACCGTGGCTTTCATCGGCACGCCTTCCTTCGTCCCCGTAATGATTCTCTACCACTGGCTGGCCAAGACGCTCATTGAAGCCCTGGCCACCCCCCTCACCTATGTCATCGTCAACTCGTTGAAGAAGAGAGAGTCCATCGATACCTATGACTACGATACCAGGTTCAACCCTTTCCTGATTAGCAGATAGACTGGAGAGATAGAAAAGGTGAAGGTTCAGTTTCTCGGCGCGCATAACTGCGAAACAGCCACCACCAGGCTGGTCAGCATACTGGTTGATGATATCCTGGCGCTTGACGCCGGCGGGCTCACCTCCAGCCTGTCGATTGAAGCCCAACTCAAACTCAAGGCAGTCCTGCTCACCCACCACCACTACGACCATATCCGGGATGTCCCGGCACTGGGCATGAACGCTCTCTTTTACGAGACCAGCGTCCCGGTTTACGCCACGCAGGTGGTAAAGGATGCTCTGGCGTCACACTGGCTCAACGGCACTATTTATTCCAATCTCCTGGAAAAGCCGCCGGAAAGCCCGAGAATCGAATTCACCGTTATCGAGCCGAACAAGGCAGTCACCATTGCCGGCTATGAAATCCTGCCCGTTCCGGTAAACCATTCGGCACCCACCGTGGGCTATCAGGTCACTTCCCCTGACGGGAAAACCCTTTTCTACACCGGGGATACCGGGCCGGGACTGTCTGAGGCATGGCCCAGCGTATCACCGCAGCTGCTCATCACCGAGGTCACGGCTCCGAACCGATATGAAGCGTTTGGCCACCGTATGCTGCATCTCACCCCGAGCCTGCTCAAGGAGGAACTCCTGGCTTTCCAGAAGCTTAAAGGCCACCTGCCGCAGGTAGCCCTGGTTCACATGAACCCGCGACAGGAGAAAGAAATAGAGGCGGAAATTGAGCAGTTGTCCAGAGAGCTTGATACGTCGATAACGCTGGCGTACGAAGGAATGACCATAAAATTATAGGAGGAGTCCGGAATGGAGAAAGATGACCGGAAGCTGGTTGGTATCTGCGGAATCTACTGCGGAACGTGCCCCAGCTACCTTGCCCAGCAACAGAATGACATCGCCGAGCTGGAGCAGCGGGCCCGGGAGAGGAACTTCACCATTGAGGAAGTGCGCTGCAATGGCTGTCACTCGGACAAGGTGATGCCAACATGCGTAGAGTGCAAATCTGGTTTCAGGAAATGTGCCAGCGAGCACGGGGTAACCTGGTGCTTTGAATGCGCCGATTTCCCCTGCCAGCGCCTGGAAGATTTTAAGCACGTACACATCGAGAATGGAATCTCCCACCACGAGCACTTAATCGAGGAGTTGCAGTATATTAAAGACAACGGCATGGACGCATGGCTGGAAAAGAGGGACAGAGAAGGGCGTTGTCCCCAGTGCAGGAAGCTGCTCTACTGGTCTGTCCGTGATTGCCCTGATTGCCATACCCATATAAAATAGAACCTGGTGAGCGAGGAAACCGTGGCCGAAGATGCGCCCAAGTTCATCGTGGACAGCAACGTGGGCAAGCTCGCCAAGTGGCTGAGAATGCTGGGCTACGACGCCGTTTTTTTCGAAGGTGAAGATGACGCTTATATGATAGACAGAGCATTGAAAGAAAGCCGGGTGATACTGACCCGGGACACTCAGGTCATGAAACGGGGCGTCATCACCAGCGGCCGGCTCAAAGCGATTCTCATTGACAGCGACCAACCGGAACCGCAGGTCCGACAGGTGATTGATACCCTGCACATCGATTTTCAGTCGCGACCGTTCACCGTCTGCCTGGAATGTAATAATCCCCTGGAAGAGAGGGACCAGGAAGAGGTCAAGGAGCGCGTGCCGCCCTATGTTTTCCAGACACAGCAGCAATACATGGAGTGCCCTGTCTGCCACCGCATTTACTGGAGGGGCACCCACTGGCAGGCAATGCTCCGGAAACTGGAACGTTTGACAAAGCAGCGCTGATAGTACAAGATATGCCTGCGGTTTTAGCATCAGGAACACCAATAAAGGAGGACAGCCATGAGTGATAAGGATAAAAATTTACAGACCATCACAGACTGTGGTGTGGTAGCGATTGTCAGGGTCAGCAGTGCCCGGGAGGCAGTGGATGTATGCATGGCTATTGCCAGGGGCGGCGTCACGCCCATTGAGGTGACCATGACTGTTCCCGGCGCCATCGATGCCATCAAGGAATTCAAGAGCGCGGTGAAAGAAGAGGTACTCATTGGTGCCGGCACCGTGCTCGACCCGGAAACGGCCCGCGCCTGTATCCTGGCCGGCGCCGATTTCATCGTCAGCCCCACCCTGAACCTTGAGGTCATCAAGGTCTGCCGTCGCTACAGCAAGATTATCATCCCCGGCACCTTTACCCCCACCGAGATACTGACCGCCTGGGAGGCAGGTGCTGACATCGTCAAGGTGTTCCCGGCATCGGTAGGCGGCCCCGGATATTTGAAGGACATCATGGGCCCGCTGCCTCAGGTAAAGCTGGTGCCCACCGGCGGAGTGAACTTGGAGACCACGCCCGAATTCATCAAGGCCGGCGCGGTAGCCGTGGCTGCCGGCACTTCGCTGGTAAACAAGAAAGCGGTAAGCGAGCAAAACTGGGGCGCCATAACCGAGACGGCGCGTAAATTCGTCGCCGCGGTGAAACAGGCCAGGGGAAATTAAATCAAGGTAAAGAAGGTAAAGGAGAAACGAACAATGGCTGATGTTGTTACTTTTGGCGAGACCATGGTACGGCTTTCCACGCCGAACCACCGGCGTCTCGAGCAGACTCCCCTCCTCGATGTCAATATCGGCGGTGCGGAGTGGAATGTGGCCGTCGACCTGAGCCGACTGGGCATAAGCACAGCCTGGGTCTCACGCCTGACGGACAACCCCCTCGGCTGGATGATTCGCAACAAGGCCCGCGAGCACGGAGTAGACACCTCGCATATTACCTGGACCAAGGGCGACCGCATCGGGATTTACTTCGTCGAATTTGGCGCCACGCCCCGGCCAAGCAGTGTCCTCTACGACCGCGCCAACTCCTCAATCAGCCAGGTCAAGCCCGGGGAGATAGACTGGAAAGAAGCGCTGAAGGGCGCCAGGTGGTTCCACACCAGCGGCATTACCCCGGCACTGAGCGCCAGTGCCGCCCAGGTTACCGTCGAGGCACTGCAAGCTGCCAAGAAGGCTGGCTGCAAGGTGAGCTACGACCTCAACTACCGTGCCCGGCTCTGGACAGAGGAGGAAGCCCGGAAATGCCAGGAACCACTGATGGAGCATATTGATGTCCTCCTTTCCACAGAGGAGGATACCAGAAAGGTGCTCGGCATCACCGGCAAGGATTACCGTGAAGTAGCCCGGAAGCTGTCCGAAAAATTCGGCTTTGAGGTCGTCTGCATTACCCTGCGTGAGGACGTATCCGTGCTGAGAAATCGCTGGACGGCGATTGCCTACGCGGGGGGCAAGATATACGATGACCGCACCTACGACGTGGAGATAGTGGACCGGGTCGGTGCCGGCGATTCCTACACCGCCGGGTTTGTTTACGGGTACCTCACCGGCGACGTGGAAAAAGGTGTAAAGTACGGCAACGCTTACTCGGCCCTGAAGCATTCCATCCCCGGCGACGCCAACTGGTCGACGCTGGGTGAGGTGGAAAACCTGCTCAAGGGCGGTGGCCTGCGCATCAGCCGCTAGTCAACCAGCCGCCGCACTCATAAACGATACCGTTGGTTTGCAAACGGCAGGGCAACTTATTTACAATAAATAAGGGTTATGTACCAACGTATTTTCCACGAATTTAATGCCAGCGCTGACACGCTGCGGGTATATGAAGATAGCTCGCTTGTCTTCTCCTCCCGGAAAGACCGTCTGCTGCCCCTGATGGAATATATCAACCGCTTCGCTTCGGAGCACAAAGGCGTGGTTATCTTCGACAAAATTATCGGCAATGCCGCCGCCCTGCTCGCGGTCAAGGCGGGGTGCCGGGAAATATTCAGCCCGCTGGGCAGTGAGCTTGCCCTGCAGACGCTGGAAAAATACGATATTAAATACCATTTCACCCGAACCGTCCCCACCATCCAGAAAGTCGATGGAGAGTCTATATGCCCGATGGAAAAACTCTCCGTCGGCAAAGAACCCGAAGAGTTCTACCGGGAAATGGTTGAAATCATCAAAAAGTCAGCCGCTAAAGGCTCTTGAGTTAAACCAGCAATTGAAAGAGGGTTAGAAAAGTCATGGAAAAGGTCAGGCTGGGCAGAACTGAGATGATGATAACCGGGCTCGGATTCGGGGGCATTCCCATCCAGAGGGTATCCGAAGAGGAAGCTATCGCTGTGGTCAATAAGTGCCTTGACCTGGGCATCAACTTCCTGGATACGGCCAACGGTTACACCACCAGCGAGGAGAAAATCGGCAAGGCCATCAAGGGAAAGCGAGAGGAAATTATCCTGGCCACAAAATCGATGGCCCGCACCCGGGAAGACATAGAGAAGCACCTCAAATCAAGCCTGGAGAGGCTCGGTACGGACTATATCGACCTCTACCAGTTCCACAACGTCAGCGATGCCAAAGCGTTAGAAACTGTGCTCGACCCCAACGGCCCGCGAGGCGTGATTGAAGATGCCAAAAAAGCCGGCCTGGTGAAGCACATCGGCATAACCTCCCACCAGATTGACGTCGCCAAGGACACGGTGAAGACCGGCCTCTTTGAGACCATTATGTTCCCGTTGAACTTCATGACCTACGAAGGCAACGATGAGCTGCTGTCCCTAGCAAGACAGCATGATGTCGGCTTTATCGCCATGAAGCCGCTGGCCGGCGGGATGATTGCCAATGCCACGATTGCCATAAAATACCTGCTCCAATTCCCTGATGTCGTGCTCATCCCCGGCATTGAACGAGTGCCTGAAATAGAGGAGATTGTCCGCGTATTCGAGGGGCCAAAAGAGATGACGGCTGCAGAAAATCAGGAGATGGAGCGCATCAAAGAAGAGCTCGGCACCAGATTCTGCCGTCGCTGCGATTACTGCCAACCCTGCACCGTGGAGATACCCATCGGGGATATAATGGCGTTACCCAATCTCGCCAAACGCCTGCCGCCGGTCCGCCTTTACACCGGCAAATTCGCTGAGTCGTTTGTAAAAGCAGCCGACTGCACCGAGTGCGGCGAATGCGAGGAACGCTGTCCCTATAACCTGCCCATCAGGGACATGATAAAAGAACACATGGAAATGCACCGGGCGGGCAAGAAGGAATACGATAAACAGCTTGCTTCATGATAATAGCCTGAAGCCAGGGAACAACACAAAGGGGGGGATGTTAAGTGCCTGCCCGCCCTGTTATCTCTTGACCGTGCCCCACGATATTGCTACACTTCAAAGCAGCAGCGTGCTGGATTTTTAACCATGAAAATCGTCACCAGCGAACAGATGCGGCAGATAGACCGGGAATGCATTCGCCGCGGCACGCCCGGAAACGTGCTGATGGAGAATGCCGGACGGGCCGTTGCCGAAGAGACGGCGCGGATTCTGGAGCCGATAAACCATAAGCAGTTTCTGGTCCTGGTCGGACCGGGGAATAACGGCGGGGATGGGCTGGTCACCGCACGCTACCTGCACGACTGGGGAGCTCAGGTAAGCATCTACCTGTGCACCAAGCGACCTAAAGATGACGCCAACCTTAAACTGGTGCAGCAAAGAAACATGACCTGCGTTGACGCCACCCAGGACAGTGACCTGTCCCGGTTCAATGAACTGCTGTCACCAGCCGACTGCGTTATTGATGCACTTTTCGGCACCGGCAAAGCCCGCCCCATTGAGGGTATCTTCACACAGGTCCTGGACAGGGTCAACCATCTAAAGAAGAAAAAACCGGCGCTGGTACTTATCGCCATCGACCTGCCTTCCGGGCTTAACGCCGATACCG
>CAYZOI010000046.1:0-11728 GCA_964480145.1 uncultured Dehalococcoidaceae bacterium | reverse complement strand
ACCCACGGCCTCAGCCTCCGCAGGGCTGCGCTCTATCCAACTGAGCTACAAGCGCCGGTTATTTTGGTGCCGAAGGAGAGATTTGAACTCTCACGCCCTTACGGACACTACGCCCTGAACGTAGCGCGTCTGCCATTCCGCCACTTCGGCATAATCGGGGGTAGATTAACCGCTACCTCTCAACCCTGATAATGTTAGCACGCCAAAAGATTAATGGCAAGACTGCTGACAGCTGATTGAACCAGGTCGGCGCCGATATTGAATGAGGCCCGTTGCCGCTCAGTCCCTGTCCCAGGACCGGCTGTGCTTTTTGAGTATCTGGTTGAGCTTTTCCCGGTAGTACTTGAAATTCTCAAAGCTCACGTCCGGTGATACCATGTGGTCGATGGTGGGGATGAAACCGCCCTGCTCGAGCATAAACGGTATCCGGTATTCCAGTTCCCGGTCGATTGCTTCCCTGCCTTCCACCAGTGCCCGCTTGTCAACGCCGCCGGTGATGGCCAGGTTGGGGAACGCCTTGCGCACCTCGACGACGTCCATGCCGGCAGCGACCTCGAAAGGATATATAACGGTGACGCCGCCTTCTATCCACAGCGGAATCAATTTCCAGACATCGCCATCACTGTCCACCTGTACCAGGGTTACCCCGTGGTCTCTCAGGAAGCTGGTCAGCTTTTTGTAGCCGGGCAGGATGAACTCGCGGAACATCGCCGGGGAGATAAGCGGTCCGCCCTTGTAGCACATGTCCTCCCAGATGAAGACGGTATCCACCTCAACTTCTTTAAGCACTCCGTCGAACAGGGCAATCCAGAGGTCGGCCAGGTGGTTATTGATGTCCTTCATCATCTCGGGGTCGTCATAATACTTGGTCAGCAGTTCCTCAACGCCCATGAGATATCGCGGCGTGCCGAAGAAACCATGCGTCTGGCCGAGCCCGATGGGATAATCACGTTTTTTATATTCTTCAACCAGCTGCGACCAGTTATCCGGCAGCCTGCCTTCCAGGCTGGGGCGAAGCCGCTCCGCCTTGTAGCGCTCCCAGCTCTCACGGTCTTTGACCGGTCCACCAACGATGGTGGGCAGGCTGGTGCGGCTTTTCAGTTCCTTGCGCAGGCAGCCATCCCATTCCTGCCAGATGTACCAGTCACCATGGTCCTCAATGACTTTGGACTCATATGGTGGCCAGGCGCCGGTGGCTAACGGTACACGCACCAGATAAGGGTCCATCTTGAAGTAATCGTGGATATCAAGGGAGGTGTCGCGGTTCAGCGGCACGCCGGCGGCTTCGTTAAAAAGGCCGATGCCACCGTCAATGTCGTCGCGGAGTCCGTGCACCTGGGGCAGGCCTTCCTTATACCAGCGTCGCACCGTGCCGCCCCAGTAGCCGAATTCCCAGACGAAGTTCCGGTCCGGCTCCTCAAAATTCATAATCGCCAGAAAACGTTCCCGTGTGTTCATCGGCGACCTCCTTTCAGGGAAAGTAGTGCCAGGCCTGGATTAAAGATAATTACGAGGTCAGTTTCATCAGGCGGTCAGCCTCGTCCACGGCCGAGGCGCAGTCATCGGCATAGCCCTCAACGCCAATCTCATCAGCAAACTGGCGGGTTATGGGCGCACCGCCTATAAGCATCTTCACCTTGCTGCGGACGCCGGCCGTTTCCAGGGCCTTGGAAATAGCGGGGATTATGGTCATGGTGGTAGTAAGCAGGGCCGAGGTCGCCACAATATCGGCGCTCGTTGACTTGGCCTCAGCCGCAAAGGTGTCTGCTGAAACGTCCACGCCCAGGTCATGCACGTCGTAGCCATTGCTCTCCAGCATCATCTTGACCAGGTTCTTGCCGATATCATGCATGTCACCCTCAACGGTGCCGACGAGCACAGTCCCTTTCTTCTGGATGTCTGTAGCGGCGAGGTGTGGCTGCAGTTTCTCCGTTCCGCTCCTCATGGCGCGGGCAGCGATAAGGATTTCCGGCAGGTAGGCCTGGCCATCCTTGAATAGCTGTCCCAGTGCCTGGATGCCGGGCACCAATCCCTGGCCCAGTATGTCTCCAGCCGCAATCCCGGCGTTTAACGCCGCATCAACGGTCTGGACGGTCAGTTTCTCATCGCCGTTCTTAACTGCTTCGGCAATTGTCTTCAAGTGGTCAGGCATGTTCTCCTCCTTAATTTTCGGTGGCTTTAAATTTTATTTACCAGAGATAAAATAAATGGGCAGTAGAGGATTTGAACCTCTGACCTCTGCGATGTCAACGCAGCGCTCTAACCAACTGAGCTAACCGCCCACTGTACCATAATTCTACAAAACGCCCTGTCTTTCGTCAACTATACCCGGCAGGCTGCGTTGCCGATGCCTGTTGGCCGTTTTCAGGGAAAACCGGTGTAATTTGCCCTGCGGTGTGCTAAAATAATAGCCAAATTAGAACCGGAACGGAGGTCTGCCATGAATTTTCTCAAAGGTCTGCTGACGACGCTGCTGACGTTCCTCCTCTTTCTGTCGCTGGCTGCTTTCGGCACGCTGTTCGCATTGCGCAGCACGCTGCTCGACCCGGACTTTGTCGTGGCGCAGGTGGAGAAACTCGATGTGGCGGCTCTGGCGGAGGAAATGGCCGGGATGCAGTTGAGCGGGCAGATACCGGTGGAAGCATCTTTCCTTGAAGAAGCGCTATACAACGCCATCGCCGAAAATGAGCCGCAGCTGAAAGAGCAGGCGAGTGCCGCCATCTACTCCGGCTATGATTACCTGCTCGGCAGGAGCGACCGGCTGAACATGGTGGTCTCTCTGGAGCCGGTGAAGGCGGACATGAAGGAGGAGCTGTGGCAGCTTTTCCAGCAGAACAAGGAGAGCCTGCCGCCGGAAGTTGCCGTCCTGCCACCGGAGATGCTGGAGCAGTATTTCGAGGAATTTTACCGGCAAATTGAGGGTGGGATACCGTCGGAGTTCGCCATCGATGAGAGTTCAATCCCGCCGGATATGATGGCTGTGGTCGATATATTGCGGGCGAACGCCGGTTACATGGAGACGGCTTACTATGGGCTGATAGCGCTGATGGTGGTGCTGGTGTTGGGCATCATTCTGCTGCACCGCAGCGTCAAGGGTGCTACCCGGGAACTGGGCATCACCTTCCTCATTTATGGGGTCATTGAGTATGCCGGTGTCTGGGCGACCCAGCGCTATTCTTCCAGTATCCCGATGCCGGATATACCGCCTTCGCTGCAGACTTGGCTCAACGGGTTTATCAACGACCTGATTGCCCCGATGCAGACGCTGGGGGTAGGGCTGATGGTGACCGGTGCGGTATTGATTATCGTTTCCATCGTCTACCCGCGGCTGCGGCCGACGGAGGTGGAGGAATAAATATAGATACCAACCCCACCCAGTATCACCGCCCCCACCGCTGTGGCGATGGCAATGAAAATGGTGGCGTCATACCAGAAGCCGCCCGGGAAGAGCATGATTAAATAGTCCCGGCTCGGGTCAAGCTGCCAGAACTCGTTGGTGAAGCTCAGCAGGTGGAACTGGAGAAAAAGCTGGTCGAAGTTGAGCATTGTGCTCAGGCCCAGCAGCAGCATCAGGCCAAAAGTGAGGCCGCTGCCCCAGATAAGCCCCCGCGCTACCCGGTGCCTTCCTCCCAGCCACAGGAAGAAAACGGCATAGGCCAGCGAATATAAGAGCGTGCCCAGGAATACCCAGTAATCCAGCCGGAACAGCCCTTTCACGTCCTTCAGGTGGATGGCCTCTCGCTCGTTGAAAAGCGAGAAAGTCTGGCCGTCTTTGACCACGGTCACGTTGATGTACTCTTCGCCGGAATTGAAGTAATTAATAAGCCCTCTGACGGCTCCATCCAGATCAGCATTGGACAGGCCCGTCGTCCGGCTCACCTCATATTTGTCGAAGCCGTAGCGGTAAAGGGCCGGGCTGTTGGCCGCCCCGCCAATACCGGCCGAAAGCAAAAGTAGAGGCAGGCAGAGAACAAAAAGCCATTTTGTGACCTTGTGAAAAACTTTCAATTTTTATTCCACCGGCTACCAAGATTTTACACTTTTTCCGCCTGAAAAAGATACTTCCACCGCGGGCCCCTGTGCTATAATGAGATAGATTTTTCATTTAAGGAGCCATGTTTACTCATCTTCATGTCCATACCGAATACAGCCTGCTCGACGGCATGTGCGGCATTCCGCAGCTGCTTTCAAGAGCCAAAGAACTTGGTATGGACAGCCTGGCAATCACCGACCACGGCGCCATGTATGGCGTTATCGAGTTCTACCGTAAAGCCAGGGAAGTTGGTATAAAGCCCATAATTGGCTGTGAGGTATACCTCGCGCCGGGCAGTCGCTCTGGTCGCGACGTGGCGGACCGAAACCACTACCACCTCATCCTCCTGGCCAGGAACTATACCGGCTACCAGAACCTTATCCAGCTCGTGACCAAAGCACACCTCGAAGGCTTTTACTACCGGCCGCGGGTGGACAAAGAGCTTCTGGAGCAATACCATGATGGGTTGGTTGCGCTTTCCAGCTGCCTGAAGGGTGAGATACCACAGTTGATTCTTGGCGGACGACTTCAGGACGCCCAGCAGGCGGCACAGTGGTACCAGCAGGTATTTGGCGATTTCTACCTTGAGATACAGCGGCAGCCCATTTCCGAGCTTGAGCAGGTGAACCAGGTACTGATTGCCATGAGCGATGAGCTTGGCATCCCGCTGGTGGCTACCAATGACATCCATTACGTTAGGCGGGAGGACGCGCAGGCTCACGACCTGCTCCTGTGTATTGGCACCAACTCCTCCGTTAATGATGAAAAGCGGATGAAGATGGCCTCGGATATCCTGTATCTCAGAAGTCCGGAGGAGATGGCAGATCTCTTTCGGGATATTCCGCAGGCCCTGGATAATGCGGAGCGGGTTGCCGGGATGTGCGACCTCACCCTCGAATTTGGACGGCTGCACCTGCCCGAGATTGAACTGCCGCCGGGGAAAACGGCCGATGATTTTCTCGCTGACCTGTGCTACGAAAACTTGCCCCGCAATTACCCCCAGGCCACTGAGGAAATAAAACAGCGACTTGACTATGAACTTGATGTCATCAAAAAGACCCAGTTTGCCAACTACTTTCTTGTGGTATGGGACATCATCTCCTTCACCAAGGAACGCAATATTCTCTTCGGGGTGAGGGGCAGTGCTGCTGCCAGCATAGTCCTCCACTGCCTGGGCATCACCGCGGTTGACCCGATTGAGCACCGGCTGGTCTTCGAGCGGTTCCTCAATCTGGAGCGCAAGGAGATGCCGGATATCGACCTTGATTTTCAGGATGACCGGCGCGACGAGGTTATCGCCTACGTATCACAGAAGTACGGACAGGACCACGTGGCCCAGATTATCACCTTCGGTACGCTTGGCGCCAGGGCAGCCATCCGTGATGTGGGCCGGGCGCTAGGCATGACCTACAGCGATGTTGACCGTGTGGCCCGGCTTGTGCCATACTCACCGACCATGACGCTGACCAGAGCACTGAATGAGAACAACGAGCTCCGGAGCATACACCATGATGACCAGATAATCCGCAAGCTAATCGACTCCGCGCGGAAGGTGGAAGGAGTTGCCCGTCATGCCAGCACACACGCTGCCGGCGTGGTTATTTCCCAGGAGCCGCTTACCAGGCACGTCCCGCTGCAGCGGGGCAGCAAGGCCAATGGCCAGGAATCGGTGATGACCCAGTTCTCTATGGGCGATATTGCCGAGATCGGGCTTCTTAAAATGGACTTTCTCGGCCTGGCCAACCTCACCATCCTGGAGAAGGCAAGGGAAATCATTGCGGAGAACCATGGCGTTGAAATTGACCTGCACAACATACCTATGAATGACGACAGAACATTCAGCCTGCTGTCTTCCGGGGAAACGACCGGGGTCTTTCAGCTGGAAGGGGCCGGCATGCGCCGCTATATCAAGGACCTGAAACCGACCATGTTCAGTGACATCGCCGCCATGGTGGCGCTTTACCGTCCCGGCCCGATGGAGCACATCCCGACCTTCATCAAGGCGAAGCATGGCCTTGAACCCATCCGTTATCCCCATCCCGCCCTGGAAAACATCCTGCAGGAAACTTACGGAGTGATTGTCTATCAGGACCAGGTGCTGTTCATCGTGAGGGAATTTGCCGGCTACAGTCTGGGACAGGCGGACATTTTCCGCAAGGCGATGGGCAAGAAAATCCCCGAGGTGATGAAGAAGGAAAGGCGCCGCTTTATCGAAGGCGCCAAGAAGAAGGGGTTCTCGAACGAGCTTGCCACCCAGGTCTTCAACCTCATCGAACCGTTCGCCGGCTATGCTTTCAACAAGGCACACAGCGTGAGCTATGCGCTTATTGCCTATCAAACAGCTTACCTCAAGGCGAACTATCCGGCGGAATACATAACCGCATTCCTTAGCATACACGCTGACCAGCCGGAGAAGGTGGCCAGCGCCGTTGCCGAGTGCCGCCGTCTGGATATCAACGTGCAGCCACCGGATATCAATCGTAGCCAGGTCAATTTCTCCATTGAGAAGGATGGCACCGCACTCGACATCCGCTTTGGATTGTCGGCAATCAAAAATGTGGGGCCGACTGCAGTCGAGCCCATCGTGGCGGAAAGAGGTAAAAACGGAGAGTTCCAGTCCATTGAGGACCTGTGCCGTCGTTGCGACCTGCGCGGCATCAATCGGCGGGTCGTTGAGAGCCTGATTAAAGCCGGTGCCTTCGATTCTCTGAGCAACAGTCGGGCGGCACTGCTGAGCAATGTGAACCGCATCATTTCTCTGGCGCAGCGGGAGCAGCGGCTGCGTGAGTCGGGACAGGCGACCATGTTTGACCTGTGGGGAGAAGAAACGCCGGTGCCAATGTCCAGCCTTGACCTTGGAACTACAGAAGATGTCCCCATGAAGGAAAAATTAGTCTGGGAGAAGGAGCTGACCGGGGTATACCTCTCCGAGCACCCCTTCAGTGCCATAGCCGGCCAGCTGAGTGCCGAAACCTTGCTGGCGGGGCAGATTGATGTCGAACTGGTCGGGCAGACACTGGACATCGTGGGCATGGTGGGGTCGGTCCGCCAGCTATTTACCAGGGAAGGGAAACCGTTTGCCAGCGCGATACTCGAGGACCTCAGCGGGCAGGTTGAAATCATGGTCTGGCCAAAGGTCTATGCGGACACCAGCGAACTGTGGCAGGAAGGGAACATCGTTGCGGTGAATGGCAAGGTGAGGATGAGGGAGGACAGGGTGCAATTGAGCTGTGAAGAGGTGCGTCCCTATCAGGCTATGGAAGAGAAGGTGGAGAAAGTGGAAGAGGAAGAAGCAACTGTCCAGTTACCCGTTGTCAAAAAGCAAGAGAGCGAGGAGACTATGTCAAAAGAGATGCCGGTGGGGAATCGCCGGTTGGTCATCAGCCTCAGCCAGACCAGTGATGCTGAGGGGGATAAGGCAAATCTGAATAAAGTGGTTGATATTTTGAGAAGCTACCCCGGGCACGATGAGGTAAAATTAAAGGTGGCTAACGGAAACAAGATAACTCACCTGCGCCTTTTCGATATTCACGCCGGCTACTGCCCCGAATTGCATGAGCGTCTGGTGGAGGTGGTGGGGGAGGAAAGTCTCAAACTGGAAAAGAAGTGAGGGCGTTGGGGATGCCTTCCGACGAGATGCAAAAAGGTCATCGCAGGCGGCTCAGGGAAAAATTCCTGAAGTCCGGGCTGTCCGGGTTCCACGACTACGAAATCGTGGAGCTGCTGTTGACGCTGGGTTCTCCGCGTAAAGACTGCAAGCCGCAGGCTAAAGAAGCGATAAAACGGTTCAAGACGCTGAGGGGGGTGCTTTCGGCCTCCGCGGAGGAGTTGCAGCAGATTGAGGGCGTTGGTCCGCACAGCGCCTTCGGCATCAGGCTGGTCCAGGAGATGGCCAGGGAGTTTCTCAAAGGGAAAATTGTGGACCAGCCTTTCCTGAAATCATCACGCGAAATCTTTGACTATCTCTACCACGCCATGCGCGACCGGAAGAAAGAACTGTTCAAGGTTGTTTATCTCAGCAGCCAGAACCAGATAATCGAGGTGGTCGACCTCTTCGAAGGTACGGTGGATAGCAGCTCAATTTCACCGCGTGAAATCATCGAGGGGGCGCTTA
Organism: uncultured Dehalococcoidaceae bacterium; assembly: GCA_964480145.1. GTDB lineage: Bacteria > Chloroflexota > Dehalococcoidia > Dehalococcoidales > RBG-16-60-22 > E44-bin89. The sequence goes on along the minus strand of CAYZOI010000046.1, from coordinate 3,581 downwards.
AAGATAACGCCACCGCCCTGATATTCGTCCATAATCACCCCTCCGGCAACCCCGCGCCAAGCACCAGCGACCGGGAGATGACCAGACAGCTGGTCTACGTCGGGAAAATCATGCAGATGAAGGTTGTCGACCATATAATCATCGGCAACGACCGGTATTACAGCTTTGTCGATGAGGGGCTTATTGAAGAATATGGAATGGACTTCCTGAATCTGAGGCTGCGGGGGACTTCCGAGGCGAAGCGGCGGATTTATCAGGCGAGGCTGGTCAGAGATAAGAGAGCTTAACTTTTATCCGCTGAGATAAATCTCCCAATCCCCGTATCATAATACCTGGCATAATAGTAGTAAAACCCTGTCCCGTCCAGCCTCTACCCGGTGAACTTTCTGGGCAGGTAGTATTCAAGAATATGACACAATTGCTGCCAGTTTTAAAAATTTAACCCAGCTCCGGTTCAATCAGGCCGTAGTTACCGTCCTGGCGCTGGTACAGCACATTGTACTCCTCGGTGTCAGTATTGAGAAAGAAGAAAAAACTGTGCCCCAGTATTTGCATCTGCTCAGCGGCCTCAATCACGGGCATTGGCTTCATGGCAAACCGCTTCACCTTGACCACTTCCGGCTGGAAGGCTTGAGCTGTTTCTGCCTTGAATTCACCTCGCGCCAGCGAGCTGCCTTTACCTTTTTCATAGAGCTTTTCTTTCTGACGCTCCAGCTGGCGGTCCAGCACTGAGGTGGTTTTATCGATTGCCTGAAACAGGTCTTCACCGCGCTCCTGGCTGTGCAGGTTGACACCACTACCGGTCACGCTGGCTCGCACCATGAATTTCTGCTGGGGAGACCGGGTCTTTTCCTGGCTGATTTCCACGATGGACTCAATGATGTTGGGAAAATGGCGTGTCAGCTTCCCGATTTTGCGCTCAACGTATCGGCGCACTTCCGAAGATACTTCCATGTTCTGTCCCGTAATCTGCAGTTCCATCTTTTCACTCCTGACGGTTAAATCTCTCGTGCCATGGCCAGTCCCCACACCGCCGCCGCCCCGTTAGCTTTCAACACTGCCGCGCAGGCATCGAGCGTGGTTCCGGAAGTGGCCACATCATCAAGCAGCAGTACACGCCTTCCCCGGAGCCTGCTGTCGCGGCAGGCGAAGGCATCAGCAATATTATGTGTCCGCTCCTCGATGGTCGCCGTCCGGGCCTGCGGAGGCGTATGCTTCAGGCGAACCAGAACATCATCCAGCACGGGTATATTTATCAGTTTTCCCAGTTCCTGTGCCAGCAGCCGGGCCTGGTTGTAACCGCGCTCTCTCAACCGTTTCCGGTGCAGAGGTACCGGCACCAGAATGTCGAAGTCCAGCGGGCGGGCGCTAAGGTATTCCTGCAGCATTTCGGCCAGAGGAACTGCCAGAGCCCTCAGGTTCTGGTATTTGAGCTGATGGATTGCCTCGCGTATGACGCCTTCAAAGCGAAACGGAGAGCGGATACCGTCTATGGCTGCCTGCCACCGCACGCAATCGGGACACATTACCCCGCTGGACTGAGGCCGACCGCACCTGGGGCAAACGGGAGGCATTATTCGCGGCAGTGACTGGCGGCAGGTGAGACAGATGAAAGCTCCTTCCTGACCACAGCCGACACAGTACGGCGGGAAAATGAAATCGAGCGCTGCTCCTCTTAGTCTAGCTAGCTGAGGAAGCACGGTATCACCAAATATATGAGGTATCCCGGAGAGTTTGGCGCGTTATCGAGCGCGGCTGTTGTGCAGCGCTCCACTCATAATGGGCTCGTCAAGGTAAACATCACCATTCCTGATTTTCAGGTTATAGCCGCATTCAGGATTGGTGCAAACCCAGGCTTTATAGTGAATCGATGCTCCCTGACTGCCGAAATCGGAAAGGGGCACCAGGTCACCAGTCTGACATTTCTGGCATTTGGGGAAATTGAACTGTTCCATGAGGTCCTCCTCCCATCCTTAAAGTTGTTCTAAGTATACAATTAATCAGAACCTTTTGACAAGGTCTTTTTCAGGCTGACGGTGGTAAGCTGGCGGTAGATGGCGCCTTCTCTGGTGAGCTGGCTGCGCATCAGGTTGATGCTGCCCACCGTGAACCGATGGGCGGCCTCAAAACCGGCCCCGGCGACAAGCTGTCCGAAGTGCTGCTGCTCAGCCGGCGCTATCTTCTCTCTGGCGCGGGCCAGGGTCAGGTGAGGGGCGAACGGACGTGATTCACGGGCAAAGCCGAGTGGTATCAGGTTGGACTCAATACGTTGCTGAAGCAGCTTCAGCTGGGAGATATCTCCCCCCACGCCTACCCAGACCACCCTTACCCGTTTGAAGTCGGGGAAGACTCCCAGCCCCTTTACCTCAAGCGAAAAAGGTGCCATTTCACGCGACGCTTCCTCAATGGCGCTGGTGATATCGCTGATTTTAGCCACCGTAATATCACCCAGAAACTTCAGGGTCAGGTGTATGCCGTACGGGTCAACCCATTTCACCGAAGGCTGCTTATCCGCCTGCAGACCGGCCTGTAGTTCGGCAAGCGCTGACTTTACCTCGTGAGGCAGTTCAATGGCGATAAACGAACGTATCTGCTCCATAGTGTTTGCCCCCCGGCCATTGCCATAATTGACCTCTTCTTGGTCTTAGAGCTTCAGTATTCTGCGGGCGTTACCGGATAAAATCAGGCTCTTCTCTTCCTCGTTTATGGTTGCCGAATTTATTTCCTGGAGCAGGCGGGTCTGCGGCAGCAGCGGGTAATCGCTGCCGAAGAGTATCTTATCCGCGCCGACCAGCTGGCTGACCAGGGAATATATCTGGGGCTGGTAAAGAAACGGTGATGCGGCAGTATCGAAGTAGACGTTCTGCAATGCCTTCGGTACCTCGGGCATCAGCGCGTAAAATGGCAGGCCACCCCCCCAGTGGGCACAGACAATGGTTACATCAGGGTGTGCGGTGAGGAAAGGATAAAGCACATCCGGAGTGACGATTCCCTTGCCGGGGTAGTTGTGGCCCACGGGCTCGGAGGCGTGGGTGAGGAAGATGAGCCGGTGTTTTTTGATTGCTTCCATGAATGGAGAGATGATGGATTCATCATCGAAGTCCAGCAGTTGTATGTCGGGTCGCATCTCACCGATGCCCTTGGCGCCGCCTTGGGCGCAACGTTCAATTTCAGCCATGGCGGCATCGACCGACTGCGGCTGCACCGTGACGAAACCGATAAGTCTCTTGGGGTAGCGGGCGATTGATTCCAGGATATAGTCGTTGGTCTCCACGCACAGCTCATGGGTTATCCAGCCGAAGTTGACAATGACCGAGACGTCAATGCCGGCCTTGTCCATGCTTTCGATAAGTTCCTCGGCGGTGGCGATTTTGGCCTCTTTCTGCGAATAGAGCAGCGCAAAGCACGGGTCGCGGTCGATGTACTGGCCGCGCTTTTGCTTGACGCGGGGCAGGAAGACGTGAGTATGAAAGTCAATAATCATCGCCTGATAATCGCCGGGTACTCGGACAGGCTATTATCGCGGTCAACCTTAGGCTAGCCCTCTTTAGCTGGCGCCTCCTCTTCCGTGGAAGCTGCCG
>CAYZOI010000045.1:0-11822 GCA_964480145.1 uncultured Dehalococcoidaceae bacterium | reverse complement strand
TTTAGTCCAAGAAGGATACCAAACTCATATAAAGCCATGGTTATTTGCCAAAGGTTCAGAATTGGACTCCTCTTTAATACCAGGAACCAAAACTGAGGGAATAATACTCTTTGACCCTATAGATCCTAAAAAGCAATCAGCAAAGCTTGTCTGGACCTCACCGGGAACTGAAGCTTTTATGGTTGAATTCGAAGATTGGATATGGGAATTCAATTGGTAATTTATTAAGACTTGTACCAAGTAGCCATTTCATATTGCGGATACTTAATTATTTGTAGAAGCACTTTCATAAACCTACCAACCATACAACAGAAGCTACCAGATCAGCGATAGGGACTTTCTTTCGTCCACTAATAACAAACATATAATCAACGCATAGAGTAGAAGATTGGTGATATAAGGTGGTTCAAAGCTAGTGAGAAGCAGGTTTTTGATGTTAGAACAAAGACCACACAAGATTGTATATTTATGTAAATATCAGTATAAAATTCATAAGTGGTTGTTGGAATCTAGACTACCTTTGAACGTAACCTTGTGCAACATATAGGCTGCGTGTGTAACAGACTTACTATTGTAGAGTGCATACTTTAATAAAAGAGAGGAGGAAAAGCGCAGAATTCGTGCGTGTTGTGAGCTTAAATTGAACACCTTCTTGGGAAGCAAATACTCTGCCACTGAGTTACACCCGCCTAATCCGTTATTTTAAAGGAAAAGCCCGGTACTGTAAAGGTGGCTCTCTCCTGACTTTTCCCTGTTGAAGCAATCCATTATAATAGTGGCAACATATATTAAAACAGCCATCACCGCTAAAGGAGAAGAGTTCAGTGAAGATAAGCAAAGTTGAAGCCATGGTCCTGACCTGTCAACTGGACAAGCCCATCATGGATGCCACCTATACCCTGCCCAGCCGCAGCGTGGTACTGGCCAGGGTGGAGACCGACGAAGGGATTTCCGGAATCGGTGAAGCGGCTTACTTCGGCGGGCCGCCGATGATAACCAAGATGATTATCGAAAAAGAGCTCGCTGATTACCTCATCGGGGAGGACCCGCTGAACATCGAGCGGCTCTGGGAGACCATGTACCAGCGGTCGCTCAAGCACGGACGCAAGGGTGCTATTATCGCCAGCATGAGCGGCATTGACATCGCGCTCTGGGACATCAAGGCAAGGTCGGTCGGGATGCCTCTTTACCGACTCCTCGGCGGCTGTTACGAAAAGATACGGGCCTATGCCAGCGCCGGTTTCTATGCTGAGGGCAAGGGACTTAAGGAACTGGCCGGCGAAATGGAATCGTACGTGAAAGAGGGGTTCACCGCCGTTAAGATGAAGATAGGACGCGTCAGCCAGGCCGAAGACATGGCCCGGATAAAGGCGGTCAGGGAAGCAATCGGCCCGAATATCGACCTGCTCGTCGACGGTAATAACGTTTACGCCTCTTACGAAGCGATAAAGATGGCCCGCAAGATGGAAGCATACGACGTCTTCTGGTTTGAGGAGCCGGTGCCGGCGGAAGACATCGAGGGGAGTGCCAGGGTTGCTCACGCCATCGATATGCCGCTGGCCGCCGGTGAGAACGAGTTCACCCGCTACGGGTTCCGCGACCTCATCATCAACCAGGCACTTGATATCGCTCAGCCTGATGCCACCTGGTGCGGCGGCATCACCGAGGCGAGAAAAATCGCCGCCATGGCCAGCGCCTGGAACATCACCTGCGTGCCCCACTCCTTCTCCTCGGCAATAGCGCTGATGTCCAACCTGCATTTCAGCGCCTCGATACCGAACAGCATGTTCCAGGAATTCGACCGCAACTACAACCCGCTGCGCGAAGAACTGCTGACGGAACCGGTTAGAATCAATAAAGACGGCTACATTGACCTGCCGGATAAGCCGGGACTGGGCGTGGAACTGAACGAATCAACCGTTAAAAAATACCGGGTGGACTAAAAAAGCTAGCTCCATTCACCGGCATTGGCCTGCGGCCATACCCTTGCCATTTCGCCAGCCAGGAGTTTATGTTCCGGTTTTTTCAGACCCGGGTCTACCTGAAAAAGCTGGACGGCTTCGTTGCGGGCCAGCTCCAGAATCTTGACGTCGGAAAGTTTGGCCATGCGCAAATCGGGCAGACCGCTCTGGCGCGTGCCGAAGAACTCTCCCGGACCACGCAACTTCAGGTCTTCCTCCGCCAGGACGAAGCCGTCCTGAACATTCTCGATAATGTCCAGGCGCTCCCGTCCCACCTCAGACGGGTTCTCGGCGAGCAGCATGCAGTAGCTCTGTTCCTGCCCCCGCCCGACCCGACCGCGAAACTGGTGCAGCTGCGAAAGGCCAAAACGGTCGGCGCTCTCGATGAGCATCACGGTGGCGTTGGGGATGTCAATGCCGACTTCCACCACCGGGGTTGAGACCAGGATATCCAGCTTCCGGGCACGGAAACGCTGCATTACCTCATCCTTATCTTCGCCTGACAGCCGCCCGTGAAGCAGGCCAAGTCTTAAGTCGGCAAAGACCTCTCGAGATAATCTTTCGTATTCCACCACCGCTGCCTGGGCAGCCACCGCCTCCGATTCTTCAATGAGCGGACAGACGATGAACGCCTGATGACCGGCGGCCACCTGTTTGCGTATGAAATTATGGGCGCTTTCCCGCTGCGACGGCCTGAGCCATTTCGTCTTCACCGTCAGCCTTCCCGGTGGCAGCTCATCGATAACGGAAAGGTCAAGGTCGCCGTACAGGGTCAGCGCCAGGGTGCGGGGGATGGGCGTGGCCGTCATTACCAGCATGTGGGGCCGGAACCCCTTCTGTCGCAGCGCCGAACGCTGGGTTACCCCGAAGCGGTGTTGCTCATCGACCACCGCCAGCCCCATCTTGCAGAAATCAACCCCTTTCTGAATGAGGGCGTGCGTGCCGATAGCGATATCTATGTCTCCATCCACAATGCGCTTTTGTAGCTCCTGTTTCTGGGACGGCGTTATATCACCGATGAGCAGCGCCACCGTGATGGGGCGGGATAGCAACCCGGAAAATCGGCTCAGATAGGGCGTTTCCTCTTCCTGACTCCCCGCCCTGGAGAGAAGCTGACAGAGCGTGGCGAAATGCTGCTCGGCGAGAATCTCGGTAGGAGCCATGAAAGCTCCCTGGTAGCCGTTGGCGACGGCCATTAACAGCGCCACGGTGGCCACCACCGTTTTACCACTCCCCACCTCACCCTGCAACAGCCGGGACATCGGTTTAGGCTTCTGCAGGTCATTCATCATCTCTTCCAGCACCCGCTGCTGCGCCGCCGTAAGCTTGAAGGGCAGCGATTGAATGAAGCTGTTGCTCAGTTCCCTGTCAATGGCAAAGGCGCTGTCGGGCTGGGTTTCCTGCCAGTCATGCTTGCGGCTCACCACGCCAAGCTGCAGGACGAAAAGCTCGTCAAATGCCAAGCGCATCCTGGCCCTGTCCTTCGCCATCTCATCTTCAGGGTAGTGCGCCTGACTGATTGCCTGCGGCAGTTCCAGCAGGTCGCAGCGCTCTCTTATATACGGTGGCAGGAAGTCCTCGTCCTTCCACGCCCACAGGTCGACGACCTCTTTCATCAACTTTCTTACCTGGCGTGGATAAAGGCCACGCGTCAGTGAATAGACGGGAACGAGCCGACCGGTATGGACCAGGTCCTTGTCTTCAACAAGCTCCCACTCCGGAGACTCGAAGACGTAAAGTCCTTTGAACAGGCTGACCCGACCGCTGAGGACAACGCGCACATTGGTCGCAAATCTTTTGGCCAGGTAAGGCTGGTTGAACCACACCACCCGCATATTCCCCGTCTCATCACCGACAATGGCTTCCGTTCCCTGCCTGTAGCCCAGACGGGCGATCTTTGCCTGCCACACATTGGCCATTACGGTCTGCTCGTCGCCCTCGGTGAGCTGCGAGATATGCTTTATCTGGCTGTAGTCAAGATGGCGATGGGGAAAGAAATAGAGCAGGTCGCGTATCGCCTTCACTCCCAGTTTGCCGAACTTGCTCGCCAGCGTGGTGCTGATACCTTTGACCGCGGTTACCGGCGAATCCAGGCCGTAGCCGCCAACCGGTGCCGCCGATTTAGCCGTCTTTAATTTTTTCGCCCGGGGCGGAGATGGCGTCTTCGCCGGCGATTTAGCTTCAACGGAGACATTGCCATTTATCTCAGTCACCAGACTGAGCACGCTGTCCACCCATTCCCGGCGTTGCTGTGTGGACAGAGAAGCGTAATCCCTTTTTGCCACCAGCTGCTGGAAACGGTTCAGAAGACGACGGTGTGGAATGGTTCCCACAATCTGGCCTGCCCAGTTCTCCAGAAACCGGTCCAAGCCACTCATGACCGCCGTATTATCGTACCCTTTTTTCTGCTCCAGCTCCAGAATTTTATACAGAGGTTCAAAATTGGCCGCCACCTTATCCTCCACCTATCCAGGCTCCCGATGTCATTTATCTCCCATCACCGCCACCAGCAGCAGGCCGGGACCGGTGTGCGTGCCGATAACCGGAGTTGTCCTCGTCCGGTAAATACGCTCTCTGGGAAATACATTGCCCAGCCTGTCTACCAGTGAATCGGCATCTTCCGAACAGGCGGCTTCTTCCACTGCCAACTCCTCGATGCTCCTGTAGCCAGCCACAAACTGATATAGATGCTCAATTGCCCTGGCTCTGGAACGCGTCCTCCCCACCGGCTCCACCAAACCATTTTTCATGGTGATGATAGGATTTATCTTGAGCGCCGCCCCCAGAAGTGCCTGGGCCGCCCCGATGCGTCCACCCCTCCTCAGATATTCCAGTGTGTCAAAGGCAGCCCGCATATCCACGCGAGGAATATTACGACGTACAATTGTCATGATTTCATTCAGTTTAGCTCCACCCTGGGCGGCTCTGGCAGCGGCAATGACCAGAAATCCCTGCGCCATGACCGCGCATTCGGAATCGATTACCTCAACGCGGCATTCTCGCTTCATCAGGCCAATGCTCTGCACGGCCACATCATAGGTGCCGCTGAGCTTGGAAGAAAGTATGACCGTCAGAATTCCGTCCGTTTCTTCGGCCAGTTTATCATAGGCAGTGCTAAAGGTTACGGGCGATGGCACCGAAGTCACCGGCATGCTCTTGCTACTCGTAAGCTCCTGGTAAAACCGCTCGGTGGTCAGGTCAATGCCGTCACGGTACACCTTCTCGCCAAAGCGGACGTTGAGCGGAATAACCGTAATCCCCAGTTCCTCGACCACCTGAGACGGCAGGTCGGCGACACTGTCGGTAACAACCTTTACGGGCATTTATACCTATTCGGCCTCCAGGACAGTTAACGCAAGGGCATTGGGACCGGCATGCGTACCCAGTACCGGGCTAACTATTGACCGATAGATGCGCTCTTTGGGGATAATTGTGCTGAGGCGCTCAACCAACCCATCCGCTTCATCAGGCGTGGTGGCGTGCTCCACTGCCAGTGCTTCAATCTTGGGGAAGCCGGGCACAAAATTATACAGGTAGTCCATACCCGCCGCGGGAGACCTTACCCTGGTCAGGGGAGCCATCTCGCCATCTTTTATGGTAAGTATCGGCTTTATCGATAACATTGCGCCCATCAATCCCTGTGCCTTACCGATGCGTCCCCCCTTGGCCAGATATTTGAGAGTGTCAAAATATATAACAAGATGTGACCGGGGTATGGCCTTACGCACCAGGTCAGCCAGCTTATCAAGGTCTGCCCCAGCCCTGGCCGCCTTGGCCGCTTCAATAACTATCAACCCCAGGCTCATGGCCACTTTTCTTGAGTCAATGACTTCAATCCGGCACTTCTCCTCTACCATATCCTTGGCCTGCAGTGCCGACTGATAGGTACCGCTGAGCACGCCGGAGACAACAATAACCAGAATCTCATCCGTTTCCTTGGCCAACTTCTTGTAGACATTGAGAAAATCACCCGGCGAAGGCTGCGTTGTCGTCGGGAGGATATCACCATGAACCAGTTTATGGTAGAACTCGTCAGTAGTTATCTCAACCCTATCCCGGTAGACCTCCTCGCCAAACCGCACGTAGAGTGGCACTATCGTAATCCCCAGCTCCTTCGCCAAATCTTCAGTGATATCAGATAGGCTATCAGTAACGATTTTAACTGCCATATGAAAAGATACCCTCCTTATTCAATGGAAATAATATAGTTATAGTGCGGCTGCCCGCCTCTAACCACCTCTATCTGCAGCTGCGGGTACCGGTTGCGAATATCGCTCGCCACCTGCTCTGCTTCAGCCGACTTGGTATCCGCGCCGTAGTAGATAGTGATTACCTCAATTTTACCCAGGTCCAGCTTGGACAGCATCTTGTTGAGCACCTCAAGACCGCTCTCCCCCACGGCTAACAGGTCACCGTCTAAGAAGCCAATCGGCTGCTTCTTTTTAATTTTCAGGTCGCCCAGCTTGGCCGAGCGTACGGCATGGCATATCTCAATTGTTTTCACCGCCGCTACGGCTCTGGTCATTATCTGGATATTTGATTCCGGGTTTGCTTCATAGTCAAAGGCCAGCAGCGCCGCCACCCCCTGCGGGATGGTTGTCGTGGGCACCACCTCAATCTTCTTTTCGGTCAGGGACTGCACCTGGTTGGCGGTGGCCACAATGTTCTTGTTATTGGGCAGGATTATGGCTTTACCCGAGGCGGTTTTCTCAACCGCCTGGAGCAAGTCCTTGGTACTCGGGTTCATCGTCTGCCCGCCAGGAACAATAACCGTTACCCCGAGGCTGGTGAAAACGTCGGACAGTCCATCCCCGGCGACAACCGCCACAATGGCGGTGTCCGCCGCCGGGCCCCTGTCCTTCTGCATTTCCAGATAATCATGGTGCTGTTCGTCCATGTTCCGGATGGAAACCTGATGCAGGGTACCGAGACCGCCGGCGTAGGAGATAACGTCACCGGGCTCAATGGTGTGAATATGAATCCTGGCCGCTGAGTCATCACCGACCACAATGAGCGATTCGCCTTTCTTTTCCAGCTTCTTGCGTATCTTGTCCGTCTCCAACTTCTCGCCCTTGAGGAGAAATTCGGTGCAGTATCCATAGGGTATTTCATCAGCGGCAATCATCTGCGGCAACTTGGTGGCGTGCAAATCGGTGACAATAATCTGCGGCTTGCGGAATCGCATCTGCTCCGTCTCACCCTTGAGGTAGCGCAGAGCACCATCGAAAATGGTATGCAGCCCCTGCCCGCCGGCATCAACCACGCCGGCTTGCCGCAGCACATCGAGCAGGTTCGGTGTGTTGGCCACCGATTCACCGGCGGCGTTGACCGCCGTTTCCATGGCGGCTATCATATCCCCACCATTGTCAGCCGCTTCCGCCTGTACGGCGGTGGCGATATCCCTGATTACGGTCAGCATCGTCCCTTCTACCGGGTTGCTGAGTCCCTTGTACGCCATTGTCGACGATTCCTGCAAAGCGCTGGCCAAGTCGGTCGCGTTGAGAGAGTCCTTTTCCGCCAGGCTCTTTGCCAGCCCGCGCAGAATCTGAGAGAGAATAACGCCGCTGTTGCCCCGAGCCCCCATCAGTGCTCCCTGCGCCATGGCATGGGTCACCGCCGAAGCGCTGTGGTCAGGGGCCCGGTAGGCCTCTTCAATGGTGGAGCGCATGGTGAGCAGCATATTGGTCCCGGTGTCACCATCAGGTACCGGGAATACATTCAGGGCGTCAATTTCAGCGGAACTTTTTTCCAACCACCCGGTAGCCGCGGCGAACATCTCCCGTAATTCCTGGCCGCTGATGGAACTTACTTGCTTCATTTTTGCCATCCTTGTCAAGCCCAGCCTGACTGTGCTACCCTATAGTAGGTTTCATATTACATCAAGTTTGCCAAACAGTCAAAGGAGCATCTAGATTGAAGTGCGATATATGCGGTAAGACACCTCAGTTCGGTCATAATGTCAGCCATTCCAAACGTCGAACCAACCGTCGCTGGGTACCCAACATACACCCGGCCAAGGTGACGATAAACGGTCAGCTCAAACGCCTCAACCTGTGCACCAGATGCCTGCGCACCCAGCATAAAGTGGTGAAAACAGCCTAGTTTTTACTACCCCCTGATTCGCCCCCTCCTGCAACGGAGAGGGGTACTTTCAACTCCCCTGCCCGAGTGTTTTTTTCGCGGCGGCTATTGCCTGCGCCACGCGCTTCGGCGCCGTACCGCCAATGGTATCTCTCGCGGCCAGGGACGAATCCACGGTAATCGAATAAACATCCTCTCCGAACAGCGGGGAAAAACTGCTGTAATCCGCAAAGCTGAGTTCCGGTAACGATTTTCCCTTCTTCACCGCGTAACTTATCAGCCTGCCAACAATCTCATGGGCACTGCGAAAGGCCTCCCCTTTCCTGACCAGGTAGTCTGCCAGGTCGGTCGCCAGAATGTAGCCGCGCCCTACGGCCCCGGCGGCACCTTCCGCATTCACTTTCAACGTGGCTATCAGGCCGGTACATATATCGAGCGATGCCATCAGCGTGTCCGCAGTATTGAAAAGCCCTTCTTTATCCTCCTGAAGGTCCCGATTATAAGCGAGGGGTAACGCTTTCATCGTGGTCAGAAAAGCCATCAGATGACCATACACGCGTCCGGTTTTCCCGCGAATCAGTTCGGCGACATCCGGGTTTTTCTTCTGGGGCATGATGCTGCTGCCAGTGGCATATGCCTCATCAAGCTCGATAAAATCAAACTCGGCAGACGACCACAGAATAATTTCCTCCGCCAGCCTTGAGAGATGCATCATGCCGGTACTGGCGGCGGCTTCATATTCGAGGACGAAATCTCTATCCGAGACGGCGTCAAGGCTGTTCTGGCTTACCTGGCTGAAGCCAAGCTCACGGGCCAGAAACTCACGGTCCACATTGTAGGCGACTCCGGTCAGTGCCCCGCTGCCCAGGGGCATAACATCGGCACGTTTCCGGCAGCAGTTAAAGCGTCCCACGTCCCGCTGGAGCATCTCAAAATAGGCCAGAAGGTGATGTGCCAGTAAAACGGGCTGTGCCGGCTGCAGATGGGTGTATCCCGGCATTACCACATCCATGCTGGCCTCGGCCAGATTCACCAGGGCACGCTGTAAGTCACGAACACTACCTACGGTCTGGGCAACAGCTTCCCTGATATAAAGGCGTAAATCCAGAGCTATCTGGTCGTTCCGGGAACGGGCAGTGTGGATTTTGCCGCCAACCTCGCCTGCTTTCTCGATGAGGCGGGCTTCGATGGCCATGTGGATATCTTCCAGTTCGGCCTTGAATTTAAATTTGCCCTGCGCAAGCTCCTGCTCAATGGACTCAAGCCCCTGAACGATTATTACAGAGTCGGATTTGGAGATGATTCCCTGCCGGGCCAGCATCCTGGCGTGGGCAATGCTGCCAGCGATGTCATGCCGGTATAACCTCCAGTCAAAGGGCAGGGATGACGTGTATTCGGCGACCTTTTTATCGGCCGCCTTCTGAAAGCGACCTCTGATATGGCTCATGTCAGCTCTTTTCCAATCGGCCCGTACCTTGTATCCGAGCCTGAGTTTTTACCGGCAACCCCCAGATGTGGATGAAACCGACCGCGGCGCTCTGGTCGAAAACATCATCTTTATCATAGGTAGCCAGACCGTAACTGTACAGCGAATAAGGTGATTTCCGCCCCACCACGGTACAGGCGCCCTTGAACAGCTTGAGCCTCACCGTGCCGGTTACATAGCGCTGCGAGGACTGAATACAGGCAGCCAGGTCCTCATGCAATGACGTAAACCACAGACCGTTGTAGACCAGGTCAGCATATTCTATGGCCATCTTCTGCTTGAAACGCATCTGCTCTTTGGATAAGGTCATTGCCTGTAACGACTGATGCGCCTGGAGAAGCACCATAGCCGCTGGTGCCTCGTATATCTCTCTTGACTTGATGCCTACCAGACGATTTTCCAGAAGGTCGACCCGGCCCACGCCATAACTTCCAGCCATTTCATTTAGCGTCTGAATGAGCATAACGCCGCCCATCTTCTTGCCATCAATGGCAACCGGGACGCCCTGCTCAAAGCCAATCTCTACGTAACCGGGTGTGTCCGGCGCCTCCTTCGGCGATTTTGTCCAGGCAAAGGCATCCTCCGGCGGTTCCACCCACGGGTCCTCCAGGACACCGCACTCGATACTCCGTCCCCAGAGGTTTTCATCGATGGAATAGGGGCTGGAAACGGTGACCGGCACCGGGATACCATATCGCTCGGCGTATTCAATGGTCTCCTCCCTGGTCATGCCCCACTCCCGTGCCGGAGCGATAATCTTGAGGTCTGGAGCGAGCGCGTTCACGCTCACCTCGATTCTCACCTGGTCGTTGCCCTTGCCGGTAGAGCCGTGAGAAACCGCCGCTGCCCCTTCCTCACGTGCTACATCCACCAGCAGTTTGCTGATGAGCGGTCGGGAGAGAGCCGTCGCCAGCGGGTATTGCCCTTCATAAAGAGCATCAGCCTTCAGCGCCGGAAAGATGAAATGGTTGACAAATAACTCTTTGGAATCGATTACCACTGCCTTTACCGCGCCAACCTTGAGCGCTTTCTCTTTAATCGCGGTGAAGTCGCGTTCGTTGCCAACATCGATGGTCAGGGCAACTACTTCCAGGTCATAGTTCTCCTTGAGCCACCGGATAGCAACCGAAGTATCAAGGCCACCGCTGTATGCCAACACCACTTTTCCCGACACCGCAGAACCTCCCATCAGTTACTTTTAAATATGCTTATTTAAGCTGAAATTCTGTTTCAAGAAATCGGTGATTTTTAAATAAACGCCCGGGTGCTGCCAGCGATAGTCATGCCCGGGCGCCCGCACGAAATAGAAAATGCGGCCGGCTTCCTCTTCCGCCGTTAAGGAAAACCCAAAGAGCGCTTTGAGGCTGGTGGTGAGCATGGCCGGTATATCGCCCTGGCTGAAGGCATCTGGAATCTCGCCATTTGTATCCAGCACGAGCGTCCGTTCCATGGTTGTCCGTTTGTGCCAGAAAGGAGTCCCGGTTTGAATACTGTACACCTTGGGGTTATCCTGCAGGATATCCATGGCCGTGTCCGAAATAACGGTGCCGTTGCTATTCCCGGCAACGATAATCTTGAGGTCGGGAACATTTCGGGTAAGGAATTCTACCCGGCCGGCCAGATTCTTGGCCTTGGATGGGTAAACGGAAAATAATTCTACCAGCTCCTTGGTTAAACCGCGCATGCTTTCCGCCGTTCGCCGGTAATCAAGTATCAATGATGAATATCCCATCCCATCTAACTCTGCTTCAATCTCCTGGCAGATTTCACACCATGTCGGTGACTTTTCCAATACCTTGGTTCCCCAACCACCCGGATTGAAGATAACAACGAAATCCCTGTCTTTAGCCTCGATATAGGTGGTCAGCAACTGGTCGACGTACTCTTCGTACTTATCCTGATAGTCGCCATAAAGCTCCGTCGCCGTTGCGGCTGCGTCCTTCACGACCGACTCCGGCACTTCCGCGAAACTGGCCACCGCCACCTGCTTTGCTTTCCCGTCAGCCAGATCAGTAAGGCCAATATCAATATAGGAAAAAGCAAGGAGGGCAACACCAAGCAGAAGCACCGCGGTCAGGGCTAAAAAGATCCCGAGTTTGCGAAGGTTTACCTTCATTTAGTTATTATCGCATAATTTTTCTTTTTCGGGAATACCCCCGTTATATCGCCGCCAGGACTTTATCCAGGATATTTACTGCCTCATCCACCTCAGCACTGCCAATGATGAGGGGCGGCATAAAACGAAGGGCGTTGGGCTTAACCCGGTTGACCAGAAGCCCGTTTTCCAGACAGGC
>CAYZOI010000044.1:0-12064 GCA_964480145.1 uncultured Dehalococcoidaceae bacterium | reverse complement strand
ATATCGCTCGGTCATACTCGCCAGTTGCCCATTGAGGATAGATATCAAGTGACAAGAGCCCAGATAAAAGATAGAATAGCTACTCTTCTTGGTGGGCGTACTGCTGAAGAGGTAATTTTTAATGAGATTACAACTGGTGCTGCAGAGGACATCGAGCAGGCTACCAAGATAGCCCGGGCGATGGTCACCAGCTTCGGCATGAGTGATAAGCTGGGGCCGCGTACTTTCGGGCGCAAGGAGGAGATGGTTTTCCTCGGTCGTGAAATTTCAGAGCAGAGGGATTACAGCGATAAGATAGCCGAGCAAATTGATGAAGAGGTTCATAGCCTTATCGAGGAAGCCCAGAAGACCGCACAGGACATCCTGACCAAACACAATGACAGGTTGGTGCAGATTGCGGAGCAGCTCATAGCTCGCGAGACTCTGGAAGGCGAGGAGCTGGGGAACCTGCTGAGTGAAACGGCTCCGAAACCATCGAAGAAGGCCAAACTGGAACCTAAACCGGTTCCGGTCGAGCCAGTTGGTGAAACTGAGCCGGTGACCAGACCCCAGAAGGCGCCCATAGTACCCCGGCTGGTCCCGAAACAAACACCGGCGGCACCTGATTAAAACTTGCAAAATGATGATAGAGAGGGGGCGGTGCCCCCTCTTTTTTTATACTTAACGTATGGTTATGAGCTATAATTCGCAGGGAGTATAGATGATTAAGATTACCGAAGTGCCTATTTCCCCGGAATCCGTGGTAAATGAGGTCAAGGCTCGCAGCAGCGGTTGCGTCGTTACCTATGTGGGCCTGATTCGCGACCATTCCCGCGGCAAGCAGGTTCAGTCCGTAACCTATGAAGACGCTTCCGGGAAAGCGGAGAAAAAGCTGCGCGAAATCGCTGACGAAATCAAGCAGAAGTGGCCGGTGGATAACGTTGCCATTTACCACCGTGTCGGCAGGCTGAATGTCGGTGATATCAACCTGGTCGTGGCCATAGCGGCCGCACACCGCACGGAAGGATTTGCCGCCTGCCAGTTTGCCATTGACCAGTTCAAGCAAGAGCTACCAACAAGCAAAAAAGAGACCTATCTCGACGGCAGCGTCTGGGAAGGGGAGTAAAGATGGCGACTCCTATTTTTTACGGGCCACGACGTACTTGGCCAGTTCAAAGAGTGCTTCTCGGCTGCTGTTCTCCGGCAGTTCGCTGAGGTTCTGGCAGGCGCGGGCGCTGTATTCCGAAGCCACGATGTAACACTCATCCACTATCGGTGAATTGCGTATCATCTCTATTGCCTGCCTGATGTTATCCGGGTCGTCTTTGTTCTCAAAGCGCCTTTTCACCGGATTATCTTCAGGGTAGCGTTCCATCAGCAGCATTGCCGGCAGGGTAAGAGTCCCCTGGGCCAGGTCCGAGCCTACCGGCTTGCCCAGTTCTTCCTCGGTGCCGATAAAATCCAGAATATCGTCTACAATCTGAAAGGCGATGCCCAGGTGATGTCCATAATCTCCGAGCGTTTTGACTGACTTCTCCGGCGCTTCGCTCAGGATGGCTCCTGACGCGGTGGCGAGGGAAAAGAGAGAGGCGGTTTTACCCGATATTTTCTTGAAGTACTGCTCCCGGGTCTGTTTCAGGTTGTAGGCGCTGAAGAACTGGTTCAGCTCGCCACTGGAGATGGTGGCCAGCGTTTGGGAGAAGAGCTTGATGACCCGTGGGTTGTGGGTGTCCGCGACGAACTCGCCGGCCTTGGCGAAAAGGTAATCGCCGAGGAGAATGGCTGGTTCCTCACCCCAGAGCTTGTAAATGGTCGCCCTGCCGCGCCGCGAAACCGACTTGTCAATGGCGTCGTCGTGGATAAGGGTAGCCGTGTGCATGAGTTCAACGGCCCCGGCCATGGGCAGGAGATATTTCAGGTTATACTGGCAAAATTTACCCGACAGCAGCGTCAGTGCCGGCCGAATACCTTTCCCTCCGCCACCCACCACGTAGTCCAGCTGTTCGGAAAGCCAGGGGAAGTCAACTTTGATAATCGACCTCAGGGATTCTTTTACCTGGGCCAGGTCACCCTGTATGGACTGGTATATTCCGCTGAGCTCCACAAGGCTCCTTTCTCACCTATAATGGTGGTTGACCGAGTTTTTTGGTTTCTTCTTCCACCAGGCTGTCGTCAAGCTTGGAAAACAGGGGTTGAGGTGGCAGTAATTTCTGCCCTGGCGGTAACTCCTGCCACTTCCAGCCGTAATCTTCAATGTTCCCTTCGAAACCAAGGTATTCGTGCAATTTCTGGGAACTGAAAGGCAGGAAGGGATAGAGCATCGTTTTCAGCTGTGCAATTACCTGGAGAGTCACGTATAGAGAATTGGCGGCCGCCTGACGGGTCTCTTTAATGGCTTTCCAGGGAGATTTACCATCCAGGTAGCGGTTTGCCTCCTGCGCCAGTGCCATCGTTGTCCTGACGGCTTCGCGGAAGTGGCAGCCATAGAGCAGCCCGTCTACCGTCTCCAGAGCCTTTTCGGCTACGGAAAGAATCTTCTTATCCTGGGCATCGAGTTTATCAGGCTCCGGCACGCTCTCGTTGAAGTTGCGGTAGACAAAGGTGAGCACGCGGTGCACCAGGTTGCCGTAGGTGGCCACCAGCTCGTCGTTGTTGCGGCGCACGAACTCGTGCCAGGAGAAATCGGTATCGGATGTCTCCGGCATATTGATGGAGAGAAGGTAGCGCAGGGGGTCAGGGTCATAGCGGTCGAGGTAGTCGAGCAGCCAGACAGCCCAGTTCTGGCTGGTGGAGAGCTTTCTGCTTTCAATGGTCAGGAATTCATTCGCCGGAACGTCATAGGGGAGATTCAGGTTGTCCCCGTAGCCCATCAGCATCGCCGGCCAGATGAGGGTATGGAAGGGGATGTTGTCCTTACCGATGAAATAATAGCTCCTGGCATCGCTGTTCTGCCAGAAATCGCGCCATTTTTCGCCATCGCCGTGTAAAGCAGCCCATTCTTTGGCGGCAGACAGGTAGCCGATGACAGCCTCAAACCAGACATAGATACGTTTGCCTTCAAAGCCGTCCATGGGCACAGGCACCCCCCAGTCTATATCGCGGGTGATTGCCCGGTCTTTCAGCCCCTCCTCGAGATAACGCGTGGAAAAATTGAGCACGTTTGGTCTCCAGTGCGTCTTGGTTTTTACCCACTGCAAGAGGTCGTCATTGAAGGCGGACAGCTTCAGGAAGAAATGTTCGGTATCCCGGAAAACGGGTGTGGTCCCGCAGATGCGACATTGCGGCTCAATGAGTTCGGCGGGGCTTAGCTGTTTCCCGCACGCCTCGCACTGGTCGCCGCGCGCGCCGGCAGAACTGCAGTGCGGGCATGTCCCTTCGATGTAGCGGTCGGCGAGAAAGCGCTGGCAGTTGGGGCAGTAGGCTTGCGAAAGCGTATCCTTAAAAATATACCCGCGGTCAAGCAGGGTAAGAAAGATGTTCTGGGTGACCCGGGCGTGGTTTTCCGTGCCGGTGGTGGTGAAGAGGTCAAATGAGATGCCGAGTTTCTGCCACGACTCCAGGAACTGCTGGTGGTATCTGGCGGCAATTTCACCCGGACTTTTACCTTCCTGCTCGGCCTTGATGGTGATTGGTGTACCGTGCTGGTCCGAGCCTGAGACCATCAGTACCTCATTTCCTTTGGTGCGGTGATAGCGGGCAAATATGTCCGGGGGCAGGTAGGCGCCGGCAATCTGCCCCAGATGCAGTGCCCCGTTCGCGTATGGCCAGGCAACGGCGATAAAGATTTTCTCACCCATCAGGCAATCTCATTCTTGTTCTGGAATGCCAGACTCAAGGAATGTCAGTATCTGTTCCCCTTTTTCCGTTTTGTGCCGGGCGTAACCCTTCTTCAGGCAGCATTCAATGCAGTACCGCCTTGTCTCCCCTTCTTCGTCTTCGATGCCGTCTTTTTCGTCGACGGCAAGGTATCGCTCAGGATGGGGGATGGTGCGCTGGCACTCATCACATTTTACTTCCCCTAACGAAATACACCCACGACGCATGGCTCAACTCCTCTCCAGACTATGACAGGGATTCCGGTTTTCCTCCGAGGCTTTATTTATTTTAAGAAAAGTCCGATATAGTTCACGGCGGGAAAGACCGGTCTCCCCGGCCACTCTGACGATAGCTTCCTTCGTCCTGGCTCCACTTTGATACATATCGCATAACCGTTGCTCAATATCCTCATTCGATATCCGGGGTTTTTCTTCCCTTTTACCTTCAATAACCAGGGTAAATTCGCCTCTGGGTTCGGTGAAGCGGGCGATAGCCTGACCTATGGTTCCCCGGAACACTTCTTCGTGCAGTTTGGTAAGCTCGCGGCATACCGCGAGTTGTCGGTCGCCAAGTACCAGCTGCAGGTCATTGAGTGTCGGCTGCAGCCGGTGCGGGGCTTCCAGAATGACAAGGGTTTCCGTTTCCTGAGCCACTGATTCCAACGCCTTCTTTCGGGCACTGGCCCTGCGGGGAAGAAAACCGAGGTAGAGAAAACGGTCGGTAGGAAGTCCGGAGACCACCAGTGCCGTGATGACTGCTGACGGGCCGGGCACAGGGACAACCGGAATACCGGCCTGGGTCGCCGCCCTGATAAGTTCATAGCCAGGGTCGGATACTCCCGGCATTCCAGCCTCGGAAACCAGAGCTACATCATCTTCCTTCAAGTGATTTAAAATGTAATCAAGTTTAATCTTTTTATTGTGTTCGTGATAGCTGGTCATCGGCGTTTGCATACTGTAGGCGTTCAACAGCCGTTTTGTTTTGCGTGTATCCTCGGCGGCGATGAGCTTGACTTCACGCAGAGTGCGCAGGGCACGCAGAGTTATGTCTTCCAGATTGCCGATAGGAGTTGCCACCACGTATAAATTAGGCATGAATGCTCAATTTCTCCAACGTAATGTATTATAGCCTACGCTTCATACCCTGTCTAGCTTGGTCATAGCGGGCGAAATTTCTTGACTTGCCACCTGGATTTTGCTATATTCTAATTCAAATGGTGCCAAAAAAAGTGGAATCCCCCCAGTATAAACAACTGCGACGTGCCTATGGCTTTGATGAAGTGGCTATTGTCCCCGGGGACGTAACGGTTAATCCCGAACAGACCAATATCGACTTAACCATCGAAGATTATACGTTCTCCCTGCCCATTATTGCCTCGGCCATGGACGCGGTGACCGATGTCGACTTCGCCGTGGCGATGAGCAAAATGGGCGGCCTTGCCGTTCTCCATCTCGAAGGGGTGCAGACGCGTTATAAGAAACCGGACGAGATACTGGCCAGAATTGCGCAGGTACCACAGTCCGAGGTGACCGGGCTGATGCAGGAAATCTATGCCGAGCCGATCAAAGAAAACCTCATCGGTGAACGAGTTCAGGAAATCAAGAAAAAGGGCGGGACGTGTGCTGTTTCAGTAACGCCGGCCAACACCAAGCGCTTTGCTCCGATTATAACTGAAGCCGGCGCGGATATACTTTTTGTGCAGTCTACCGTGACCACGGCACGCCACGTTTCGAAGAGCTACCGTGGCCTGGTTTTCTCCGAACTGCGTGATATGGTTTCTTTACCGGTGGTGGTTGGCAACTGCGTCAGTTTCAGCGCCTGCCTGGAGATAATGCAGGCCGGTGTTTCGGCGGTGTTAGTTGGCGTTGGCCCGGGTGCCGCCTGCACCACCAGGGAGGTTCTTGGTATCGGTGTCCCTCAGGTGACGGCGACAATCGATTGTGCCGCCGCCAGAGATGAATATTACCGCGAGACGGGTCGGTACGTGCCGATAATCACGGATGGCGGTTTTCGTAAAGGTGGCGATGTCTGCAAGGCGCTGGTGGCCGGTGCGGATGCCGTGATGCTGGGCTCCATTTTTGCCCAGACGAAAGAGGCGCCGGGACGGGGCTATCACTGGGGTATGGCCCATCCCCACCCGGCACTGCCCCGGGGGACTCGAATCAAGGTTGGCACCACCGGCACCCTGGAGCAGATTCTCTTCGGTCCGACGTCGGTAACCGATGGCAGCCAGAATATCGTCGGGGCTATCCGCACCGCGATGGGTGTCTGTGGGGTAACCACCATTCGGGAAATGCACCAGGCGGAGATGGTAGTTGCGCCGGCAGTTACCACAGAAGGCAAATCCTGGCAGAAAGCTCAGTCCGGTTCCTGAGGGCGACTCGAAGAAGGGATTACTCTTCTTCCTCTTCTTCCACATCCGGTATAGCCGCGGTCGTTTCCTCACTGGTGGGCGGCAGTAAGGCGGCCACTTTTTTTCGCGGTCGTGCGGTGAAGTCCGACTTATCGATTATCTGACGCAGTCCCTTTAGTTTTTCCGCCTGTTTTGTCGTTTTCACCGGAATGACCACCCCATCCACTCCTGTATCCCACAGCGCTTTGAGTTCAGCGCGGCTAACCGATGCCGGTACCGTCAAGAGCAGGGGTTTGGATAAAAGGTCGGCAAAGCGCTGGCAGAGCATGAGCTGATGCCAGGTAACGGCGGACTTTTCTCCTTCGCCATCAGTAAGCAGTACCGCGTCTACCGGCAGTTCGTTTATCGTTCTTATCAAGCCTTCGCTCAGTGACGACTCTACGAGCAATATTTTGCCTGCCTTCTCGGTGCCGGGAAGGTCAGACTCTGAATCCAGAGGCATGATGAAAAAGTCGGCACCAGCCTTGATTGAGGCTGTTACCGGCTGGCGACTTTTCTCTTCCAGCCACAGTCCCCAGACCGTGTCAGGCAAGGACCGGGCTATATCCGTTACTGTCTTTTGGCTGGTGCTGGTCTGGGCAATGATGGCAGCATCGACGCTGGAAACGTAACCAGCCAGCTGTGCTATGTCATCCGCCGGCTCGATTCTGGCAATAAGCGTCATTTTCGGCTTTGACGGGGCTGGTTGGATTACCCTGAATCCCATCGGTAGGGAAACGGTTTCCGTGGTCTGGACCAGTCTATCAATCAGTTTGCTCACGCCGCCTCCCTGTGCCGGTAAAATAATCAACCTGTCGGTTGACTCTGGATTAGTATAGCACAATGCCGGCTGCCTCAAAAAATCGACGCTATCGGGTAAAGGATTTTAACAGAGTTTCAATGGCTCTTTTATGGAGAATTAACCGTACAACTTTATAATGAAAACAGAAGTCGAAAAGCAGGTTTAATGAAGGGCGGTATTGAAATGATCAATTCGGTAGTCAGGCTTAAGGATGATACGGTCATGGTCTTTGATGATGGGGGAGGGCAGATGCCTGCCTACCAAGGTCATTATGACGACGTCAGGGAGAAGATTCTCAGGGATGCTCCTCCCAACGCCGTATTTCTCCACTGGTTTGGCAGCAAGGACGTTCCGGAAGCTGTAAGTAGAGAGGAGTGGTAGTTAGTGAGGCATTACCAGCGGGTACACAACATGCTGACTACCGGAGACGTCGCTCGTATATTAAATGTCCACCCCAGTACGGTAAGGCGCTGGCATGCTCGGAAGCTACTGAAGAGTTATCGTATTGGCCCGCGGGCGGAGCGTCGGTATCGACGGGATGACGTGACGCTTTTCCACAGCAGGAGATTTACGAAGATGTTATCAAGAAGTGGCTCCGTGTGACCACTTTAAATAGCTTATCCTCAAATGGTGTGTCGCTGACCACACCAGAATCATAGTCTTCATTAAGGCAATGGCAGCCAGCAGCTAACCCGCACTAAATAATATATAAGGCTGTCTCGCGTGTCTTCATCATCCTCATATAAACGGTTTCCTCCGTGCTTGATACGCCGTTCCCCCCTGGGCAGCAGTTGGACGTATTTTTTGCCTGATGGCGAATAATACCATTGGAAAGAGTATTATACACAGAATTGTAATGTGACTATTGGCATTAATAGTATAATTATTTTACAATTGGCACATCGATAAAGAGGAACGTGACACTTGAGATGGGAATTAATGTTACCGAGCAGCAGGAGGTTGTACTCGATGTCCTCCTCGAAAAAGTGTATCGGGGCAGCGGTTATGATTTCCGCGATTACAGACGCGGCACCGTGACACGCCGTTTGGAAAGAAGAATGCTGGCCACAGGCGTAGACACGTATATTGACTACATGCGCTTTCTGGACTCACATCCTGAGGAGTACGGCCGGTTTGCCGATTACCTGACTATAAAGGTCAGCAGTTTCTTCCGCAGTCCGTATGCCTATCGGCAGATGGCAGCGCTGGTGCTCCCGGAAATAATACAGCGCAAAAAACGACGGAGAGATTACGGTTTGCGGTTCTGGAGCGCTGGCTGCGCCCATGGCGAGGAGGCGTATTCCATGGCCATCATGCTGGCTGATTTCCTGGAGGAAGACCGCGTGCACTATGATATTACAGTTTTCGCCTCTGATATTGCCCATCTCGATTTAAACGAATTGCGTTCCGGCATTTACCCTGCCTCAGATGTGGAAAGCCTGCCCCGTTCCATTCTGGACAGGTATTTTCTACCGGAAGAGGATAACTATAAAGTGAGGGCAGATATCAGGCGGGTGGTCAAGTTTTTTCAGTTCGACCTTACATCGGCGAATGGGCTGCTATTGCCGGGGATGGACTGCATATTCTGTTGCAACGTTTTGATTTATTTTCAAAGGCAGCTTCAGGGGAAGGTGCTCGACCAGCTTTATAGTTCGCTGGCCGTGCCCGGGTATCTTGTTCTCGGTGAAGTGGAGACACCAACGGCCGCCCTGCTGGAGAAACTGGAATGCCTGGACAGCAAGGCGAAGATATATAAGAAGGTTAAGACCAATTGAAAATAGACCATGAGGAGAAATGAGGATGAAGCCGAACTTGGTATCCAGTGGCGATGAGGTTTCCCGGAAAGCGGCCGCAATCAGGACATTGTCACTGCTCTGGATAGCGACCTGTTCCGTTGGCCAGATTGTCATCGTCCTGATATGGCTGTTTAACCCCTTTTTCGCTGTGCTGCCGCTGACCCTGATGGTCGTTGCCGCCATAGCTATTGGGGTGGTGAGCTACTGGCTTTGTCGGTGGGGCAGGGTTAACCTGTCTGGTTATTTCTTCACCATTGGTATGATACTGTTCAGCTCGGTGATGACGCCGCTGTTTGGCGGGTTCACCGGTCCGCTGCCTGTCGTCTATATTTTTGCTATCCTCGTCGCCGGCATAATGATTAACATCAGAGCCAGCTTCTATATTGCGGTTTTATCCGGCGTTCTTTATCTGGCCACCATTGGCATTGAGAATGCAGGTCTGCTTTCAAGTCTGATAAAGCCGGAAGCTGAAGCGACTGCCGTGCCTTACATTACGGTGGTAATCATAGTACTGTTCTTCTTCACGGCCGCCTTTATGAGCTGGTTCACCGCCAGCAGGCTGCAACGGGCCCTCCAGGATGTCCGCGCCTATGCTACGGAACTGCAAACGGCCAATGAAAAACTTCAGGCCAGCGAGGAAGAGCTCAGAGCGGCCAATGAGGAATTGAGGGCAACTGAGGAGGAACTGCGGGCCAGTAACGAAGAGCTGACCGCCGCCAACGAGGAGTTGAAGGAGACGCAGGACCGGCTGATTCGTTCGGAGCGACTGGCCGCGATAGGTCAACTGGCGGGAGGTGTGGGTCACGAGCTCAGAAATCCGCTTGGTGCCATAAAAAACGCCGTTTACTATATCAAGGGTAAACTGTCTAAGAGTGATATGGCAGGGAAAGAACCGCGGGTTCTGGAATTCCTTGACATCATGGATGACGAAATCGACGGCTCAAACAGGATAATCAATGACCTGCTCGGGTTTTCCCGCGTTGGCAAACCGGCGGTTACACCCACGCTGGTGAGGAAAATAATTGCTGATGCCATGGCGCGGGTGCCTGTGCCGGAGAATGTTGAGGTGAACGAAAACTTTGGCCCTGACTCGACAGAGATAGCTGTGGACCCGGAGCAGATTCAACAGGTGCTGGTTAACGTGATTAACAATGCGGTGCAGGCAATGCCAGAAGGTGGCAGATTGACCATAGGCACCAGAAAAAAAAAGGGTTTCCTGGAGCTGGATGTAATCGATACCGGAAGTGGCATAGCTGACGAAGCCAAAGGTAAGATTTTCGAACCCCTGTTTACAACCAAGGCAAGGGGTATCGGCCTGGGGTTAGCCGTCAGCAAGTCGATAATCGACCGCCACAGCGGGCAAATTGAAGCCGAAAGCGTGGCTGGCAAGGGGACCACGTTTACCATCAGGTTACCGCTGGAGACACCGGTTCAGGAGGCAAGTATTGAAAAGCAGTAACGGACAAACCGATATCCTGGTTGTTGATGACCTGCGCAGCATGCGACTGACACTTGGTGGCATACTGGAGGACAAAGGGTATGATGTCATGACCGCGGGAGATGGCTACCAGGCCATAGAGGCAGCAAGGAAAAAGCACTTTGACGCTATTTTTATCGATATCAAGATGCCGGGGATAAATGGCGTGCAGACTTTCAGGGAGATAAAAAAGATAGACCCTGATGCCGCTGTGGTGATGATGACCGCTTACTCCGTGGAGGAGCTGGTTAAGGAAGCACTGGAAGAGGGTGCCTACGCTATTATTTACAAGCCGTTCGATATCAATATGGTCATTGCCATTATCGAAGAGTTGCTGACTGAGAAAACTCTGGTGCTCGTGGTCGATGACCATTTTGCCGACCGTGAGACGTTAAAGGTAATTCTTGAGGAAAGAGGGTATCTGGTAGCCACGGCCGATGATGGTGCCGAAGCCATTGAGATGGTCAGGAGCCAGCATTACGACATCGTTTTTCTGGATGTTAAGCTGCCCGATATGACCGGTTTCGAGACCTTTGAACAAATGAAAAAAATAAACCCGCAGGCAACGGTGATAATGATGACCGGCTACGCGGAAGAGGAACTGATTCAGAGGGCCGTTGAAGCTGGCGTCTATACTTGTCTCTACAAACCCTTCAATGTAGAAAAAGTAATTAACCTGGTTGAGGCAGTGTCCAGGGAGAAATAAAAATGACATCAATACCGGCCAACATACTGGTTGTGGAGGATAAGGCAGGGGAAAGAGTAACGCTGTGCGGCATACTGGAGGAAGTCGGCTACAGAGTTATCGGCCTGGAAAAAGGGGCTGATGCACTCAGGGTGATAAAAAAAGACCCTTTTGAAGTTGTTATTGTAGATATGAGGTTACCTGACGTCAGCGGTCTGGAGATAATGGAAACGGCCAGAGAAATAAATCCAGAGGCGGCGGTAATTATCACCACAGGATATGCCAGTGTTGAGACCGCTGTGGATGCGGTAAACCAGGGGGCTTACGCCTATTTTGTTAAACCGGTCAACCCTGATGAAATCAAGAATACCATTGCCAATGCGCTCAAGCAGCAGCGGCTCTTACTGGAGAACAAAAAGCTGGTGGAAAGGCTGCAGAACTCCAGCAAGCTGCTGCATAAAACTAACGAGCAATTACAGGATGATATTGCCGAGCGTAAAAGAATTGAGGAGGCGATACGGTTATCAGCACATCAGTGGCGAACCACGTTTGACGGCATCGGTGATGCGGTCTGTCTGCTGGATGATGAGAACAAGATTGTACGCTGTAACAGAGCAATGGTCGAACTTATAGGCAGGTCGTACAGCGACATTAACGGTAGAAACTGCTGTGAGATGTTACACGGTCGGCCAGAACCGGTTCAGATGTGCCCTCTGACGCGCATGAAAAAATCACGTCGTCGGGAAACGGAAGTGATGTCGCAGGGCGGCAAGTGGCTTGAAATCGCTGTGGACCCTCTTGTGGACGAAGCAGGCGATGTCGTCGGTGCCGTTCACATCATTTCCGATATTACCGAGCGCCGGCGGTGGGAAGAAATATTGCGGCAGTCCGAAGAGTTCAGCTCTACATTGTTGAAAAACGCTCCCTATCCGCTGCTCGTGCTCAATGCCGATACATCAATCAAGTACATCAATCCAGCACTGGAGCAGTTATCCGGTTTTTCACTTTCTGAGGTTATTAGCGCGAAAGCACCGTATCCGTGGTGGATGGAAGAAGCGTGGGACAAAACAAACCTGGATTTTGATACGATGCTGAGAGAAGGTGCTATAGGTATGGA
>CAYZOI010000043.1:0-12315 GCA_964480145.1 uncultured Dehalococcoidaceae bacterium | reverse complement strand
AGTGTTTATCCGCCAGCGCTCTATCCATACGCAGCGTCTTGAGCGCCACCTTTTTCAGCCCCAGCTCTTCGAGGCGACGGATAATTTCATCGCCGCGTCCGTCCCTCACGGCATCGGGTTTAACCAGTACCAGAGACCTTTCCACTTCAGTCATGATTTCGAGTGCTCATCCTTTCTTCGGTAAATTGAAAATCGAGGCCAGGTCAGCCACGCTGACATGTTCCAGGCTATCAACCACGAGGTCAGCTTCGCCGAGCTTTGCCTCCGGGTGGCTGTTGAGCACCGCCAGACATTTCATACCGGCCCGCTTGGCGGCGGCAACGCCGGCCACAGCGTCCTCGATAACGACGCAGCTTCCCGGGTCAACGCCCAGTCGCTCGGCGGCGAGCAGGAAAATCTGCGGGCTCGGCTTCCCTTCCGTAACCTCCCGGCCCCAGACCACAGCGTCAAAGCTGTTCTCTATGCCCAGCTGGCGGGTCACAAACTGCCCGTTCTCAATGGGGGAGGAGGTCGCCAATGCCTCTTTGACCCCGTATTCCCGCAGTTCGCCAATCAACGCTATCGCGCCCGGGAACGGCTTTATATTCCCGGCCGCCTTCTCGCGGAACATCCCTTCTTTCTCCACCAGGATGGCTTCCATCTCACTTTCCGGGTAATCTTCGCCGACAATGCTGCGGACAATGATGTCATTCCGCTTCCCGAAATTGCGCTGGAAAACCTCCCTGGAGTAAGGTATTTTTCTCCTGCGGAAGATTTCGTCCCACGCCTGAAAATGGAAGGGTGCCGTATCGGCAATCACCCCGTCCATGTCCCAGATAACCGCCTCAAGCTGGTTGCCCTTAAGAATGACCTGCACCGCCTTAGCGTCTGCCACCGTCTTGCCATTGCTTGTGGTCAGCTTTCCTTCCGTCTCAAGCGTTCTCTTCCCATTTCTGGTCACTTTGGCATGAGCAACAAGCGTATCGTTCACATAAGCGGGCCGCCTGAGGTTGACCTGTATCGACGCGGTGAGAAAACCAAAGTTGCCGTTCATCAGGGTGGCATGTCCCATCGCCTCATCAAGCAGGGTGACGACGATGCCGCCGTGAATGATATCCGGCCAGCTTTGATAACGCTCCCCGGGGGTATACTCCGTTCTGACACCGTTGCCGTCCCGACTGAATTTCAGACACATGCCAAAGGGATTCTTCTTTCCGCAGCCGAAGCACATGCCCTGGCCCGCATTGAGCCCGGAAGACGCCTGGTTTTTATCTGTCATCTTTTTATTCACCTTTATATCCTGTTATGCGCTAAAATGCTCCCAGCCGGCCTTTCCCGGGCGGACCGGCTCGCCGCGCGCATCAACCATGGCCACACTACCCGGCTCCCCGGACACAATCTCACCGATGACCGTTACCGGACAGGAAAGCTCCGCCTTCACTTTATCGATTACCCCACCGCCCGCGGTGAAAAGCAGCTCGTAGTCCTCACCGCCGGACAGGGCCAGTTCAAGAGCGCGTTCCGCAAAATGAGCTTTGACCGCAGACGCCACCGGTATCCGGTCGGCTTCAACTCTAGCGCCAACTCTGCTGGAATCGCAGATATGTTTCAGGTCGGACATCAGCCCGTCGCTGATATCGATGGCCGCTTTCACGCCCAGCCCCACCAGCTTTTGCCCCTCGACCACCCTCGGCTCAGGCTGCAGGAAAGCCCTGCGCAATTGGCCTTCCGACTCGGCATCGAGCTTCAGCTTTTTATCCAGCATCTCCATGCCGGCGGAAGCGCCGCCGAGAGCGCCGGTCACGGCTATTTTGTCGCCGGGGCGGACTGCCGAGCGGGTGAGCACTTTCCCATCTTTATCTTTAGCACTGCCCAGCACGGTAACGGTGATTGAGACCAGGGGCGCGCGGCAGGTATCGCCGCCGATGAGGGCAACCTCGAAGCGCTGCGCCAGCGCAATCATACCCTGATAGAGCGCTTTGACATCATCCACCTCGGTTTCCGGCGGCACCGCCAGCGACACCACGGCGTATTCAGGCACGCCGCCCATGGCGGCGATGTCGCTCAGGTTCACCGCCAGCGACTTCCAGCCCAGCTCGTACCAGGGCGTGGTTTCCAGCCGGAAATGGACGTCCTGAAAAAGCGAGTCGGTGGTGACCAGCTGCGTGCCGGTGTCTCCCTTCCAGGCGGCGGCATCATCCCCGATGCCGATGAGCAGTTTCTGATATGACGCCGCGCTTTTATCCTGCACGCCGGAAATCATTTCCGCCAGGAGATCTATCAGCCCGAACTCTCCCAGCGCCGAGACTTTCATAGCCAGAATTATAGCACGCAGAGCGTATGGGGATAAAGGAGTGGGTATGGAAGGGTTCTACTTGCATTTAGTTGGTGGGGTAATTTATCCTCTACTAAAACGATTAGTAGGGGGAGTAAAGAAAATGTTGAATTATTTGTTATCTCAGGGCAGTATCTATCTACCCATTGGTCTCATATTGTTGTTATTAGCGTTAGAGAAAGAGGGATATGTCGCTACTGGATTTTTTATTTTTGGGGGGTTGGCTGTGATATTAGGCTTAAGTTCTATGCAGAAAGCTTGGAATTATATCAGAAAGAAGGAAATAGAGGAAATAACGAGGCAAAAGGAAAGAGACAAGAAACAAGATGAAATGTTTGCAGAACTAATCAATGAAATTAAGAAGATTTGAAGAGGCTAACAACCAAATGCAAATTAAACCTATAGAAGCCAAGCCCTAAAAATTAGTCGGCACCAGCTTTACCTCCCCCCAGACCCCCAGCCTGTCGTCCTTGATGATGACCACCCCTTTAAGCTGCCCTATACTCTGCGCAAAGTCAATCCCCTTCTCTATGTCCGCCACGTCCTTGACCCGGTTGCCGATGGCGGTGGCCGCGGCATCGGCCAGCGTGGCGGAGCCGGCCAGCACAATGACCGCGTCCGCCTTGCCGAAGCTCAGGGAATGCCCCACCGTGCCCGACGAGGTGCAGATGCCCAGCGGCGTGTCCCCCGGCGCAATATCAAGCCCCAGTTTTCCGGTCAGCGGGGAGCCACCGGCGAAGACGCCTATCGTTCTCCGGCGCCGGCTTTTCAGATAAATGTCGCCGCCGTTCTCCACGATGATTTCAGGAGAGAACTCCAGCAGTTCCTTCCCGACAAACTCGGCGATGGCCCCCGCCACCGCCGCCATCGGGCCAACGCCACACAGGCGGGCGGCATCGGCCATAGCACGGACTATCTTCGGCGCCTGTGCCTCAACCTCGATTGGCTCAAGGGAGGCCTGGAAATCAGGGTGGCGGGCAATGTACTTCTCTATACCGTCGCGGTACTTCAGCACGAGCCGGTGCGCCTTGCGGTGCAGGTCGCTCGCCGCGCGCAGGTACAGGTCCGTCTCCTTGACCGCAACCCTGAAATCGACCAGGTCATCGCCCCTTACCCAGTGGCGATAGGTACGCGGCTGATACATCTCGTTAAAAATGGACTTCCATCGCCCGCGGCGGGCAGGCTTTGATACACAGCCCGCAGGCTACGCACTTCTCGTCGTCGAAGTTTACCTGCCTCGTCTTCGGGTCAACCTCGAAAGCGCCGGGAGGACAGAGGGTAACGCAGGCGCCACAGCTCGTGCAGCGCGCCTCGTTCCGGGTAACGTCCTGGCCGAGCGACTGGATTTTGAGCCCGGACTTGAGCAGGAATTTAATGCCTCTATCGTATTCTGCCTGCTCGCCCTTAAGCTGAAGCACCAGCAGCCCTTCCTCCTCCGGCTCGGCGGTGATGGACGCCCTCAAAATATTGAATTCAAGGTTGTAATCCTTGACCAGGCGATAGATGACCGGCTGCTCCACCAGCCGCCTGGGGAAATGCAGAACCACTCTTTTTGTAACGGCCATTATTACTACCTCCGGTTGATATCGTTTTAAATTTCCAGCGGGCGTTCTTTCAATGGTTTGAAGGCCACCCCGGACTCGACGCCCGGCAGCGGCGCCACCGCCTCGGTGAGCAGGAACTCGCCGCGCTTTATCCAGTCCTTCAGAATATCCGCGATTTCCAGCGCCTTTGAATAGCTGGACAGAGAGCCGGCGGGCACCTTTTTGCCCTGCAGCTTCACCGTGCCGCTCTTCAGCTCGGCGTAGCTCACCTCCCCGACGATGTCCGGCTTCTGGTTGGGATAAGCATCCGAATAGTCAATCACCGCGCCGTAGATTTCCGCATCGGTGACCGCCGTGTGGCGGAGGACTTCCTCGTCGAGGATGGGGATGGGCACGCCGACCCCCACAGTCAGCGTAACGCCATAGCCGTACATGCTCGTCCCGACAAGCCACTGCGGGCTCATCTGCTTGAGGTCACCGATTACGGCCAGCGTCCCGGCACTCCGCTTCGGCACACCCGCTTCCGTGCGGAGCACATTCGGGTTATGCTGTGTCCCCTGCCAGGCGACATAGCCGACGCTTCCGCCCAGGAAAATCCGGGTGCCAATGCCGACGGTCCGGTAGTGCGGGTCATTGAGCAATGGCGATAGCTGCCCGGCACTGCAGTAGTTGGCGTTGCCCAGCCGCGGCTTGAGCACTCCCATGTAGGTATAGATGGTCTTGTCGGATAGGTTGACGGCGACGTTGTAGTTCTGGTAGGCGTTGCGGACATTGAACAGCACCGCCTCATTCAGGTCCTTGATGTTCAGCCACGTTTCCAGGCGCTTCCTCGGATAACAATCGGTGCCGTAGGCATTCGCCATAAAACGGATGTCCTTGCCCGCCACCAGTTCCTCGATGACGTGGCCGCCGCCGTAATTGAAATCGCCGGGGTGCATCCTGTTTCTGGGGTCGTCATCGGGCAGGGCATTTGCCCCGAAGAACACGTCCGCCGCCGCCAGGCCGGGATAGGCCAGGACATCGTTGAGGTAAACGCGACCGCCACCCAGCTTGATTCTCGGTTTGCTGTGACCGATATTGAAGTAGATTCCTGAGGAACACATCGGGCCGAAGGTGCCCGTGGTTACAACGTCGACATGCTGAGCGGCCTGCTTTACGCCCTTTTCTTTGACCAGGCCAATGACTTCTTCAGCATTGACGACTACAGCCTTGCCCTGCTGTATTTTCTCGTTGATTTCCGCTATTGTTTTCATCATGCATTACCCTCCACGACATAGTTTCACCCGCCGCTAGCCCTTGCGGGCAACGCATGATACATAAATTCATCACCACACTTACAAAGCCACGCTTCATCCCACTCTCACCTGTTAAATGATGTAAATTACAGTATATAATTTACTGCTGGATAAGTCAAAAAGGGGGGTGTTTTAGGTATTTTGGGTTTAATTTAATATATTTTCTTGTTGCTTTTTGTTGTTTATCGTTGAAATTTGTTGTATAAAGTATTGACAAGTGGTATCAATAATGATACCATTTATTCTTAGAGAATGGGTTCAGATGATATAATTAAGCAACTGGGGAGAAACCCAAGTAATGTTAAGTTCACAGACCTTTGTAGAATCTGCGATTATTACTTTGGAGAAGCACGCCAAAAGGGTACAAGCCATCGTGTATACAAGACTCCATGGCAGGGCGACCCTAGAGTAAATATTCAAGAGAAAAACGGGAAAGGAAAGGCATATCAAGTTAGGCAGGTAATAAAAGCAATTAGAAGATTGGAGACGGAAGATGGTAGTAGAAGTAGAAAGAAAAAGTGACCGCTTTACCTATCGAGTTACTTGGTCTGAAGAGGATAATGAATATGTGGGTTTGTGTGCAGAGTTCCCCAGCCTAAGTTGGCTGGCTGCTAGTCATGAAGAGGCGTTGCTGGGGATACGAGATGTTGTAGCAGAAGTCATTTCGGATATGCGCTCCAACAACGAGTCTATCCCCCAACCTCTCGCAATCAGGAATTATTCGGGAAAGTTCACAGTCCGCATACCACCAGATGTGCATAGAAGTCTGCATATACAAGCAGCCGAAGCTAATATCAGCTTTAATCGTCTTATCAGCGCTAAGTTGGCCTGCCCCTAGAACCCTGCGCTATCTTACCCCACCTAGCTTGAACCGTTCTATTGGCAATCTAAACTCGCCTTGCTGGCTATCACATTTAAGCTCCACCACCGCCTTCTCATCTTACCCGAAAATTGCTATAGTAGTACCATGCGCTACGCCATCATCGCGGATATACACGCCAACCTGACCGCCTTCGAGGCGGTCCTGGATGATATGGAACGGCGGGGAGGGGTGGACGAGATATGGTGCCTGGGCGATATCGTCGGCTACGGGCCCGACCCCCACGAGTGCATTGAACGGCTGCGACAGTACAACCATGTCTGCGTGGCCGGAAATCATGACTGGGGAGCTATCGGCAAGATAAGCACCGCCGATTTTAACCCCGATGCCGCGCTTGCCTGCCAGTGGACCGCCGGGCAGCTGAATAAGAAAGATATAAAATACCTGGAAAAGCTCCCCCTGACAATCGATAAAGATATATTCACGCTGGTACACGGCAGCCCCCGGGAGCCGATATGGGAATACGTCATATCAGCCAGCATCGCCCGGGAGAACTTCAACTTCTTCCAGTCGCCCTATTGCCTGGTCGGCCACTCCCACGTCCCTCTAGTCTTCAGGGAAGAAGACGGCTCCTGTACCTCCAGTCGGCTGGTGGACAACATCGGATTTGCCGTGGGAGAAAGCCGGTTGATTCTCAATCCGGGAGGGGTGGGGCAACCGCGTGACGGAGACCCGCGCGCCAGCTACGCTATCTACGACAGTGAAACCAGAATAGTAAGACCACACCGCATACCCTACGACGTTGCCGCTGTACAGGACAGGATGATGGACAAAGGCCTGCCCGTGCGGCTGGCGGTACGATTGCAACGCGGTTTGTGATTATTTTTTAACTCATTATAGATTAAGGAGGACCAAATGACCGTAACCGAGCAGGTAGCCAGATTTGTGGTCGATACCGGCTTCAACGACATCCCCCGGAAGACAGTGCAGTACGCCAGGGAACTGGCACTGAGCAATCTGGGCTCAATGATATGGGGCTCAACGCGTCCGGCGGGCAGGATTGTCACCAGGTTTGTCCGCGATATCGGCGGGACTCCCGAGGCCGGAGTCATCGGCGGCGGATTCAAAACCTCGCTGCCGAATGCCGCCCTGGCCAATGGCAATTTCGCACACTCATCGGAGTGGGAAGGCGACAGCCGACCGGAGATGGTAGGTGTGATGACCGTTTTCCCGGTTGTTTTTCCGGTTGCCGAGAAAGTGGGCGCCTCCGGAAAAGATGTGCTGGAAGCGGCCATCATCGCCCATGAAGTACAGTCGCGAATCGGCCTTGCCTGCCTGCCCGCCACCGGCAGGGGTTTCTTCGCCGTGCCCGTGTTCGGCAACTTCGGCGCCACCGTGGCCGCCGCCAAGCTGCTCAAATTAAATGTGAATCAGATACTGAATGCCTTTGGCATCGTTGCCTCTCAGGCAGCCGGCACGTTAAGGCACCACTCGACCATGACCCACTTCGTTGAGACCGGGTTTGCCTGCCGCAATGGCGTCACGGCAGCCCTGCTCGCCGGAGAAGGCATCAACGCCGATACCAATATCCTGGAAGATGGCGCCCTTGGCCCTGGCTTCGGCAGCGCCGTTGCCGGAAAGGAAGATTACCATATTGAGAAAGTGACCGGGGGACTGGGCAAGGAGTTCCGTTTCAACCTCCTGGATACCAAAATATTCCCCTGCCATTCCCTCCAGCAGCGCCCCCTCGAAGCGGCGCTCTATCTAGTCAAAGAGAATGATATTGCCGGTGATGACGTGGCCAGCGTTGAGGTTGAGATGAGCCCCGGCGCCGTGCATGAACTCGACCTGCTCGAACCTCCGGATGCTGAGCACTCAAGGGTCAGTTTGCAGCACGGCATAGCCGGTGTCCTGCTGGACAGGTGGGCCGACCGGCATATCTTCACCGAGGAGAAGCGGGTTGACCCCAAGTTCAAAGAGACCCGACAGAAAGTTAAACTAATTCCCCGGCCAGAGTGGACCACACCGTGGCCGGAGGGCTTTGATGTCGTGACCATCAAGCTGAAGAACGGGCAGGAACACAGCGTCAAATGGGAAGCCTGGCGCGGATACCACGGGACGCCCATGACCGTTGACGAGTTGATGGCCAAATATAGAGACGGCACCGCTGAAGTCCTTTCGAAGGCACAGGCTGACCGCTCCATAGAGCTGGTGCTCAACCTGGATAACGTGAAAGATATATCTGAACTGGCGAAGATAATCGCCTTCCCTTGACAAAGCAGGGCGGGCGGTTTAGCATTTCTTTGAGGTCGTGCTAGACGGGGAGCTAGCGGTGCCCTGAACCTGCAATCCGCTACAGCAGGGTTGAATTCCGGCTTGAGGCTCTTGTCTGGTGGGACTACTCTGGTCAAGCGGTGTTGAAGGCCGGGTCCTGCGCGGCGGAAGGCTATGAATCCCGTCAGGTCCGAGAGGAAGCAGCGGTAAATGGTATTTTCCGGGTGCCGCAGGATTGCCTGGCTGGAGCTGGCTGGCCCGAGCAAGCTATTGGGCAGGGTCAAGGGCAGGTGCACGGCCTCATTATTTCCATGAACCGTTTCATGGGCAGGTGCCATTTGGAAAAGGAATCGCTTCTGGCCGAAACCAAGAATTTACTGCGCCACTCTGATTTGAGGGCACGGAAAAGGCTGGGTCAGCACTTCCTCATCGATGGCAACGTACAGCAACAGATACTTACCGCGGCTGAACTCACCACAGGCGATACCGTTCTGGAAGTAGGCCCGGGACTGGGAATTATGACCAGGGAACTTGCCCGAAAAGTCCGGCGGGTCATTGCCATTGAGCTTGACGACAAGTTGGCCGCCTTTCTAAAGCAGGAAATGGCTTCTCTTACCAATGTTACCATTATCAACCAGGATATCCTCAAGGTTGACCCGGCGGCTTTATTGCCTGAGTCAGAACTTTACAAGGTGGTAGCCAATCTTCCCTATTACATCACCTCTCCTGCCCTGCGCCACTTTCTGGAAGCTGCCATAAAGCCAGGCCTGATGGTGGTGATGGTGCAAAAAGAGGTGGCCGAGGCCATTGCTGCCGGGCCGGGTAAAAGAAGCCTCCTCAGCATCAGCGTGCAGCTTTATGGCCAGCCCAGGATTATCAGCCAGGTGCCGGCGAGAGCCTTTTATCCGGCGCCGAAGGTCGATTCCGCCATACTGCGCATTGACCTGTATTCAAAGCCAGCGGTAGCAGTGGACGATACCGCGAGTTTCTTTGAAACGGTCAGAGCCGGCTTCGCCAGCCCCCGCAAGCAGCTGGCCAACTCTCTGGCGCAGGGGCTGGGGCTGCCCAAAGCTGATGTTGCTCACCTGCTGGCAGAAGCAGGCATAGCACCACAGCGCCGCGCTGAGACTTTGGCCCTTGAGGAATGGGCGCAACTGTGGCGGGCACACACAAAATAAAAAGGAAGAAGGCGGCATGCTGACCATATCGGCTCCAGCCAAACTGAATTTAACCCTTGAAGTGTTAGCCCGGCGACCGGACGGCTATCACGAAATCAGGAGTGTCATCCAGGCCATCAGCCTCTGCGACCGGCTCAGTTTTGAAGCCAGCCGGTCAGTGGATATCCGGTCGGATTCACCGCAGTGGTCGGCGGAGAAAAGCCTCGTTTCACGGGCGGTGACCCTGCTGCAAGAAACAACCGGTTCAACCGGAGGAATCGCCATCGTGGTTGAGAACCGCATTCCCCTGATTTCGGGACTGGGCGGCGACAGCAGCGCCGCGGCAGCCACCCTGCGCGGTCTGAACCAGGTCTGGGAACTGAACCTGACTCAGGAAAGGCTGCATGAACTCGCCGCACAGCTTGGCTCAGATGTCCCCTTTTTCCTCCATGGTGGTACCGCGCTGGCCGAGGGAAGAGGCGAGGTGTTAACCCCCCTCCCCCCTTTACCCCACCACTGGGTGGTGCTGGTCATCCCCGATGTGCCCCGCCTTCCCGGCAAAACGTCCAAGCTCTACGCCAGCCTGAATACCAGTCACTTCACCGATGGACAGATAACGCAGCGCATGGTCCAGGAACTGAAAGAGGGCAAAGAGCCGTCAACGCTTTTCAACACCTTTGAAAACGTTGTCTTTGCCGGAGGGTCAGAGCTGAAAGTCTACCGCGACCATATCAGGAAGATGGGCGCCCCCCATGTCCACCTGGCCGGCTCCGGCCCAGCGCTTTTTACGCTTTTTAAAGACAAAACACAGGCCGAAGAACTTTACACCCGGTGCAAACAGCAGAACATGGAAGCGTATCTGGTGGAGACTTACTCCCCCACCGGATAGACATACGCCGACGTTACGTCGTAAGGCTCCGGGCACCAGCCGATTGACTTTCCCCCCGAGGTATCGAGGTACCAGTACCGCCTGTCCTCATATATCCAGGAGTTGCCAAAGACATCGTGTCCCGGCGGCATGTTGACGCCCAGCCCGATATGGTCGAACTCCTCGAACAGGAGCATGACCACGTCGTAGCCCATCTCGTTCAGAACGGCAGCAAGCAAAATTGACGTATCCTCGCAGTCTCCCTCGCGGTCGAAAAGCGTCTCCACCGGATAGCGGGGATACTCATCAAGGGTCGCCGTGACGTTGTCCCCGATATAGGTAAAGCTCTGGACAAAGACAAGCGCGAACTCGATTTTCTTATAGTCATTGAACCCTTCCGCTGCCGCCACCTCATCAATGTAGCCAACAACATTGCCAATGGCGTCATCGTCATCAGGGTCCGTCGCCATGGCCACGTATTCCGCAAAGAAATGGTAGGGATGGCTGTAGGGATAGTTCAACCATGACGGCCTTGCCTTTTCCTGGTAATGGAGGTACTGCGTCAGGGGTAGAGAAAGGCTCATATTGTACTCATCGCCTTTGTATCTGAACTGCCGGTGCACGGTCAAGACCGTTTTCTCCAGCTTGCTAACCTGCATCTGGGTCGATAACGCCCAGCCGAAGAGGGCCAGTACCATCACCAGCAACCCAAAGATAATGAATTGCGATTTCTTTTGACCCATCGCTTATGCGCCTTTCCCTGCCAGCCAGTTTAGAACCAGGGCTTCTTCGTCACGCCTGGTGGCGGCTTTCCCATCCAGCCTGGCTTCAAGCAGCCGATGCAGTATTTCTTTAATTTCCGGCCCCTGTGCCACCCCCAATTTTTTCAAGTCTTCGCCGTTGAGGGCGGGCCTTATATATCTCAGTTTCTCGATGAATTCGGTAAGGCACGGCACCGCGGACGGCATCCCGGCAGCGATTATGTTGGCGACCACCGCTTCTAGGGCACAGCCGATGAGCCGCGTGTAGACCTGCCTCGATGTTATTTCCGGAGACGCCAGATGCCCCAGATTAGCTTTCAGGTCAATCGTGTCAAGAAGTATTCGGCTGGTTGCCTTCCTCAATCTCAGGCAGGAAATAAACTCCTCAACGTCTTTGCTGCCCATATGGTAGACCAGCAGAGCCAGGTAGAGCCCGATTGACGGGTTATCGGGTGAACTCCACCGTCGTGCCTGTTCGTATTTCTCTGACAGCCACTTATCCGCCTGCAATTTCAGGTGCAGCTTGCTCAGCACCCCGAGCTCATCAGCGCGGCACAGCGCTTTCTCCGGGAATTCTTCCTTCAAAATCAGCTCCAGCTCGTGGCGTATACGATCGCCGCTCACCTCTTTCAGATAGTCGACGTCACGCTTCACCAGCTCAAGCGTTCCTGACTCCAGATGGAAATTCAGTCGCTGCTCGTAGCGGATGGCGCGCCAGATACGGGTGGCATCATCAATAAAGCTCTTTCCGTGGAGAACCCGGACCAGCTTCCCCCCGAGGTCAGATAGACCTCCGTAGAGGTCAAGCAACTGGCCGTAAAGGTCAGGAGTAAGCGCAACGGCCATGGCGTTAATGGTGAAATCGCGGCGGAGAAGGTCATCTCTGATGGTGCTGGGGTTCACCGTGGGCAGGGCACAGGCTTTAGCGTAGGTCTCCGAACGGGCGGTGGCCAGGTCGGCGCTCCCGCCGTCCCATGTCAGTTTCGCCGTGCCGAAGCGCTGGTGGGTGACCAGCTGGCATTGCCTGACTTCCGCCAGCTCGCTTGCCAAAGCTATGGCATCCCCCTCCACCACCAGGTCGAGGTCAAAATTTTCCCTTCCCAGAAGCAGGTCGCGGACCACCCCACCCACCAGGTAGAGCTTCTGTCCCCTTTTCTGCGCCAGCTCCCCGGCCAGCCGCAGGAACTCAACCAGCTCATCTGGCAGTTGTTTTTTTATTTCACTTGATAAATTTTTTGCCTCAGGCATTACAGTGGTAATTATAGCACAGGTAGGCGATGCT
>CAYZOI010000042.1:0-12494 GCA_964480145.1 uncultured Dehalococcoidaceae bacterium | reverse complement strand
AGTCTTCCTTATCTGCATGTGATAAAACCTCCGTTTCCCTGGCTAAATAATTGGCTTTTCCCCTTTTATTTGTCAAGTGAGGATAAGCACCACAAAGCGACATTTATTTCAAATATTCGAATATTTTTACCGAGGGCACATTGCCCACACCGGGAAAATATGTGGATTCCGGAGAGCTGTATACCAGTTTGTAGTTCTTTAATGCCTCCAGGGGCACCGGACTGAGAAGCGGCGAGTCTCCGACAATCTGGAACTGCCCCGATTTCTGCTCTGATATGTAGCTCTTTGCTTTTTCATAACTGGGGAAAAATTGTTCGTCATCGATTACCTTAACGGTGCCCCCTTTCTTCAGGGGTCTTACCTGGAAGGAAACGACCTTTACCTGCTGCGGGGTTGCCGCCTTGCCATCGAAGTTATACAGCCTGACCGCCAGTGACCGGTAATATTCCGGGTGCAGGTACACTGTCCCGACAAGCGTATTTTTCTCATCCGGGTGGGGTTCCAGGTAGGTCTCAAAATATTTCGTTTGTTCCTGTTCTGACCAGAAGGTCAGTGCCCAGAGCTTGCTCATTGTGGTCTGGCTGTCAAGAATGATATATTTAGCATCCAGTTTATCGATTATCTCGCTGTCCGGAATCGTTACCCGTTCCCACCTCGTTTTCCATTCTATTTCCTGAGACGAGTTTTCGCCCTGGGAAAGCAAAAAATTGGCCACGTAAAATCCGCCTGGACCCGGCGTGCGATTGACCGGTCGCTGAGCAATGCGGGCTATCCAGTAGCCGTAGTCAACCCAGGCCATTACGGCATAAGCGGAATCAGGATAATCGTATTGTTGACCAGGCGAGGGAGGCTCGTATAGCTGATAGTAGAAACTCGAGTCGCCAAAAGGCTCCGGCGTATTTTCCTTCATCCAGGTCAGAGAATTTACCCAGGCATGGGGCGGGGCATAGTGCACCTCGGAGGCAACGGCTCTGGCCGGAGTTATGTTGGGGAAGCAGACGAGGAAAAACAAAATAATTATCACCACAGCGATGTTGATGTAGTACAGCGTCGGTGTAGGCCCTGCGGGCGGCCTTTTTTGGTGCTTGATTTTTATTTGCGGCCCGGGTTTGGGGCTGGAACCCTGTAAAATCTCCAGAGCCTGGAGCAATTGCCAGCCGATATAGGCGATGAGTAACGCTACCGAAATAGCTACTACTGCCGGGGGCAGGTTGGCGGAGAAAGCGAAAACAAGGAGCAGAATGGTGATGATGGCGACAGCGGCGTTCAAGTATTTAACTTTGGGGTGGATATCTAGATTAATCTTGAGAAATCGCCAGGAGATATAACCGGTCAGCAGAGCCGCATTGACGGCCAGATAGTAGGCAAAGCGGCTCTGGCCAAGGGTTGCCAGTAATATTACCAAGCTCCATATCAGCAGGGCATTTTTACTGAAATCACCGTGTCGAATAGTATTTACGACCAATATAACCAGAGATATCAAGCTGAGTCCAGGAATCCACTGAAACCATTGTGTACCTGGGAAAAGGAAAAGATTGGTATTAAAATTACCCCAGGCGAGCGAAGCAGTCCATTCCTGTCGCGGATGAAGGAAAGGCTGCATCTCAATTATGGTGCGCACGGCCAGCAGGTTGAAAACGTCGAATACGTTTCTCACAAAATCAGGGAAAATTGCATAACAGATGAGAGAAGCCACTATCACCAGTCCGAACAGCGAAACAGGGTAGTAATAACGTGATTTAATCTTCCAGGCGGTAAATCTTCCGGATATGAAGTGCAGAGCGGTTGGGACAGCCGCCCCGATTAGCAGAGAGAGCCACGGCATCACGCTGGCAGACTTAGAGGTGAACGTGCCGCCGACGAATATCACGTATATTATCAAAGCGATAAGGAACGTGGCTGTGCCTGCCGGCAGAAGGTAATCAGTGCTGTTCCTCTTCAGGTGGTCGATGATGAACTGGATGAAAAAGTAGAGAAGGATGATGAGGACAAAGAGCAATCCGCCGACCCATGTCACCAGGTAGAGTCCCAGGAAAAGGCCGGTGAGCGAGCTGTAGATGACAGGCTTGCGGATTACTTTCCAGTCCCGGTTCCAGAGGTGCTGAATCATCAGGCCGTTTGCCTGTGCCCGTTTGATTGCCATAATGAGAAACAGCATGGTGACAGTGGAAAACAGCGTCTCGGCAACGTGGTGGTCGGTAAAGCCGAGAATTGAGCGCCCCAGATATTCGCCGGGTAGTATCGCAATAAGACCGGCCGCGATAACCCCGGCCCCGCGTCCGAATAGTTCCTTGCCGATGAAATAAACCGGAATAACGGTAAGCGCGGCCAGGACGGCGGGGAAGTATACCGCGATGACGTCAATGGTATGCTGTGTTGGTGAGCCGAGGCCGAAGACCCAGATTATGCCCGCCAGAAGCCAGTCAAAGAAATGGATGTTATCCAGCTTCATGCCAGAGGGGTAGAGCAGGTACGGGTCAAAATCAATGAGGGTGGGGAAGTTGTGTAACAGGCTGTCTATTAATCGCATATGGAAGTAGGCATCAATACTGGAAAACCTGATATATTCGCTGCTGAAGACTTGCTCATGCGGGAGATAGGCCCGGATGAACAATGAAACGCCGACAAGCAGCGCCACGGACAGGCCGGCTATAAGACCGGGTGAAAGTCTCTTGCCTCGGGTGGTGCTCTCATCATTCATCTGCCAGTTCTTTCCGGGAGATTGGCTGGGATTCAGTATGGTTTTGCCGCCGCCGTAAATCTCATCGTATCGGCAGGGCAATTTACGTCTCCTTGTTCAGGCCGTCCAGAAACTCGGTGTTATTCTTCGTCTTACGCATGCGGTCGATAATGCGCTCGGTGGCATCAACGAAGTTGGGTGAGTCAGAGGAAATCATGGCTACCATGCGCCGCAGCAGCCATATCTTGCTCAGGCTGTTTTCGTCAACGAGCAGTTCTTCCCGGCGTGTGCCGCTGCGCTGGATGTCCATAGCCGGGAAGATGCGGCGTTCTGCCAGCCGCCGGTCGAGATGGAGCTCCATATTGCCGGTGCCCTTGAACTCTTCGTAGATGAGGTCGTCCATGCGGCTGCCGGTGTCAACCAAGCAGGTGGCGAGGATGGTCAGGCTGCCACCTTCGGCGGTGTTGCGGGCGGCGCCGAAGAAGCGCTTGGCGGGGTGAAGCGCCACGGGGTCAATGCCACCGGAAAGGGTGCGTCCGCTCGACGGCATGGCCAGGTTGTAGGCACGGGTAAGGCGGGTTATACCGTCCAGGAGAATAAATACATCCTTCCCGCTTTCCACGATGCGCTTGGCTCTCTCCAGAGCCAGTTCGGCGACACGGGTCTGGTTCTCCACCATCTCGTCGAAGGTGGCGCCGATTACTTCCCCTTTGACGGAGCGTTTCATATCGGTGACTTCCTCAGGGCGCTCACCGATGAGGCAGACGAGCAAATGAATGTCATTATAATTGGCCGCGGTGGCACTGGCGATGGCTTTGAGCAGCATTGTTTTACCCGCCTTGGGTGGGGAGACAATCAAACCTCTCTGCCCGCGACCTATCGGTGAGATCATGTTTATCAGGCGGGTGGACAGCTCGCTGGGTGAGTGTTCCAGATTGATGGCTTGGTCAGGGAAAACGGGGGTGAGCGAGCCAAAATGAGGCCGCTCTCTGGACTTCTCGGGGTTGATGTGGTTGATGGCCAATATCTGCAGGAGGCTGAAGTATTTTTCATTGCTTTTTGGCGGTCTGCCCTGCCCGGTGACCATATCGCCATTGCGCAGGCTGAAGCGTCGAATCTGTGATGGGGAAATATAGACATCGGCATGGTTGGGCAGAAGCGTATCCTGTCTAAGGAAACCGTAGCCGTCATTCATGATCTCGAGGATACCCTGGCAGAATACATGACCCTCCTGTTCCACATCTGACTGAAGCACCTGCAGGATCAGGTCTTGCTTGCTCAGGCTCTCTGGCTTGGTGATGCCCTTTTCTTTTGCCAGAGTTAGCAGCTCGGTTTTCGCTTTGCCTTCCAGCTCTTCAAAATTCATCGTATCACCTCACTCCCATCCCCCCCTTTTTTTTATCGGAAGGGCAAAAATTACTGTCTGGTAATCATAAAACCACGATTCAGAAATTCCGAAAAACTAGGCGTGGCTGACGAGTTATTGGTTACAGGTTGCTGTAGCGTAAAGAAGTGCATTGCATTCTCACTGTTCTGTGGCCAGAGGTAGCGGCGGTTGTGCGCCTTCCCGCAGCACGTCTTTGGCCCTGCCGATGAAGTCACGGAAAAGCGGGTGGGGGCGGCTGGGTCGGGAGCCAAATTCAGGGTGGAACTGGCAGCTTACCATCCAGGGGTGATTGGCCAGCTCACAGATTTCCACCAGCTCTTCATCCGGCGAGAGACCGCTGTAAACCATGCCGGCTTCTGCCAGCGTGGCGCGAAATTCATTGTTAAACTCATAACGGTGCCGATGGCGCTCATTTATCCGGCGCTGGCCGTAAGCCTGAGCGGCGTGGGTATCGGGGACTAAATTGCAGGGGTAATTACCCAGGCGCATCGTACCTCCCTTGTGGAGCACTGCCTTCTGTTCCGGAAGTAAATCTATCACCGGATAGGGTGTATCGGGGTCGAACTCGGTGGAATTTGCCTTTTTAAATTTCAGGGCATGGCGGGCAAAGTCAATGACCATTACATGTAACCCCAGACACAGGCCGAGGTAGGGGATTTCATTGGTGCGTGCGTAATTGGCGGCTCTGACCATGCCTTCGATGCCCCGGATGCCGAAGCCGCCCGGCACGATGATGCCCTGCGCCGCCCGCAGCAGCGAATCGCAGCCATCGCGCTCCAGGTCTTCTGAGTGCACCCAGGAGAGGTTTAATTCTCGATTGTGGTACAGTGCGGCATGGCGTAGTGCCTCACGCACCGAAAAATAGGCATCGGTTAATTCAACGTATTTGCCCACCAGAACAATATTTACCGGCTCATGGGATGTCTTGAACCTTTCCACCAGGTCCCGCCACTCCTTTAAATTCGCCCTTTTCGCCGGCAGATGAAGCTTGTTAACTATTAATTGGCCCAAATTGGATTCTTCCAGCAATAACGGTATCTCGTAAATGGTG
The DNA here is from genome assembly GCA_964480145.1 of uncultured Dehalococcoidaceae bacterium. GTDB lineage: Bacteria > Chloroflexota > Dehalococcoidia > Dehalococcoidales > RBG-16-60-22 > E44-bin89. The sequence goes on along the minus strand of CAYZOI010000042.1, from coordinate 7,376 downwards.
GATACAGTGGGGAGGGGGATGACCGCCTCTCTTTCCACGTCGCAGAAGAGCGAGATTTTATCACGAATGCTCTCCGGGATGGGAAGGTCGCTGCGGCAGATGATGATATCAGGCTGGATACCAGTGCGGCGCAGCTCATTGACGCTGTGCTGGGTTGGTTTGGTCTTCAGTTCCTGGGTTGAGTTCAGGTAAGGAAGCAGAGTAACGTGAACACAAAGCACGTTGTCCCGCCCGATGTCATTTCGCATCTGCCGTATGGCTTCAAGGAAAGGCTGACCCTCGATATCGCCCACCGTGCCGCCGACCTCGATGAGGATAACATCTGCCCCGGACTTATCGGCCAGTTTCTTGAAGCGCGACTTTATTTCCGTGGTGACATGGGGCACAACCTGAATCGTGCCGCCGAGGAAATCTCCCCGCCGCTCCCGGGAAATGACCGCGCTGTATATCTGCCCCGAGGTGACATTGGATTCCTTGGTAACGTCAACGTCAATGAATCGTTCGTAATTGCCCAGGTCCAGGTCGGTCTCGGCACCATCCTGGGTGACGAATACCTCACCGTGCTGGTAGGGGGACATCGTTCCGGGGTCAACATTAAGATAGGGGTCGAGTTTCTGCGCCATGACGCTGAGATGACGACTCTTTAGAATGGTGCCCATGGAAGCGACGGCGACACCCTTGCCAACAGAACTGACTACACCGCCGGTTACAAAGATATACTTTGGCATACAGGAAACCAAATTCTAAACAATCAAGAAAAACCTTGGCCTTTCTTGGCAGTATATTTATTGAGGTTGGACCTTAAAAGTAAATGACACCGATTATACGGGGAGCGCTCTCGTACTTTATACACGGAAATAACTAAAGGTGTCAAGTTTTTTTGAGGGGTTTCTTTTATTATAGAGATTCCAATGCGCGTTGTCAAGTTCAAGGCGATTAAGGTTCCTTTGGGATATATATAGTGGCGTTAGGGAATTAAGGAAACCCCCTACTTCGCCTTTGTCTCCATTCCCAGAGCAATTTAATAAACAAATAAAGCAACCATACAATGACAACACTATTGAAAACCCAAACGAGCCAAGCGCCGTCAGCCCACCAAGTTCTAAAGAAATCGGTTTGTGCATTGAACAGCAAGAAAGAAAAAATAGCACCAATCAAAGCACACAACCACTGAACATTGAAGGTCTTGGAGCGTATACCTTGAACGAAGTAGTCAACACAGAAAATAAAGAGAGCGGTAAAACAGACAAATATGAGCCATCTTACCCACGGATTGTCATCAATAAACTTTTTAATCAGGGCAAATACAATAATTACTATAATTGCGATTATAATCCACAACCAGATGTCGCTATTACTACTACTGCTTCGCCTACTTCGTCTCGGCATATTACCCAACTAATATCGCTTTTAAGGCGCATTATAAACCGCTTCAGGAGGGCTGTCAACCACAACCGAGGAGAACCGCGATTAAAACTTATGGTAGTGAGGTGCGCGGTTAATCGTGCTATAATCTATATGTGCTGAAACGCTGTGGCTAAAGGAGACAGGCGCCGATGGATGAACTAAAGGTATTCACGGGCAATGCCCACCCGGAACTGGCCAGGGAGGTGGTCGATTATCTGGGCATACCTCTGGGGAAGAACGAGGTATTTCAGTTTAGCAACGAGAACATCTTTGTCCGCATTCTGGAGAACGTTCGTGAGCGTGATACCTTTGTCATCCAGCCACTGTGCAGGCCGGTGAGCAACAACCTGGTTGAGCTACTGATTATGATAGACGCTCTCAAACGAGCGTCAGCCAAGCGGATTACCGCCGTCGTGCCGTACTACGGCTACGGGCGAACCGATAAGAAAGACCAGCCTCGCGTCCCGATAACCGCGAGGCTTATTGCTGACCTGCTGACTGTGGCCGGGGCGAACCGACTGCTGACGGTTGACCTGCACGCGGCGCAGATTCAGGGCTTCTTCAACATCCCGGTGGATGAACTCACGGCATTGAACCTGCTGGCTAATTATTTCAAGGGCAAGGATATGGACGACCTGGTGGTGGTGGCCACCGATATCGGCATCACCAAGCGGGCGCGAGATTTGGCTGAGAAACTAAATGCTCCGCTGGCCATTATGGAGAAGCGGCGTATCGGCAATGATGACCAGGCGGAGACGCTGAACGTCATCGGTGCGGTGAAGAATATGACCGCGCTCACCGTTGATGATGAAATAGATACGGCAGGGTCTCTGGTTAATGTTGTTGAGACGCTGATTAAAAACGGTGCTAAAGAAGTATACGCCTGCTGTACCCATCCCATCTTTTCCGGGCCAGCTATGCAGAAAATTGACTCCTGTCCGGTGAAGGAAGTGGTCGTGACCAATACCGTGCCGGTGAAGGATGAGAACAGACCGGGCAAGATGACGGTTCTCTCCATGGCACCACTGCTCGGCGAGGCCATTCACCGCATTCATACCGGACTGTCCATCGGTGCCATGTTTGAGTGAGCAGCGGTGACGAAACAGAAGAAAACAGTGGCAATCTACCGGGCCGCCAGCGAGGCCGAAGCCCGGATTATCAAGAGCTTTCTGGAGAGCAACGGCATACCGTGCCTGCTGAAAGCGAATGCCGCCCCTTCCGTGCACGCATTTGCCATCAATGGCATGGGTGAGGTGGCCGTACTCGTCTGGGAAGATACAGCGGAGAAAGCACGAGAGCTCATCAGGGAGGAAGAGGATGCTTAAATGGCTGGGCGGCCTGGTCGATTCCAACGAAAAGCAGCTTAAAAAACTCCAGCCGATTGTCGAGCAGATAAACCAGCTTGAGCCTGAATTTGAAAAGCTCAGCGACGCCGAGCTGCGGGCGAAAACAGAGGAGTTCAGAGCTCGCCTGAAAGATGGTGAGACGCTCGACCAGCTCCTGCCCGAGGCCTTTGCTGCGGTGCGCGAAGCGGCCAAGCGGACCATCGGTCAGCGCCACTTTGACGTCCAGCTGATGGGAGGCATTGTCCTGCACCAGGGGAAAATCGCCGAGATGAAAACCGGTGAAGGAAAAACACTGGTGGCCACTCTTCCCCTGTACCTGAATGCTTTGACCGGCGGCTGTCACCTGGTGACAGTGAACGATTACCTATCCCGGCGCGACCCGTACTGGATGGGGCCGATTTACCACCTGCTGGGATTGACGGTGGCCAGCATCTACCCGCAGCAGACGCCGGACGAACATCAGCCATCGCGACTTTACGACCCGGAGCATGACTCTGATGACAGCCGGTGGCGACATTTTCGTACCGTTCCCCGCAAAGAAGCGTATGAGGCTGATATCGCCTACGGCACGAGCAGCGAGTTCGGGTTCGACTACCTTCGGGGCAATATGGTGGTGGACCTGGCACAGTGTGTGCAGCGTGAGCTGCAATACGCCATCGTTGATGAGGTGGACAACCTGCTCATTGATGAAGCCCGCACCCCGCTCATTATCAGCGGCCCGGCGGAGGAATCAGGGCAAATATACAACGTTTTTGCCCGTCTCATCCCCCGGATGAGGCCGCAGACGGATTATAGCGTTGACGAAAAAGAGAGGAACGTCAGCCTGACCGACACCGGTATCAGCACCATGGAATCGATGTTAAAACGGGAAGGGCTGTTGAAGTCGCCGAACCTGTATGACCCGGCCAACTACGTTTTCACCCGTTTTCTGGACAACGCCCTGAAGGCCCACGTGCTCTTCAGGCGTGACCGGGATTACGTGGTCAAGGATGGCGAGGTCATAATCGTTGATGAGTTCACCGGGCGACTGATGTTCGGTCGGCGCTACTCCGAAGGTCTGCACCAGGCGATTGAGGCGAAAGAGAAAGTCAAGGTGCAGCGTGAAACGATGACCTATGCCACCATCACCATCCAGAATTATTTCCGCATGTACGGGAAGCTGGCCGGAATGACCGGCACCGCTACTACCGAGGCGGAGGAGTTTCATAAAATATACGGCCTGGAAGTGATGGAAATCCCCACAAATGAGAAGATGATTCGAGATGATTTTCCCGACCAGATTTACAAGAACGAGCGGGGAAAATTCAATGCCGTGGTTCGGGAAGTCGAGCAGTCGCACCAGCAGGGCCGGCCGGTGCTGCTGGGCACCGTTTCCATTGAAAAGTCGGAATACCTGGGTGAGCTGTTAAAGCGTAAAGGTATTCCCCACGAGGTGCTCAACGCCAAGCAGCACGAAAAGGAAGCTAATATTATTGCCCGGGCGGGTGAGCCGGGGGTGGTTACCGTGGCCACCAATATGGCGGGCCGGGGCGTTGACATTGTGCTCGGCGGGAGCCTGGACGGCCAGAGTGAAGCCGAATGGCGGGAGAAACATGACAAGGTGGTATCTGTGGGTGGGCTGCATGTTATCGGCACGGAGCGCCATGAAGCACGGCGGATTGACAACCAGCTGCGGGGTCGCTCCGGGAGACAAGGAGACCCGGGCAGCTCTCGCTTTTTCGTTTCTCTGGAGGATGACGTGGTACGGCGCTTCGGCGGCGAGCGGATTAAGGGCGTTATGGACTGGGTGGGGATGGACGAAGACACGCCCATTGAGAACAAGCTGGTGAACCGCTCCATTGAGGGCGCCCAGGTCAGGGTGGAGGGATTTCACTTTGATATGCGCAAGCACCTGGTGGAATATGACGATGTTGTTAACAAACACCGCGAGCTTATTTACGCGGAACGTCGCAAGATACTGGATGGCACCGACCTCAAGACAAATATTTTGACCATGGTAAAAGATGAGATGCGGGCTATGGTGGCCAGCCATATCGCTGATGAGCACGGCGTTAGCTGGGATGTGGAAGGTCTGCTTGCTGATGTGGCCACGGTCTTCCCCCTGCCACCAGCGTTGACTTCAGATTCGCTTATGGAATTGAAGCCGAAGCAGATGGAGGGGAAGCTCGCCGAGCTGGCGGAGACGCTTTACGAGGCGCAGGAAAAGGAGATGGGGTCGGAGAACATGCGGGTGCTCGAGCGACTGATTATGCTGCGCATCGTTGATAGCCTGTGGGTGGAGCACCTGACGGCGATGGAAAATATGCGACTGCAAGCCGGATGGCAGACGCTGCGCCAGACGCGGGCAGTGGACGCCTACAAGCGCGAGGGCTACCGGCAGTTTCAAACGCTGCTCGATACCATTCAGCATGACGTGGTACATACCATCTACCACGTTAGCATTACCAAAAAAGAACCGTCGGCGCAGGCGCCGTCGCCAATGGCTCAGGTGGTCGGGCGGAGCAGCCCCGTCGGCAAACAGAAGACGAAGGTGAGCGGCAAAAAGGTAGGGCGCAATGAACCCTGCCCCTGCGGGAGCGGAAAGAAATATAAACACTGTTGTGGAAGGTGAAATCGCCATGATGACTGAAGAGCAATGGAAAGAAACGATGAAGGAAGTAGCCGGCGAGCTGGAAACACTGTCCGCTCTGGAGAGGCCGCTTACAAAAGACGAGGAAAAGCACCGGGGCAAGTACCGCATGAGGAAGTACGTGCTCGATAAGATAAAAGAGGCCGGGGATAAGGGTTCAAAAAGCGATGAGCTTTACAATAACACGTATTACAGTATGCTGGTGCCGTGGGGGGAGAAACACCCCGTCCTGTTCTTCTTCTGGATGCGCATCATCCGGGCGCGGTGGTGGGGTGTCACGGCATATAATTACGGGGATGTCTGGAAAGGGCAGGGGAAAGAGAAATAGAAATAGACAATAGGCAAAAGGCTCTTCACAATGACTAACTCTGAAATCGCCCGGGTATTCCTTGAAATCGCGGAGCTTTTGAAGCTGAAGAAGGACAACATCTTCAAGATACGGGTGTATGAGAAGGCGGCGCGTGCCATCGGGGAACTGAAGGTGGACGTGGGGCAGCTGGTGGCGGAGGGGAAATTAAAAGAAATACCGGGGGTGGGAGAGGCCATAAATAAAAAAATCATTGAGCTGGTGGACACGGGAAAGCTGGACTTCTACGAAAGACTGAAGGCTGAGTTACCGGAAAAAGAAAGCTCTGTTCAGGGAAGACAGTAAAATGGCAGGTTCAGCGGAACAGGCAGCATCTTCAAAATCACTTCTGGCCGGCGATGCCGAAGCCATCAGGCACCTGGAGCGGGAGATTGCCGGCGGCAGGCACTGGTATATCGCCCTGCTGGAGGCGATGGGGATGTGGGGCTCCGCGGTGGAAAGCCATCACGAAATGATGTACCGATACCTCATTCAAGGAGAAGCCTTTGACTGGTTGCTGCTGGCGGAACGGCTCTGCGAGTCGGTCGATAGTCTCCTGCCGGCGGATGAGAAAGAAGCGCTCCTTTTTCAGGCCAGACCACCCGTGAAACTCAGTCCCGAAGAGGTCAAAGCGCTTGTCGGGCGGAGCAAATACCGCCAGTACCTGAACTATTTTTATGGCGTTACGGTGGAGCAGGCACTGGTAATGGCCGTCGAGGAGGAAGTGCTCAAAGAAAGGCGGGTGTCTGGCTTAAATAACGATGTCGACGTCAGCGACGAGCCATACCGTCGGATATACGGGGAGACGAAGCAGGTACTGCTCAGATGCTTCCGTAAGAAAGCAGGCTATCCACAAAAGAAGTCGACCACGCTGGCCGAGATGAAGGAGTTCGCCTACTGGCTGTTTAAATATCGCGTTGAACGGTGTGAACAGGCCAAGGTGGCCAGCGATACCAGGAAGGCGCTTGAATATCTGAAACGGCAGTGGGCCAGCGAAGGCATTTTTGGTGTGCTGGCGGCCGAGGATTTATCCACCGGGCGCCCGCGCTGACGGTAACAACTTCGCCCGCTAGATGTTCTCTGTTTCTTTTGGCGCCCGTACCACCAGCACCGGCACATTTGCCGTACGCAGGACTTTATCGGTGATGCTGCCGAAGGTGAGCCGGCTGAGCCCGGAACGGCCGTGAGTTGACATGGCAATAAGGTCCGCCTTGAGCTCTTCTGCCGCTTTGGCTATTCCTTCCGCAGCTTTGCCCGTGACCATTTTGGTTTTGACGTTGATTCCTTTGCTCTTAAGGCTTTCCCCGGCCTTATTCAGGTACGCCTTGGACTTCTTTGTGATGTACGCTATCTCTTTGTCCGTGTAGGGTACCTGAACGCTTGCCTCCCCGGCAATGACGTAGTGGGTCAACGAGGTTAATACCTGAAGAAGGACTACCTCAGTCTTTGCCTTTGGGACTGCCCTGGAGATGAGGCCTTCCACGTAGCCTAGGGCCGCTTCACCGACTTTCGAACCGTCCAGTGGAACCAGAACTCTATCAAACATCTCCTGCCTCCTCAGAGTTTACTGATCTGCTCTCGCAATCGCTCCAGCCTGTCAGTAATAGTGTATAGCTTCTGGCGCTCCTTAGCAATAACTATTTTGGGT
>CAYZOI010000041.1:0-12500 GCA_964480145.1 uncultured Dehalococcoidaceae bacterium | reverse complement strand
CTGCCCGGCATGATGAACACGCCTATGGTTGTGGCCGCTCTCACCGATGCTTTTGGTGGCAATGTGGAACAGATGACCAAAACGCGGGACTCGATGTGCCCGACAGGAAAACAGGGGGAACCATGGGATGTTGCGGCTTTATCGGTATTTCTTGCTTCCGATGATGCCAAATACATAACCGGAGCCGCGCTGGTCGTTGATGGTGGTTTGACGTGCCTGGTTAAACCGTTCTGAAGTTAAGGGAGTAAACTCAGGCAATCATCAGTACGCAGGCGAATCCCGGTTATTTCTTAAGCCGGGCAGACAACTTGTTGAGCATATCAACAGTCATCGCCGGCAGGTCATACTGTGGCTGCCAGCCCCAGTCGGCACGGGCAGCACTGTCATCCATTTTGTTAGGCCAGGATTCCGCAATTGCCTGGCGGACGGGGTCAACCCGGTAATCAATGGTAAAACCCGGAACGTGCTTTTTAATTTCACCAGCGATATCTTCCGGGGTAAAGCTCATGGCGGTAACGTTGTAGGCATTCCTGTGCTTGAGCCTGCCGGGCTCGGCCTCCATAATCTGGAACGCTGATTTAAGCGCGTCAGGCATATACATCATATCCAGATAGGTCCCCGGCTTGATAAAGCAGTTCGCATATTTCCCGTGCTTGACGGCTTCATAGAATATCTCTACGGCATAGTCGGTCGTTCCTCCGCCGGGAGGAGCCACACAGGAAATGAGGCCCGGCCAGCGGACGCCACGGGTATCAATGCCATACTTATGGTAGTAATAGTCACAGAGTAATTCGCCCGCGACTTTGGTGATTCCGTACATCGTCCCGGGGCGCTGGGTGGTAATTTGCGGTGTATTATCCAGAGGTGTATCCAGGCCGAACGCGCCTATGGTGCTGGGCGTAAAGACGGCACATTTGTATTCGCGCGCTACCTCCAGGATATTACGCAGGCTATTGACATTCACTGTCCAGGCAAGCTGTGGATTTGCTTCAGCCTTTGCGGATAGAATCGTGGTCAGGTTGTAGATAGTGCCAACGTTGTATTTCCTCACCACATCGGCGACGCAGTCAATGTCCGTACAATCGATAAAGCAAAATTCCCCGCCGTCAAGCAATTCCTGGCCGGGCTCGGTCTTGTGCCCCGTAGCTATTACCGTATCCGCGCCATATCTGGCCCGCAGCGCTGGCACAAGCTCGGAACCAACCTGCCCGCAGGCCCCGGTTACCAGAATTCTCTTCATAGATGGTTCTCGCTCTCTTTTAATGCGTTATCTGTAATCTTCTCTTGGTGGACTGAAGGTGCTTATCATTATAGTTTTCTCGTCATGGGTGATGCCCCCATGGACAACATCAGGAGGAGCCAGAAAAACATCGCCCTTTTTCAGCAATTTTTTCTCATTCCCCATAGTCATCTCAAATGCTCCCTCGATAATGATTGCCATCTCCTCATAGGGATGGCTGTGTAAAGGAGATTCCGACCGAGGTTGTAAAATGACCTCGCATACCATCAAGCTCTGCCCGGAAACGGCGCGTACTGAGAATCCTGGTGCCGGCTCTATGGCCTTAAAATCTTGGGGATAATCATAGAACATCAATTGCCTCCTGTGTGTATTAAAATTATTAATTTATTGGACCGGTTTTTGGGAGCAGGCCACGTGGGGCCATGACTATTATTCTCTTAACGCTATCTGGAGAGCCAACCGCCGTCCACATTCACAATTGAACCGTGCAGGTAATCGCTGGCCGCCGAAGCCAAAAAGACGACCACCCCTCCCAGGTCTTCCGGCTCTCCCCAGTGACCGGCCGGGATTCGGTCAAGAATCGCCTTACTGCGCACGGGGTCGTTGCGAAGTCCTTCCCCCAACCTTGTTGCCATGTAGCCTGGAGCAATGGCGTTTACGTTAACACCATGTGCTGCCCACTCATTGGCCAGCGCCTTGGTAAGCTGGCCAATGCCACCTTTGCTGGCAGCATAGCTGGGGACCGTGATTCCTCCCTGGAAAGTCAGCATTGAGGCCACAAAGATTACTTTGCCAGACTTCCTGGCTACCATGTCCTTGCCTATCTCACGAGTCAGGACAAATTGGGCATTGAGATTAACCTCCATTACTTCGTCCCAGTAGTCATCAGGGTGTTCAACTGCCGGTTTGCGCATGATGGTGCCGGCGTTATTTACCAGAATGTCGATAACAGCATTTTCGGACTTGACCCGCGCGATGAAGTCATACAGGGCCTTGCGGTCTGAAAAGTCGCACCGATAGCTTTTAAATTTTCTCTTTAGAGCCACTATCTCCTTCTCTATCTCGCTCCCTGACTCTTCAAGGGTTACGCTGACGCCAATAATATCGGCCCCGGCTTCAGCCAATGCCAATGCCATCGCTCTGCCGAGGCCATGCTTGCAGCCAGAGACCAGCGCCACCTTCCCGTCCAGTTTAAATTTATCCAGAATGCCCATTCTGGCTCCCCTCCCTTTTATTAAACTTTATTAAACTTCAGCCTCCAGGTCTGGCAGTAGCCTTAAATAGCGGCTATGGCGTTAATCTCTACCAGCATTTCTTTAAAAATAAAATCGGTGCCGACAAGAGTGCTTGCCGGCGGCTTTTCTTTAAAGTACTTGGCACGGATTTCGGCATGTCTATCGCGGTCACTGGCATCACGGAGAAAAACGGTAACCTGAACAACGTCATTCAATGTTGCCCCTGCATTCGCCAGTATGGTTTTGATTTTCTCCAAAGCCACCCTCGTTTGGTCCTCAAGGTCTCCTTCATTTAATACCCGTCCCTGAGAATCTTTTCGGAGGCCATTTTGTCCCGAGACATAGATTTGTTTGGTTACGTTGCTGACGATTACTCCTGGAACATAATAAAGATGTCTCTGCATTAAGTCGTCTTTGTGTTCTTCTGGAAATATTTCCCAATTTATTTGTTCTCTCTTTACCATTTTCTAATCGCCCTCCTTTTGTTGACTTCCTGCCAAGAGTGAATCAGATAATTTAAGGCATTGTAAAATTCACCTATTGTGTTGCGACTCCGGCGGCATTTTGCCCTGCTATCCGACCTGAAGCGAGAGCCAGAAGATAGCCGGTGCCGGTGAGGTAACCGGGGCACGGATTGTCCGAAGTAGCGGCGCCTCCCAAGCTCGGTGTATTATCACCAGCGGCATAAAGACGGGGTATAGGGTGGCCGTGGCGGTGTATTACCTGGGCTCTTGAATTGACCTTAAGCCCACCCATAGATTGTATTAAGATTGTCCGTACCCAGGTGCCATACAGCTTGCCGGAGGGAAAAAATTGGCCGGCTGTTTTTTGAAGACTATCAGGGTCGACGCCCGCCCTTTTGGCAAGTTCAGACGCCGTCTCGCCATAGTAAATCAACTCCGTATTCAAGTATTTATCAATGTTCCTGTGTAGCTTTACCACGCTCTTCAGAAGTTCTTCGTCTAAGACTAAAAGGGCTACCGCATCCGGTTGCTGCGTTACCGGTGGTGCGGTCAGACCATAGCCTTTACTCTCATCAGTAAATCTTTCCCCGTTCTTGTTCACCAGGATGGCTCCCTTTGACATCGCTTCCGAGACTCCCAGTATCCGGAGCCCCTTTTTGGCAGAGCCCAGCGAGTACAATTCCGCGGCATCCATATTGAGGACATCAGCTCCGATTTCCATTCCCATTCGTATGCCATCGCCTGTGCTTCCGGCGCCGGAGACACACAGCATGTCCGCATATTCTGGCAGGTACCTGGCCATCATGCTTTTATTTTTCCCGAATCCGCCCGCAGCCAGAATCGTCGCTCGCCTGGCTTTTATCGTTGTTTTCCCCCCTGAATTTGCGGCCTGTTCCCCTTCTACTTCATTTTTTTCGTTCAAGATAAGGTGTTCCGCTACCGTGCCAGGCCGAACATCGGCGCCTTTATTCCCGGCCCTTTTTAGAAGTAAGTTCAAGGTATTGGCGCCATCCATGCCGCTCTCCAAATGTACCCGGGGAACACTATGCCCCGGATATTGCATTACTTCGTAGAACTCGGCGCCAATCTCTGCCAACCAATCGTATAGCTGCACGCTTTGTCGGGTTGCCGCATTGACTGTATCTTCAGGAATGGTACGGCGATTAGCTTCGAGGATATCTCTGGCTAATAAATCTGCTGAATCTTGAATCCCTTTTTGCCTTTGTAAAGGGGTATCCGCAAAGGCAAAGGTGCCGCCCCCAAGAGCCGAATTACTGGCCAGAGGATTGCGGCGCCCCAGGGCAATCACTTTTGCCCCGGAACTCAGTGCTTCGATAGCCGCCGCCAGTCCGGCATAACCGGTACCTACGACAAGTACATCACATTGAAGTTCGTACTCTTGTCTACCCTTCACTTGTATTCAGGACCTTTTCCAAACTAATTAGACTGGAGTAAGGTTGATACGTTTTTATAACTGCAAGTCTAGGTTTCTGAATGGCCTTTGTCAATAATTTGCGGATTATATTACCAGCTATAATTTATTATAATACTGGCTCGACTGGCACGGCAGTCTATTTCTAAAGGTGATAAAAGACTATGGAAAGGACAATGCCGGTAGCTGCGGTAGCGGCGGATTTATGCCCCCGCAGACGCGTCTGGTTTCATCACGTTCCTGCCCGGGGTAATGGTGAGGACCGAAGCTATGGCAACAACGGCGAGCCCGGCCAGTAAAAACCATACTATCTGGTAACTGCCCAGGCTATCATATGTCCAGCCGGCCAGAGTTGGGCCTATTACGGCTCCGATAGTGCCAATACCTTCCATCAGGCCGTAGATGCTTCCGAAATTTGTTCTGCCAAAATATTCTCTCCCCAGTGCCGGCAGGATTGCGTTGGTACCCCCGTAACCTATACCCAGTAGGACCAGGAATGGAACAAGTAACCAGAGCCCCGTATTCGAAACATATGCGAAACAGAATAACCCGCAGCTCATCATAACGAAGCTCGTTGCCGCCACCGCTCTTTTACTGAACTTGTCTCCGAACCAGCCAAAACTGAGGCGACCGATAATGCTCATCAGCGGGATGGCGGTAGCTACCAAGGTGGATGTCGCCCGGCTAATGCGGATACTGCTGAGATAAGGCATTACATGGGTGATGATAGCCATCATCGTTGTCATATGATACATGCGTGCCAGTACTATACGCCAGAATGTCCCATTCTTGAGTGCTTGCTTTACTCTTAATTCAACCTCGGGACTCTGCGATGGACTCGAATTAGTAAGGTGTGCCGTTGTGTCCTGTTTCTGACCATCTGGAAAATAGCCGTATTGCTCAGGCCGGTGTCGGAAGACGAATGACAGCGGTAAAACCATGACTATCATGCCCAGAGCAAGGATATTCAGGGCTGTGCGCCAATCATATACTTCAATGAGTCTAACTATTACCGGAATCAGCAGGCCGCTGAAGCCAAAGCCACAGATGGCTATGCCGCTCGCTATCCCCATTTTTCTCCGGAACCAGTTGGCGACGGCGGTTAAAAGCACGGTTACGGTGCAGGCGCTGACACCTATTGCGAGCAGAGCGAAAGACACATAGAACATGATTAGAGAGGTAGTGGAACTGAGGAGAAGTAGGCTCGCTACTGTGACCAGCACCCCGCCGAATATGAGCCTTCTGGGCCCCCAGCGGTCGGCGAGTATTCCGACGATTGGAGAAAGGATGCCCATCTCCAGACCGCGCAGAGAGGCGGCAAGTGAGAGCTGCGTGTAGCTCCAACCCATCTCGTCTACTATGGGCTCAAAAAAGGCCGTGAACCCGTAGAATACCGCTCCCCCTAGGTACAGGGCAGTAAGGAAAGACGCGACAACGATCCACCAGCCGTAAAATACCTTAAACGGATTCCGGTGAGATGGCATTATTTTAAATTATCTCCGTAGAATCTTAAGGCCCGTTTCCCGTCCTACAGGTTCAGCTTCTTGATAAAATCAACATAGTTATCGCCGCTCTGCCCTGAAATAGGGTACTGGCCATATTCATAAGCGGCGTCGAAGGCGGCCACGATATTCTCCGGAGGTGTATCCGGCTCAATGTTATGCGATGTGGCAAAGATGAAACCTCCGCCGCGAGCATACTCCTGTACCAGCTTCTTGGCTCCTTCTCTTACCTGCTCTACTGTCCCCCGCGGTAGTAGTTTTTGGATATCAAAGCCGCCGAGGAAGGCGATTTTGTCACCAAACTCCTTCTTCAAGCGCCAGGGCTCCATATTCCTGGCCAGTGGCTGTACCGGGTTGAGGACATCCACCCCGATCTCTATCAGGTCCGGTATGGCGTCATATACCGAGCCGCAACTGTGTATGATAATCTTTGCCTCCGGCCGCAGGTGCTTTCTGATATTCCTGATGATTTCTGCGGTATATGGCTTAACGAACTTTACGTAGTCATCAGGGGACATGAAAAGCCCGGTCTGAGTGCCGAGGTCGTCATGGATATTCACCCCATCCAGGTACTGGCCGATGCCGCTAAATAATTGCTCATGGACGGCGGTGCCGATTTCAAGAAGTTTCCCCGATAGCCGGTGGTAGAATTCCGGGTCCAGTTTCATGTCCATAAGCCATTTATCCATGCCGCTGAGTAAAGCGTATCCAAGAAAGGGCAACATCGTGGAAATACACCTGCCAACTACAAAGTAGTCCGTTTCTTCATGCAGATATTTTGCCCTTTCCACCACCCCGTCCATGATATTGACCGAAGGGTCAGGCCAGGGGTAATTGTCGATGTCTTGTTTGGTGGTCATATGCCGCATGGGGAAGTCGAATGGCTCATCATACAGACCAAGTTTCCTTATTCTCATGCCGCAGAACCACGGCCAGGTTTTGGAACCATCAGGTTCAATGACGGCTCGCGGGGCGTTACACGCGACTGCGGTCATATCGGAGTGCAGTCTTTGCACCACTCGCTGGTCGATATTGGTAGGCTGAGTGAATACATCAGATAGTTGAATCGGCTCGGTGTCCGTTAATCCCAGATATTCGTAAAGCTGTGAACAAACCTTTCCGTCTGGCGGACACTCGGTGATGAAAGTGCCCGACCCTCCGCCAAAACATATGGGTACTCTGTCGGGTTCCCTGTGATTAGCCGCAGCGTATACTCTTTCCCGTGAATTCATAATAGCCCCTCCCGTGATTTTGTTTGGTTTTGTGTCGCAAATGGTCAGTCCCAATAATAATACCACTTTTTATAATAGAGTTACCTGCGCTTACCAAAGGAAAATAAAACCCAATCTTGGACTCGACTTGACATCCACTGCCACTTTGGTAAATTTATCTAAGGCTGTTAAATGGTGAAATCTGATTATATCTGTGGCGGGTTCCCTCTTGCCTGACAAGCATGGAATAGAGCCCTATCGGAGACGTTATCGGTGGGTCATTCTGTTCCTGGTATGGCTTCTATACGCCGCTTTTGGTCTGGTTAGCCGCTCGGTAGCTCCTCTCGTCACACCAATCCTTAAAGACCTCAACATGTCCTACAGTCAAATGGGTATTATCCTGGGTTCCTGGCAACTGACCTATATCATTGTGGCTATAATAGCTGGCGCCATTATTGATAAATGGGGCATACGGAAATCTCTTTTCATCGGCACCGTCATCATTGGCCTCTCGGCAGTTTTACGTTATTTCCCCAGCGGTTTTGGCACTTTCTTACTCGTCGTAGCTGTCTTTGGTATTGGCGGCCCCCTGATATCTATTGGTGCCCCTAAAACGATTTCCAGTTGGTTCAGGGGAAAAGGCCGTGGGACAGCAGTTGGTATCTATACAACTGGACCCTGGATTGGAGGCCTACTCGCTCTATCGGCGACAAATAGTTTTGTCATGCCTCTAACCGGATATAGCTGGAGACTAACTTTTGTTTGCTACGGCTGTCTCGTCTTCATCATCGCATTGCTGTGGTGGTTCTTGACCAGAGATATTAAACCAACCGGGGCTACAGAAGGTGAAAGCATCGGCAAAACCTTTAGCAGACTCATCAAAATACGAAATATCCGCCTTATTCTGATAATGGGACTTCTATCATTCGCCATTATGCATGGCTTTACTAGCTGGCTTCCCAAAATTATGGAAAGCGGTGGTATGTCGCCAACAATGTCAGGGTTTGTATCTTCCATACCCATTATTGCCGGGATCCCGGCAGTTTTGGTTATTCCCAGGCTGGTTCCGCCACACCTGAGGGGGCGGTTTCTAGCTCTCTTAGCTTTGGAAGTAACCGTGGCACTTTTAATGTCGGTGAATACATTAGACGCCCCTCAGTACGAGGGATTAATCTTGTTCGGTATTGCGGGTTCGTCCCTGTTCCCCATCGTGATGCTCATATTGATGGATACCCCTGAGGTAGGGGAAAGGCATATGGGACTCGCGGGGGGCATATTCCTCTGTATTGCTGAGATTGGAGGGTTTACCGGCCCGCTAGTAATGGGGGCTCTCGCTGATTTGACCGGGTCTTTCCTCGTGGGAGCAGTTTTTCTGGCAGGTTTGAGCCTGATAATCTTTATGATGACATTATTGCTAAAAGCAGTGCCTGAATCTCACTCTCTATAGGAACAGCTATTTACCCCATGGTTTAATGCCCCAAGCTGTTAAGTCTTCAAAACACCAGCAGTTTCCAGTACTCTCCAAAATGTGTAATCTGCATAATGGACAATCGTTCCGACAAGGCTTCTCCTGACATTTTCACCTTCCATTGAATGAGCACCAGCTATATGGGCAATCTTTTCTGGTAAGCCTACAGATAGCGCGATATGAACACCGTATACGGGATGTCGAATTGAAGGCCAACCGGTAACACGAGGGTCAGATTTCCACCTCTCTTGATTGGCGGCGTCAAACTCAAAAGGCTTACCAAGATCGTGACAGAGTCCGCCCGCGATTACTTCGTCCATATCTATGTTGAATTGCGGGAAAGTGTCTTTGAATTCCTTCGCGATAGCGGCAGATAAGCGAGCTACAGACCTGAGATGGTCTGCTTGGGTACCGGTTCTCATCATAGGAGTACCAGGATTTCCCGACGCAGGGATATCTTCAATTTTCTTATAGCCACTTGTGGTTAATGCCGCCGCCCAGGCATCGTAAACCTTTTCCCTTATTTCCCGGTCATTAATCTGTTTTGCTTCAGGGAGAGCTTTGATTACCCCATCGCGTATCTTTTTATCTATCTCCATTTCTGATACCTCCTGCAATAGTTATTTTTAGGGCAATTTCATCTTAGGTGAATTGAATTATAACCCTATTTGGTGGAATGTCAATATCAGGAATGTCGATAGCTGGTTCGCCTTATTTGGAATTACGCCTGTCTGACGATTCAGGCAATTGTCCGGTCTTTTCTTGGAGCTATTTGACATCACGATGGGGATAATTTATTATCACTCTTACCCTAACAAATTAAAGGAGATGATTATGCTTGGAGATCTCACCGATAGAGTAGCCTTTATAACAGGAGCAGGCCGGGGGATAGGCCGGAGTATCTGTCTGGTCATGGCAGAGCAAGGTGCCGATATAGTTCTGGCAGACGTAGCTACCGAAGGAGCACTTAAGGTAGCCGAGGAGGTAGAGAGGCTAGGGCGTAAGGCTTTGGTGGTGCAGGTGGACGTTGCCAACAGGGACTCGGTGGGTACCGCTGTCAGAAAGGCGCTGGATACCTTCGACCACATAGACATCCTGGTCAACAATGCCTCGGTGGTCTATGCTCCCGGGCGCATAACCATGGAAGACGGTACGGATACAGACGAGGACTGGCATTATGTCCTCTCCGTGAACCTGTTGGGCCCCGTGTATTGCTGTGAGGCCATTTTACCGCAGATGAAGGAAAGGCGGTACGGGAAGATAATCAACCTCGGTTCCATTGCCGGGCATGCCTCACGTCCCCCGCATCCATCGGGACTGGGCATCCCCAATGCCTATCCCGTGAGCAAAGCGGCCCTCCTGAGGTATACCAAAGCGCTGGTTCACCAGGTCTCCGAGTTTAACATAAACGTAAATGCCATCTGCCCTTCAATGGTATGGACCCCCACCCCCCGGGAGCAAATCGAAGAGATGATACGCACCAGGCCGGAACTGGCCAACCGGGACCCCCACGATGTGTACGTTGAGACGCGCAGGGCGGAGGTCCCGTTGCGCCGTGAGCAGGCACCAGAGGATATCGCTGCGATGGCAGCTTTCCTTGCCTCGGAAGACGCACGCAATGTAACCGGCCAGTGCATACACGTTGACGGGGGCATGATACTGCGCGACTAATCAGGTGACCGACGACGTTATGTGGGAGGACACCGCATCGGCGCTGTTCTTGGAAGCCGCTGAGGTATTCGCAGTCAAGTGCGTAAGCTGAAATTTAGAACGGGTAACATTTTGTCAGATTGTGCAATTTAAGCGGCCGGTTGTTCTGGTTCACAGTTATATGAGTAATATTTTCTTAGAAATTCACTTCAACTTAATTTGGTGATGGTAATGGTGAGGGTTTCTTCTAAGCAGTAGAGCCGTCGCTCTGTGGTGAAGACTGTTCTTCGGCCTCTGGAGGGAGGGGATGTCTTTTGCCCTTGGAATCCTCGTAAGTGAGCAATCGGACAGGATAGTTAATTGTTATCCCTTTCCGGGCAAAGCGGGTATGGAGACGCTTAATAAGCTCACTTTTCACACGAAATGAACTAATTCGGTCCTTTGCATACACCCAAATCCAGAAGTTAATGTTCGAGTCTCCAAATTCGTCATACCCGAACCACGGTTCACGTGTCTTTACCGCTCCCGGAATCTCTTCAATTATCTCCCGCGCTACTGCCATGACTATATCCTCCACTTGAGCCAGGTCACTGCTGTAGCTGACGCCTGACTCTACCATGACTGCAAGCTCCATATCCGGGCCATAATAGTTTGTAATTATACTATCGACCAATCGGGAATTAGGAATGACCAGCATATTATTGAAAGCTGTGCAAACCCTAGTGCTGCGCCAGCCTATATCAACAACGTATCCACTTTCGCCGCTGTCCAGTTTGATATAGTCACCCACTCGTACCATTTTGTCGGATACAATCTGGGCACCGGCGAAAAAGTTGTTGAGAGTAGGTTGAAGCGCTAATGCTATTGCCAGCCCACCAAGTCCCAATCCTGCTAACATGGGGCTGATAGCAATTCCCAGGTAGTCCAGCAGCACCAGTAAGCCACCTATATAGACAAGTAGGATCGTAATCCTTTGTACCAGACGGGAGAGACTCGGGCGTATTTTGGCCCTGCGCAGATACCAGCTTAGCAGCAGCCGTCCACCTTGTGTCAATCCGTAAGTAATGAGAATAATAACAAGGATAATTGCCGCTTTTCCCAAATGGGGACGCCACGGCACCAGATAGGACACAGAATTCAGCGCCAGGATGAGCCCCTGAGATAACAACAGAAGGAATATGGGTTTGGAAAGGCTCTGTAGAAGCCGTAGGGTTAGGGTTTGTTTAGCCCCCCTCGCCTCTTGCTTTCGTCGGGCACGCTTTATGCCTAGAAGAATGAACCAGGCGACTAAAACAAAGATAAGCAATACGCCTATAGCCCAAGCCGCTTCTAAAAACGGAGAACCTGCTATAAATTGTGGCGGCATTACGCATCTCCCTACAGCTTGGATAATCGTCCAAGCTATATGGTAAACAGTGAGGACTTCCAGGTTAATATGGTCAAAACTTAAACCCCGTATTGAACACTTTATGTTGATGAGTTGGTTTTGTCAACAGTTACCGGAACATTGAGCAACAAGCTGGAACGAGTTCATTACGGCAAGGGGGCGTTACAACCAGATGAACCCGCGAACAACCTCGCTTACCGCTCCTCGCAGGCCGGCGACAAGAGGTAAAGCCGCCAACTAGCCCCCCAGATGGAGAGCCGGGGGCTAGCCAGGTGATTCTGGCAGGGGGGATTTCTCCCTTACCTCCTGCCTCATCACATAGCTTAACGATTCATATTCCCCCGTTTTATTATTGAAAAAGCCAGGGTTTGGGGCACAGGGTTCGTGAGTTAGTGGTTTTTACAGGAGGCGGAAATGGAAAAGGAGCATAAGCGCTTTAAAAACTAAATATGCCAGTTTCAGGGAGTAGGTTAAAGCCTCTCCTCAAAATCCGTCAGACTAAAATAGTATTCCTGTGTGCCACAGCACTCGACGGCGAAAGATGCACACACGCTTCCCATTTTTGCACTCTGCTCTATATTTCTGCATTGAATCAGACCCTTAATTAACCCCGCCCTATAGGCGTCACCAGCACCTGTTGGATCAACCACCTTCTTGGGTTTGATAGCAGGGACATTTATTTCACCATCTGCTGTACAGACATGGGAACCCAGTTCCCCCAATGTAGTAATGATAGCATTAGTCCGCTGAAGTAGTTCCTTTTTATCCAACCCTGTCTTGTTAATGATCAATTCCAGCTCATAGTCGTTGGAAACCATAATCTTCGAGCCTTCTATGCATTGGATCAGGCTTTGGCTATCCCACATTGGTAGTGATTGACCAGGGTCAAAAATGTAGTCGATGCCTTTTGC
>CAYZOI010000040.1:0-12694 GCA_964480145.1 uncultured Dehalococcoidaceae bacterium | reverse complement strand
AACTAGAAAAAAGAACGTTTATACAAAATAGCTGTTACAGCCAGCGATAGCACGTTAACAGTTAAATATGATATCTGGAGACCGCGCTTTTATCCCCCTTCTTGGCCGAGCCGTTGGGAGAGGAGGTCTATGGCTTTCCTGAGTTCTCGCTGTTCTGCCTGGCTCTGCTCCAGGAGCTTTATTATGGCTTCATTCGTGGACAACTCGCTATCCGGAGAGGGAGACCGGCTGGTGAGAAAATTTATGGGCTGATCCTCGTCCATATTCAGGTTCAATGAGAGCACATCAAACCGGTTATAGTGCCCAGTGATATCGTGCCACTGCTTTCGAATTATCTCCTGCCCGATGTCAATATCGGCGTATATTATACCTTCTTCGCCCTCGATGCTGGTCAACACTTCACCGTTGGGTCCGTAGATTGCGCTGTAGGCGTTGGCACTGGTCAGAAACTGGCGCTTCTCCTCCGTGTCGCCGAGCATCTCTATCATTTCCTGATTAATGGTGCTGGTTGATACTATGGTAAAGACCTTGCCCTCGCAGGAATGGGCACCTGCCCTGAGATGTATCCAGGTGTTCTGTCCCAATTGAGAGGAAAGGCCCAGAGCCGGGTAGTTAGCTACATGCACCTGCTCACCTTGTGCCAGCAAAGCATACCTGGCCAGGGTATTGCTGTTCTCGCCACAGGCTAGGGTGCCCAATCTGCCGATATCGGTCTCCCACACCCTCATGCCAGCGCCATCGCCCCGCGACCATACCATCTTCTCGGCGAAGGTGGGCACCAGCTTGCGGTGCTTTCCCAGAATAGTCCCCTGCCGGTCGATTAAGAGGTTTGTGTTCCACATGGTTCCCATATTGATCGATACCTTCTCATTTACCCCGATGACTACGTAGATATCGGCGGCTTTGGCCGCTTTGCAGAGCTCATCGGTGGCGGGACTGGGTACCTCTATAGCTTCCTTGAAGAGGCGGCTGAAATATTCGTTGTGTTTCAGGGGCGAATCCAGCCAGATCCAGTAGGGATATCCCGGCACAAAAGTCTCGGGGAAAGCCACCAGCTTGGCCCCGTTGCGACTGGCCTCCTGTAAGAGTTGGCAGGCCTTGTCCACTGTGGCTTCCCTGTCGAGGAAAACAGGCGATGTCTGCACCGCCGCCGCTTTGAATTCCGGGTATTTATCTCCCATGTTGCCCTCCTAACTCTCGCCGCTGATGAAGATGATTATACATGTTGGGATAATCATAGTTCAATATAAATCACAATCAATATCTAAGGGACAAAGCAACGATTTAAACCCCGAAGTAATAGAACGCCTTTTCGTGTGCTCTATAATAGTGGCAGAAAAGATCAATTTGCGGCTGTTAACCACCAGGTTGTTGGTTCGAGTCCAACCCTCGCTATCAAGTTCTCAGAATCCTGCCTGTTTACCATGTACATCATCAATATCAATTCTAATGACCAGCGTGGTACTCAATCGCTCTTCTTCAAAACTGTATTCGCTGCCAACACATTGCCACATTATAGTTTTTAAGGCCTTAGTTTTCTCTAAGTCATCTTCTAATACACGGGCTGTGCCTGTTCCAGAGACACTCTTGTATCTCACCTTGCACTTATGTCCATCAAACTCTATCCCTTCATCAATGACTATTGAGAAGCTAACTTTATTATTTCTTTTTATAATATCGACTTTTCGCCCTTCAAGAGCTGAATGAAAATAAATAGCTCTTTCTTCATAGCCATAACTAACGGGTACCGCATATGGCTCATCATCATCCATCAATGCAAGGTGACATACGGTAGCTTTTTTCATTAATTGTTCAATATCCACCCTATCTTTAATCTCTCTGTCTTGCCTCCTCAGATGAAACTTCTTTTTATTCCCTGTCATAGCATGCCTCCCTCAGTCGCTAATTTATTATTGGCTAATTATCACGTACCTGCTGACGCTAGTAAAAGCAAGTGCCATTCACGGTTATGATAACATTATTCACTAAGGGGAAAAAGAACGTTTTCTAGGTATATTGAACGATTCGTCAAAATGGTACTTCATAAATTCCTAGACGTACGGCCATGGTGATAGTTTAAGCAGAGGCCGTGTTGGTGTACAATGAACTATGATTTCGGAATCCGGCTGTGTTTCATAGTGAACCGCAATGACCTGCCCCCGATAGTTGTACCACTTTCTAAGTTAGAGCTGCCGGCCTAATTACTGGCATTAACCTTTGGCGAACGAAAGCGTTATAATGATGAGGGGAGTCAGAAGGGGGGTTGAATTATGAGCATGGATATGTTTGAGCAGCGGGCTGAGGACCTGCAGGCCAAGGAAGCGCCGCTGGCCACCCGGATGCGCCCGAACAGCCTTAACACATTCGTCGGACAGGAGCACATCATCGGTCCGGGCCGCGTGTTGCGGAAAGCCGTGGAAAGCGGCAAGATACCGTCTTTTATCCTCTGGGGCCCGCCAGGCAGCGGCAAGACCACGCTGGCTTACATCATTGCCAATATGACCGGCGCCAGTTTCAGCCCGATTAGCGCCGTCAGCGCCAGCGTCACTGACCTGCGCCGCATCATCGAAGAAGCGAAAGGTCGTCGCCAGATAAACCTGCAGAAAACCATCCTCTTCATTGACGAAATTCACCGCTTCAATAAAACACAGCAGGATGCCGTCTTGCCTTATGTTGAAGACGGCACGATTACCCTCATCGGCGCCACCACGGAAAACCCCTCCTTTGAGGTCACCTCACCCCTTCTTTCCCGAAGCCGCGTCATGCCCCTCAAACCCCTTAGCGATGACCAGATACAGGTCATCCTTACCAGAGCCCTCAAAGACACCCTGCGCGGTCTCGGGCATCTCAATGTGGAGGTCGCGCCGGAGGCGCTGGGTCACCTGATCACGCTATCCAACCATGACGCCCGTATTGCGCTCAATGTGCTTGAGATGGCGGCGCTGAGCACCACTCCCGATGAAGAAGGAAAGCGTTATATCACCCTGCCCACTATCGAGGACGCGCTCCAGCACCGCGTGCTACCGTACGATAAAAGCGGTGACCAGCACTACGACCTTATATCCGCCCTGCACAAGTCCATGCGCGGCTCTGACCCGGACGCCTCGCTCTACTGGCTGGTCAGGATGCTGGAAGCCGGTGAAGAC
The DNA here is from genome assembly GCA_964480145.1 of uncultured Dehalococcoidaceae bacterium. Taxonomy (GTDB): domain Bacteria; phylum Chloroflexota; class Dehalococcoidia; order Dehalococcoidales; family RBG-16-60-22; genus E44-bin89. Next base: position 9,548 of record CAYZOI010000040.1, on the reverse strand, counting down.
CCGCTGTACATTGCCCGCCGCCTGGTTCGTTTTGCTTCGGAAGATGTTGGCATGGCGGACCCCCAGGCGCTGGTAATCGCCATGGCAGCGCAACAGGCGGTCCACTTCGTCGGCATGCCCGAGGGCAACCTGGCCCTGGTCGAGGCAACGGTCTACCTGGCCACCGCTCCCAAGAGCAATTCACTTTACGAAGCTTACTCTCGTGCCCAGAAAGAAGTCACCCAGGGCGCCAGCGAATCGGTTCCCCTCCACCTGCGTAACCCGGTAACGCCGCTCATGCAGGAGATGGGGTATGGGGAAGGCTACCAGTATGCCCACGACCACCCCGACCATTTTGTCGAACAGCAGAACCTGCCGGACCGCATTCAGGGTAATAAATATTACACACCAAGCACGCAGGGCTACGAAAATCAGATCATGGCCCGCTTGAAGGCCTGGTGGCAGAGAGAGACGAAACCAGAACCGGAGGAATCGGAACCGGAAGCTGATTCGTTAGAAGAATCCTGATTCTAATCCAGGTTGATTTCTCGGGGATTTACCCGACATTTCTCCGCCGTAATGATGGCGATAATATCCGCCGCAGCGCGGTTAATCTCGTCCCGCCGACTGTAGACCACGTAATCAAATAACGATAATTGCTTTATTTCTTCGGCGGCGGTCTGCATACGCACGTTCAGGTTAAAAGACACTTCCGTATGCCGCTTTTTCAGCCTTACTCCCAGTTCCTCTATCGATGGCGGCATGAGGAAGATGAATACCGCCTGGGGCACCATTTTTTTTATACTCGCCGCGCCCTGTATGTCCACTTTAACAATCGTATCCTGGCCGTTATTGAGCGCCTGTTTTACCGCCTGTTTTGGCACACCGTACCAGTTGCCATAGACACTGGCGTATTCCAGCAACTCTTCCTGCTTGATCATATCCTGGAACTTTTTCGGTACGACGAAGTGGTAATCAATGTGATTGCGTTCTCCGGCACGCCGGGAACGCGTGGTTAACGTTGTGCAGTACTCCACGGGATACTTTAACTCCTTCATTCGATTGAGCAAAGCGTCTTTGCCAACTCCTGAAGGACCAGAGAGGATAATGAGCAGCGGTTTTTGGGGTGGGTTTATGGGAGAGCCTCGTCTACGGCTCATCTTTCTCGTCGCTTTGCTCCAGCTTCATTTCCGAGCTGGTACGAGTTGTCTGGAGCCTACCGGCGATTGTCTCCGGAGCCAGTGCTGCCAGAATAACATGTCCGCTATCAACAAAAATAACGACCTTGGTTCTTCGCCCATTGGTCATATCCACAAGTTGACCCCGACTTTTCGCCTCCTGCACCGTCCGTTTGGTCGGTGCTGAGTTCGGTGCTGCCATGGCAATTACCCGGTTCATCATCATTATGCCGCCGAAACCGATATGAACTAATTCCATATTCACTGGTGTCCCCCTCAATTAACAATTATAAATCCATAAACGAACTTGATTTATCAAGTAAAACTTCGTGGCAACACCATAAACGGCTGACATTCAGCAAAAGTACTTCCCACAAGCTATCACTTGCCGCCGAGCTTGTCAAGAGATGGTAAATAGCGCACTCGCTCAAATCATTACAACTTTTTCCATATTTCCAATTAGCCCGTTACCGGCACGAGGGGGGTGAGCCTTTTCGGTTTTTTCCAGAGCGTTTTTCAGTATAATTGCGCTACCGTATTGCGTTTCCCGTCCATTCATGTTATCATTGCTTCAGATGCTCAGAGATACCTGACTGTTTGCGTGAAAAAGAGCCTCCTGGTGGTTCGAGCGGTGTGGTACCACCCGTTCCCATCCCGAACACGGAAGTGAAACACTCCAGCGCAGACGATACTGAGGGGTAGCCCCCTTGTGGAAAATATGCCATCGCCAGGAGGCTTCTTGACCTTCGTTCGTGGTTGCTTTACACTATAAATTGAATAATGGTGAGCAGTATATCTAGGGAGAGAAATGTCAAGCAGATTTGAGAAGTTCTCCGAGCGGGCGCGCAGAGTGCTGACCATCGCCCAGGAAGAAGCTCGCCAGATGAACCACACTTCAATTGGCACGAAGCACATTCTTCTTGGCCTGGTGCGTGAGGAGGAGGGTGTCGCCGCCAAAATACTGACCAACCTTGGTGTCAGTCTGAATAAAATACGGACGGCGGTGGAATTCAACAGCGACCGTGGCGAAAGACCGGGTACCAGTGAAACCGGGCTCACGCCTCGTGCCAAGCGTGTTATTGAACTGGCCATTGATGAAGCGCGACAGCTCAGCCACAATTACATCGGTACGGAACACCTCCTGCTGGGCTTGCTGCGTGAGGGCGAAGGAGTTGCCGCCGGCGTGCTTAACAGCCTCGGGGTTACCCTGGAGCGAGCTCGTTCCGAAACGGCTCAGGTTCTCAGCCAGGGAGTGCCCCGTTCCAAAGCTGGCCGTGGGGCAAGCCGAACCCCGGCTCTCGACCAACTCGGCGTTGACCTGACCGCCGCCGCCCGCGCTGGTAAACTCGACCCGGTTATCGGACGGGTGAAGGAAATCGAGCGGGTTATTCAGATACTCAGCCGCCGCACCAAGAACAATCCCGCGCTTATCGGTGAGCCGGGCGTTGGCAAGACTGCCATCGTGGAAGGCCTGGCACACCGCATCATTGCCGGTGATGTCCCCGAAACACTGGAGGAGCGTCGACTCGTCGCCCTGGATATGGGGTCGCTCGTCGCCGGGACAAAATACCGCGGCGAGTTCGAGGAACGGGTCAAGAAAATTATCGAGGAAATAAAAACCGCAGGCAACTGCGTGCTTTTCATTGACGAATTTCATACTATGGTGGGTGCCGGCGCCGCCGAGGGAGCCGTTGACGCGGCCAATATCCTCAAACCTTCGCTGTCACGCGGTGAACTGCAATGCATTGGCGCCACCACTCTGGATGATTACCGCAAATATGTGGAGCGCGATGCCGCCCTGGAACGCCGCTTTCAGCCGGTGCTGGTGGAAGAACCCACCGTTGAAGAGACCCTTGACATTCTGCACGGTATAAAAGGGCGCTATGAAGACCACCATCGTTTAACCATCAGCGATGAGGCGCTGCACTCTGCATCCACGCTCGCCGCCAGGTACATACCTGACCGCTTCCTGCCCGATAAGGCCATTGACCTGATTGATGAAGCGTCCTCCCGGGTAAGGATAAAGCACTATACCATGCCTGCCTCACTCAAGGAGACCAAACAGCTTGCGGATACCAAGCGCAAGGATAAGGATACCGCCCTGGCGGCCCAGGAGTACGACCGGGCTACCGAACTCAGGGAAGAGGAACTGCAGCTCGATGATAAAGCACGTGCCCTCGAAGAGGAATGGCGGGCGGAGCAAACGCAGAACCAACCGGTAGTGACCGCGGAAAACATCGCTGAAGTGGTGAGCATGTGGACGAGCATACCCGTGGTGCAGCTGGCCGGTGATGAAACGAACCGCCTGTTAAACATGGAAGAGGTGATGCACCAGCGCATCATCGGGCAGGACGAGGCAATCAATACCATTGCCAAGGCCATCAGGAGAGCCCGGGCCGGATTGAAAGACCCGAGACGACCCATAGGGAACTTCATCTTCCTCGGGCCGACCGGCGTGGGCAAAACGGAGCTGGTCCGTGCTCTGGCCGAATTCATGTTCGGCAACGAGGACACGCTCATCCGTCTGGATATGTCCGAGTTCATGGAGAAGTTTGCCGTCTCGCGACTGGTTGGTGCCCCTCCCGGTTATGTTGGCTACGAAGAAGGCGGACAGCTGACCGAGGCGGTCAGGCGCAAGTCATACTGCTGCATCCTTCTTGATGAGATTGAAAAGGCGCATCCCGATGTATTCAATCTGCTGCTCCAGATTTTTGATGACGGCCACCTGACCGATGCCAAGGGCCGCCGGGTTGATTTCCGCAACAGCATTATCGTCATGACCAGCAACGTTGGCGCCGAGATGATACGGAAAGGTACGGTGCTTGGCTTCACGTCCGGCTCGAACGAGGCAAAGACGCGTGAGCAGGCCTACGACAAAATGAAAGAAAACCTGCTCAACGAGATGAAGAAGACTTTCCGCCCCGAGTTTCTCAACCGGGTTGACGGGGTCGTGGTCTTCCACTCTCTGAGCAAGGAGCAGATACGCCAGATTGTCGACCTTATGCTGACCTCGGTAACCCAGCAGCTTAAGGAGAAAGATATTGCCCTGGAAGTGACTGACGCGGCCAAGGACTTCCTTGGGGAAAAGGGTTACGACGAGGTCTACGGTGCCCGGCCGCTGCGGCGTGTCATTCAGGACATGGTTGAGGACAAGCTTTCTGAAGACCTGCTCCGCGGCAACTTCCAGTCCGGCGATTCCGTAATCGTCGACCTGGAAGACGACCAGATTGTGGTGCGCCCCGTTACTGCGGTGGGCGCTTTAATGGGAGAGGAAAATTAATGCCTCATAACTCAGGTACCCGATTTCTCAGCGAGGGCGGTGGACGCAAAACGAGGTGAACTAGCCGCCCTTTTTATTTCTTCAAATTTAAGAAAGGAACTCAAAATGGCACAGGAAAACGTAGAGGTTCCCATCACCGGTAAAATCATCAGCGTGGATGTTAAAGAAGGAGACACAATCGCAGAAGGCGACATCATCTGCATGCTGGAGTCGATGAAGATGGAAAACCCGATTCTGGCCCCGGTGACAGGCACGGTGGCCAAGGTGGGAATAGTCGCCGACCAGACAGTGAAACCCGGCGATACCATCGCCGTTATTGAATACGAGTAAGATTACATGGTTCTGAATTCATTAATCTTTGCCTTTATTGCCTATGGCATCATGATGGTCATTGCGCTTTTCGTGGCGGCCATCATCAAGGGCATCGCTCTCGTTGTCCAGAGAGGAGGGAAACCTGCCGCTGCCGGTGCCGATAAACAGGAAGGTAACAGCGGTTAATACCGATGCAGTTTCTGCAATTATTCCAGGGGCTTTATACTTTTTTCCTGAATGAACCGGCCATCGCCGGCGGCCGGGTGCTCCTTATCGCGCTCGGCTTTCTCTTCGTTTATCTTTCCTACAAGAAGATTTTAGAGCCCCTGATTATGCTTCCCATGGGCTTCGGTATGCTGGCGGTGAACGGCGGCCTGATGATGTTCGAGGCCGGACAGATGGGCAATCTGTTCATCAACCCCCTCGCCGGTAATGTAGAGGAGCTCATGTATTACCTGCAGATAGACTTCCTGCAGCCGATTTACACCTTTACCTTCAGCAACGGCCTGATTGCCTGCCTTGTTTTCATGGGTATCGGCGCCATCACCGATATTGATATACTGCTGGCCAAGCCTTATATGAGCCTCTTTCTGGCCATCTGTGCCGAGCTCGGTACGATAATTACTCTGCCCATCGCCATGGCGATGGGCCTTCTGCCCAATGAGGCGGCGGCCATCGCCCTCGTTGGCGGTGCCGATGGCCCGATGGTGCTCTACGGCTCGATTATGCTGGCCCGGGACATGTTTGTTCCCATCACGGTGGTGGCCTATGTTTATCTCGGCGTCTGCTATGCCGGCTTTCCCTTACTGGCTAAAATCATCCCCAGAAGACTGAGGGCGGTTGAGATGGACTGGCGCACCATACCTCGGGTATCACCGGGGGCGAAATTCGCCTTCGCCGTCATCGCCTGCGCTTTCCTCTGCATCCTTTTCCCGGTGGCAGCTCCGCTTTTCGCTTCTTTCTTCGTCGGCCTGGCTGTCAAGGAGGCCGGCGTTCTGCGATTCGTTGAATTCCTCTCCGGCCCACTGCTGTACGGCGCCACTTTCTTCCTCGGCTTCACGCTGGGCGCCCTCCTCGGCGTTGACATCATCCTGAACCCCAAGGTACTGATTCTGCTCGTCCTGGGCGTCATTGCCCTCACGCTTTCCGGCCTGGGCGGTATCGTCGGTGGCCTTATCTACAGCAAATTTTCCAAAGAGCCATTCAATCCACTGATCGGCATCGCCGCCGTTTCCTGCGTACCGACCACGGCCAAAGTAGCCCAGAAATGCGCCGCCGCGGTCAATAAAAAAGCCATGATTCTGCCCTTTGCCATGGGCCCGTGCGTGGCCGGCGTTATCACCACCGCCATACTCACCGGCATTTACATCAGCGGCTTTGCCGGCGAAATGCCCATTTTCTACAGTATCTTCGGCTCCTAACCTGGCGGTTCTAACCCCTTGCTTAATTACCGAAAATCGAGTAAATTCATTCTGTGAGCAAATCGGATAGGCGCACCGTTTTCGTCTGCCAGCAGTGCGGCAAGGAAAGCCTGAAGTGGCTGGGACGCTGTCCTGATTGCCAGGAATGGAACAGCCTGGTTGAGGTGACCGCGGTCGCCACTTCGAGCACATCACGCCCTGCCTCTCAAATGAGCCCTCCACAGCAGTTATCGGAGGTCACTTTAGAGTCGGCCGGTCGCATTTCCCTGCCCATTTCGGAGTTCAACCGCGTGCTCGGCGGCGGCCTGGTTCCCGGTTCACTGGTGCTCATCAGCGGCGAGCCCGGCATCGGCAAGTCCACGCTTCTCCTCCAGGCATCAGCGGCTATGGCGGATAATAAAAGGACAGTGGCCTATGTCTCCGGCGAAGAAACCCGGCACCAGATAAAGCTGAGAGCGGAAAGATTAAGTATCACTGGCGACAGGCTTTTCCTGCTGGCCGAGACGGATATGGGGATAATCCTGGAACAATTGGACCAGCTCTCCCCAGGTCTTGTTGTTATCGACTCGATACAGACTGTCTTTCTACCGGAGCTGGGCAATACACCGGGCAGCGTCACCCAGGTCCGGGAGTGCACCCAGCGGCTTATGCGCTGGGCCAAGCTCAAATCGGTGCCGGCATTCATCGCCGGGCATGTCACCAAAGACGGCACCATCGCCGGGCCACGCATCCTTGAGCATATCGTGGACGTGGTGCTCTATTTCGAAGGCGACCCCTTCAGCGCATACCGCCTGCTGCGCGGTGTGAAAAATCGCTTCGGCTCTACCAATGATATCGGTGTCTTTGAAATGAAAGAACAGGGACTGGTCGAGGTTGAAAATCCCTCCCAGGCCTTCATTTCCCAGCGCCCAGGTGAGGCCATTGGTTCCGTCGTGGTATCCACCATAGAAGGCAGTCGGCCGCTGCTGATTGAGATTCAGGCGCTCACCACTTATACCAGTTTTGGCTATCCCAGACGGACCGCAAACGGCGTTGATTTTAATCGTCTGCTGCTGGTTACCGCGGTGCTGACCCAGCGCCTGGGCCTGCGCCTGGGCAACCAGGATGTTATGGTGAATGTGACCGGCGGCCTTAAAATCAATGAGCCGGCGGCCGACCTGGGCATCGCGCTGGCCATTGCCTCCAGCTTTCGCAATAGTGTTGTCGACCCTGGCCTGGTTGTCATCGGCGAGGTCGGCCTGAGCGGGGAGCTTCGTTCCGCCTCCCAGCTTGACCGCCGCGTTGCCGAGGCCGCCAGATTAGGGTTTCCGCGCTGCCTGGTGCCCAGAGTTGGCCCGAAAATCAGTCACCCGCCGAAAGGCATTGAGCTCGTTCCCGCCGGCACGGTGCGGGAAGCGATAAGCATGGCGCTTATGAAAACGAAGAAAAAATAATCAAAATACCTTTAACTATCTTTAGATATTTTTGCGCATTTGCGCAATTACTCTTTTTAGAAGCTCATCGTCGGTCCTGACGCCACGAACGTCCAGCTTGCTCTGGCGGAAAGCCCGTACCATGGCCTGAATCAGCCTGGTCTTGCTTATTTTCTTGCCACCGCTGAACTTGGCGGTTGACGCCAGGCTTTCCAGATAGCCGTCCTCTTCCCGGTTGAGAAACACGGACAGCTTTATCATTGCCGTACTGGCCGGCGCTGCGGTCTGTCGCCTTGGCGATGGCGCCGCCTTTCTCTTTTCCCCGGTAAGACGGTCCAGGGCGTTTCCATAGGCAAGTTCTTCAGTTATGCTAGCCCGTTTCATTTCTCATCACCTCTTCTGTTAGCAAACGGTAGGCACCGGCTCCATCCGACCTGGGAGCATAGGCCAGTATTGACTTTCCCGCCGCCGGGGCTTCTTTAAAGCGGACACTGGTCGGGATAATGGCCTCGAATATCTTTATCCGGTCACCAAACGCCCGTCGGGTGACCTCCATAACCTCCTTGCTGTGTAATGTGCGCGAGCTGGTCATGGTGAACAATATGCCGGCGATATTCAATGGCGGGTTGAGCTTTTCCTTGACCGTGATAATCGTCGTCAACAGGCGCACCAGCCCTTTCATGGCCAGAAAGTCGGCCTGCAGCGGGATAACGACTTCGTCGGCGGCGGTCAAGGCGTTTATGGTCAACAGGCCAAGGCTGGGCAGGCAATCGATAAGTATAAAGTCATACGCCGGACGCACGTCTCGCAACATCTCATTTAACAGGGTTTCCCGGTTGGCTGCCTCCACCAGGTCAAGCTGTGCCTGCGCCAGCTCTATATTGGCAGGGACAATAGCGATATTCGGGTCAGCGGTCGGGGAAACCACGTCCCTGATTGACGGGCTGTGCTTACCGTTTATGGCGGCTGCCAGGACATCGTATCCGGTACGCGCCATATTATCCGGATTGAGCCCCAGGCTGATGGTAAGGCATGCCTGCGGGTCCCAGTCAATCAGGAGGGTACGCTTACCGTGTTCGCTCAGGCCGTCGGCAAGCGCGGCCACCGTGGTCGTCTTGCCCACGCCGCCTTTCTGGTTGGCAATACAGATAACCGGCATAATCTATAACTAATATAACGCATCTGCGCAATTACGTCAATACTCTTTTGCGCAATTTTGCAAATGCGTAATTTATCACCTGTATCCTTCTATATAAGAAAAATTCCGACGATTTGCGTGCCACGACGCACACCGCCGGAATAACGGTCTGGCTGGTGGTCTGTTCTGAGCCGCTAAAACTTAGCGGGGGTTGGGGATAACTCAGACAAAGCGGAGCGGCTCATCGCCGATAGTTTCAAAGCAGTGGTGCTCGTTGGGCGGGATATAGATGACGCTGTCTTTGGCTATTTCCGTCTCCCCCTTTTCCCCCTTCACCCTGGCACGGCCTGACAGCACCAGTACCTCGTGTTCCCAGTCGTGTGAGTGCGACGGCGTGGTTGCCCCCTGCTTAACCTCAATAACACGCATGGCGAAGTTAGGCGCTCCGTCATCGGCCGTGATGACCTCGCGCATCACAGCACCGGCGTGTCCTTCTTTGGGCGGTGCATCCTTTACCTGATTAACTTTCACCTGTGACCTCCTTGCCTTTAGTGCTATCATATCGGGCGGTTGCCCTGGTCTTTATCCCACCCCTCTCACGGTATTCCGCCTCAATCACCATGGAGACGGGCCTTAAAAGCTGTACAAGGTTCTCCAGAATACGGTTGACGGCATACTCCTGCAGGATGCCCACGTTGCGATATGAGGTAAGATAGTACTTGAGTGATTTCAGCTCCACGAGAGAGTTCCCCGGCACGTATCGAATCACCAGCCGGGCGAAGTCCGGCAGCCCGGTCCAGGGACAGACGAAGGTGAACTCATCGGTCT
>CAYZOI010000039.1:0-13077 GCA_964480145.1 uncultured Dehalococcoidaceae bacterium | reverse complement strand
GCTGTAGTGCGGAGGTCGGCGGTAGCTGAAGAGATGCTCTCGCATCGCGGGCCGGCCCGAATATTTGACTCCGAAGAGAAAGCAACTAGGGCCATTATGGATGGCACTATAAAAGAGGGAGACGTGGTCGTTATCCGCTACGAAGGACCAAAAGGCGGTCCGGGCATGAGGGAGATGCTGACCCCCACCTCTCTTCTCAGCGGTCTGGGAATAGATAATAAGGTTGCTCTCATAACCGACGGGCGCTTTTCCGGCGGTTCTCGCGGTGCTGCCATCGGTCACGTTTCTCCGGAGGCGGCAAGCCGGGGTCCAATTGCCGCTTTGAGAGACGGGGATACCATTGTAGTTGATATTCCGAATTACAAACTGGAAGTAGAATTGACGGAGCAAGAAATAGAACAACGTCTGGCGCAATTGCCGGCGTTTGAATCGAAGGCAAAGACCGGTTATCTCAAATATTACGCCGAGAAGGTATGCTCGGCGAGTACCGGAGCGGTATTCGGAGGCTAGAGGAGGCTTGCCATGAAGCTGACAGGGGCACAGGTTTTATGTGAAAGCTTGGTAAAAGAAGGGATGGATATTATTTTTGGTTTTCCCGGTGGGGCGGTCATTCCACTCTATGATACCCTGCCGCAGTATCCACAGCTCCGGCATATTCTAGTACGCCACGAACAGGGGGCATCACACGCCGCTGACGGCTATGCGCGGGCGACGGGAAAAGTAGGCGTGTGCTTTGCCACGTCCGGTCCCGGAGCAACCAATCTGGTTACCGGCATTGCCAACGCCTTTCTGGATTCGGTTCCGATAATCGCGATAACCGGACAGGTCCGGAGGGATTTCATTGGCCGCGATGCCTTTCAGGAAACGGATATTACCGGTATAACGCTGCCCATCACCAAACATAACTATCTGGTCATGGATGTGAACCAACTGGCTACAATAATCAAAGAGGCTTTTCATCTGGCCCGCACCGGGCGTCCCGGCCCCATATTAATTGACATACCCCGCGACGTATTTCTGGAGCAAACCGAGTTCAGCTATCCGGAAAAAATAGATTTGCCCGGCTACAAACCAACGCTGCAGGGTCATCCGGCGCAAATCAAGAAGGCGGCCAAGCTGATTAATGAGGCCAAGCATCCCATTATCATTGCCGGGCGGGGGGTTAATGTTTCCGAGGCATACGATGAACTGAAATACCTGGCGGAAACGGCACAGGTACCGGTGGCGACTACCTTACTGGGCGTTGGCTGCTTTCCGGAGAGCCATGCCCTCAGCTATGGTATGGTGGGCATGCACGGAATGGTCTACGCGAATTATGCCATTGAGAACGCCGATGTGCTTATCGCCCTTGGCATGAGATTTGATGACCGGGTAACGGGAAAAATAAGCGCCTTTGCCCCTCACGCTCATATCGTGCACATTGATATTGACCCGGCTGAGATTGGCAAGAATGTCCGCGTGGACGTACCCATCGTGGGTGATATCAGGATGGTTTTGCAGGCACTGAACAAACAGCTTGTTCCTGTTGACCGCCTCAGTTGGATTAATCAGCTTGATGATTGGCGGAAGGAACACCCATCAATCGATATCAGGGGCGACGATGGGCTTCTGCCGCAGTACGTGGTTCGCCAGATATATGAAAAAACCCGGGGCGAAGCCATAATCGTTACTGGAGTCGGGCAGCACCAGATGTGGGCGGCACAGCATTACTGGTTCAATAAGCCCAATACGCTGCTTTCATCCGGAGGTCTCGGCGCAATGGGATTTGGCCTGCCAGCGGCTATGGGGGCGCAAATTGGCTGTCCCGATACCGCGGTCTGGTGCATTGACGGAGACGGCAGTTTTCAGATGACCATTCAGGAGTTGGGCACTATCGTTCAGGAGCAGACGCCGGTCAAGATAGCCATTATCAATAATGGATACTTGGGGATGGTAAGGCAGTGGCAACAGCTGTTTTATAAAGGGCGGTATATAGCCACACCGATATCCTGCCCCGACTTTGTTAAGATTGCAGAAGGGTATGGTATGCCCGCATTGCAGGTCAAGCATAAAGAAGAAGTAGCCCCGGCAATCGAACAGGCGATGGCACACAACGGGCCGTTCCTGATTGATTTCAAGGTGGAGCCGGAAGAAAACGTTTACCCCATGATTCCGCCTGGGGCCACGGTTGCCGAGGTTATTGAAGAGCCCAAACAACCGGTAAAGGCCATTTCGGATTCAAAGAAACTGAAAGTGAGCAATATCTAGGCTCGAAAAAGGTGGCATGATGGCAGCTACGAAACATATTCTGCTGGCATTGGTAGAGGATAAACCCGGCGTTTTGAACCGCATGTCCAATGTCTTCCGGAGAAGGGGCTTTAATATACACAGCGTAAACGTGCTCGAAACCATAGAACCTGAGGACAGTGACCGCCCTGGCCTGACCAGGGTTGCCATTGTCGTCTCAGGCTCGGCAGTGATATTGGGGCAGGTCCGGAGACAGCTGGAAAAAATAGTCGACGTCGTGAAGGTCCTGGATATTACCACGGAAGACGTGGCATGAAGTGAGGAAAACAGCCCTTTACGGGGATAGACACGGAGACAGCATTTGTTGAAGATGAGGCATACTCTGGTGGCGCTGGTTGAGGACAAACCCGGTGTGCTGACCCGTATGGCCAGCCTGTTTAGAAGGCGGGGCTTCAATATTGAAAGCATTGCCGTGGGACATAGTGAACTGCCCGACCTGTCCCGCATGACCATCGTGGTTAACGGTACAGCCAGTATTCTGGAGCAGGTAAGAAAGCAATTGAGCAAGGTGGTGAACGTGGTCAGGGTTGTCGATGTTACTGACGATAATATCACGGTGCGGGAGCTGGCACTGATAAAGGTCAAGGCAACCTCGTCGACCCGCAGTGAAATAATTGAAATTGTTGATATCTTCCGTGCCAACATTGTCGATGTGGCTGGTGATTCTGTGACCATCGAGATAACCGGCGATGAAGATAAGATTGATTCGTTGCTAAACTTGCTGCGAAGTTTTGGAATAAAAGAGGTGGCCCGGACAGGCAGCATCGCCATGCTGCGGGGAGGTATCGGCCAGTTGCGTGTTAAAGAAGGATCGTTAAAAACTAGAAAGGAAGGATATAAGCTATTGTAATTACAGTCTCAATCTGAATCAGCGCGGATTTTAAAGGCGCGAGTAAATGATAAAGGGGGTTGAATAAAAAGATATGGCTAAGGTGTATTACGAGAAAGATGTAGATCCGAATTTGCTGAAAGGCAAAGTGATTGCCGTTATCGGCTATGGTAACCAGGGACGTGGCCAGTCACTGAACCTTAAAGATAGCGGCTGCGAGGTGATTGTAGGACTTCAGGAAGGCAGTAAGAGTAAGGCGAGGGCTGAAGCTGACGGCGTTAAGGTAGCCTCGGTGGCAGAGGCAGCGAAAGCGGCTGATATCATCATGCTGCTGGCTCCGGATAGCCTGCATCAGAAAGTCTACAACGAGCACATCGCCCCGGGACTATCCAAGGGCAATATGCTTATGGTTTCCCACGGCTTCACCGTCCACTACAGCCAGGTTGTGCCATCGCCGGACATCGATGTAACCATGATAGCGCCCAAGAGCCCGGGCACGCTGCTCCGCGAGTTCTTTACTCAAGGGCAGGGTGTACCTGCGCTGATAGCCGTCTATCAGGATGCCTCCGGACAGGCGAAAGAGAAGGCACTGGCCTACTCAGCAGGCATAGGCTGCGCCCGTGCCGGAGTCCTGGAAACGACCTTCGCCGAGGAAACTGAGACCGACCTCTTCGGCGAGCAGACAATACTCTGCGGTGGAGTTACCGCTCTGCTCAAGGCCACTTTTGAAACGCTGGTGGAGGCTGGCTATCAGCCGGAGCTGGCTTACTTTGAGTGCCTTAACGAGCTCAAGCTCATTGTCGACCTTATCTACAAAGGCGGCATTAGCTTCATGCGCGACTCGGTGAGCCATACCGCTCGGTACGGCGATATAACCAGAGGGCCGAGGGTAATTGACGAAGGCGTAAGAGAAAATCTGTGGGAGATCCTGGGTGAGATTCAGGACGGCACCTTTGCCCGTGAGTGGATTCTGGAGAACCACGCCGGTCTGCCGGTATTCAATGCGCTCACGCGCAAGGACAGGGAGCACCCGATTGAGATAGTTGGTGCTGAACTGCGCAAGATGATGCCGTGGCTGGCCAAATAAACAGAAATCTTGACGACAGTTAAACAAGCACTGAAAAATGGGGGAGCGAGATGGACAAAGTAATTATCTTTGACACCACACTGCGCGATGGCGAACAGGCAGCCGGCGGCAGCCTCAACCTTAAGGAAAAACTTGAAATCGCCAGGCAGCTTGAGAAGCTCGGTGTGGATGTCATTGAGGCTGGCTTCCCCATCAGTTCACCGGGCGATTTTGAGTCGGTAAAGCTCATCGCTGAGGAAGTACGCGGCAGTATTATCTGTGGGCTCGCGCGAGCGAATGCGGGCGATATTGACCGTGCCTGGGAGGCGGTTAAAGGCGCGGCACGTCCCTGTATTCACGTATTCGTATCCTCATCGGATACCCACCTCATGCACGTGTTGAAAAAAGACCGCGATGAAATTCTGCAATTGACGCGTGACATGGTATCCCACGCGAAGGGCTACACCGATAACGTCGAGTTCTCACCAATGGATGCCAGCCGGACCGAACCGGCCTATCTGTACCAGATACTTCAAGTGGCTATTGAAGCCGGCGCTGTCACGCTCAATATCCCTGATACCATAGGCTATTCTATTCCGGAGGAGTTTGGTAGACTCATCGATGGTATTTTCCAGAATATACCCGGTATCGAAAAGACCGTGGTCAGTATGCATTGCCATAATGACCTCGGCCTGGCGGTGGCGAATAGCCTGGAGGCAGTCAGGCACGGGTGTCGACAGGTGGAATGCACCATCAATGGCATCGGGGAGCGGGCAGGTAACGCTTCACTTGAGGAAGTTGTGATGGCTATCAAGACCCGCCACGACTTATTTAACCTCGATACGGGTATAGATACCAGGCAAATCTACAAAACGAGTCGGATGGTAAGCGAGCTGACCGGATTCTCCGTGCAGTCGAATAAGGCCATCGTTGGCGCCAACGCCTTCCGGCATGAGTCCGGGATACACCAGGACGGTGTTATCAAGATGCCCATCACCTTCGAAATCATGGACCCCAAGACCGTGGGCATACCATCAAGCAGCCTGGTGCTGGGCAAATTGAGTGGGCGGCATGCCCTGCGTGAGAGGCTGGCCGAGTTGGGTTACACCCTGGAAGACGAAGACTTCACTCGTGTCTTTCGTGCTTTCAAGGAGCTGGCGGATAAGAAAAAAGAAGTAGCCGACCGGGATATCGAATCGCTGGTTGCCGAGGAACAGCGCACGGTTTCAGAGGTTTACCACCTCGACCGCATTCAAATTTCCTGCGGAGACCGTGGCATTCCAACGGCGTCGGTGGTAATAACCGACTCTGAAGGACAGGCGCAATCCGATGCCGCGCTGGGCAGCGGGCCGGTTGACGCGGCCTTCAAAGCGGTTGATAAGATAGTTAAGGTGCCCAATACGCTTACCGAATTCAGCATTAAATCAATAACCGAAGGTATTGACGCCATTGGTGAGGTGCTGTGCCGGATTGAGAGTGATGGCGTTACCTATACCGGGCGAGGAGCGGATACCGATATCATAGTGGCAAGCGCTAAAGCGTATATCAATGCCCTCAACCGGTTGTTGACTGTAAAAAAGAAAGCTGAGTAGAGCCTGAGATGCCTATCGCACTGGAAATGGTGCTGCGACTCCTGCTGGCCGCTGCTCTGGGAGCGGTCATCGGATACCAGAGAGAAAGAGCCGGAAAACAGGCCGGGATGAGAACGCATGTTCTTATCTCAACCGGGGCGGCCCTGATTTCTCTCGTTTCCATTTACGGATTTGGCGCTGCCAGCGACCCGTCACGGGTAGCCGCTGGAGTGGTGGTCGGCGTTGGATTTCTGGGGGCCGGGGTCATCCTGCACCGCCAGGGGGGCATTGTTGCTGGCCTGACCACGGCGGCCACAATCTGGGTGATGGCTGGTATTGGCCTTGCGGCGGGAACGGGTTTATATATCATAGCGGCGGTAGCCGCGGCTATTGTTCTTGGTGTGCTAATCATGCCTCGCTGGATAGGATAGAATTCATTTGAGAAGCGCAAAGGGAGGAAATGAAGATGAATCTGGCTGAGAAAATACTGGCGGCACATGCAGGGGGTCGAAAGCAGGTAACTTCCGGGGAATTCGTCAATGCCAAGGTGGATGTGGTTCTGGGCAATGATATTACGGCCCCAATTGCCATCAAGGAGTTCCAGAAAATTGGCGTGAGCCGTGTCTTTGACCCCAAGAAAATCGTGATGGTGCTCGACCATTTTATGCCCACCCGGGACATTGCCTCCGCCGAGATTGCCAAGATGATGCGTGAGTTTTGCCGCGAGCAGGGCAACGTGTTCTTTGAAATTGGAAAGGCGGGGATTGAGCATGTACTGCTGCCGGAGCAGGGTATCGTGCTTCCCGGCCAGGTGATCATCGGCGGCGATTCCCATACCTGTACCTACGGCGCGGTAGGCGCCTTTGCCACTGGTGTAGGCTCAACTGACATGGCAGCGGCTATGGCAACCGGAGACCTCTGGATGAAAGTTCCCCCGACGATAAAGTTCGTGTACCACGGCAACCTGGGCAAGTGGGTAGGAGGGAAGGACCTCATCCTCCATACTATCGGTGACATCGGTGTTGACGGTGCGCTTTATTCGGCGATGGAGTTCACCGGTGAAGCGATTGACGCTCTGCCCATGGACGGGCGTTTCACCATGGCCAACATGGCTATTGAAGCCGGGGGCAAGGCCGGGCTTTTCCGGGTGGACAATAGAACACAACTTTACATAAAAGCAAAAGCAAAGGGTCCCTATAATGTATATGAGCCTGACCCGGATGCTGAATATGCTAGAGTAATCGAGTATGACGTTACCGGGCTGGAGCCGCAGGTGGCTTTCCCTCATTCGCCAGCCAACGCCAGGCCGGTCAGTCAGGCGGGAGATATCGAAATTAACCAGACGATTATCGGCAGCTGCACCAACGGTAGATATGACGACTTGCGGATTGCCGCTCAGATATTGAAAGGGAAGAAAGTGCATCCCAATGTCCGCTGCATTATTATTCCGGGGTCTCAGCAGGTATATGCCGACGCTCTAAAAGAAGGGTTTATTGAGATATTCATTGAAGCCGGTGCTGCGGTGAGCACTCCTACCTGCGGGCCGTGCTTTGGTGGCCATACCGGTGTGCTGGCATCAGGGGAACGCTGTATATCCACCACCAACCGCAATTTTGTCGGCAGAATGGGGCACCCCAAGTCGGAGGTGTATCTTGCCAATCCGGCAGTTGCTGCCGCCAGTACCGTGACCGGCCGAATCACCAGTCCCGGCGAGGTTGTGAAATAGGACGGGCAATGCGGAAAAAAGAGAAGGAAATCACTGACCCCACTGAGATAGAGCAAATCATAAAGCAGACGAGGGTATGCCGGCTCGGCTTCGTAGATGGCAATGAGCCTTACGTGGTGCCGGTCTGCTTCGGCTACGAAAAGAATGCTTTCTACTTCCACTGCGCGCCGGAAGGCCGCAAATTGGAGCTTATCAGGAATAATAATCGGGTCTGCGTGGAAATAGACACGGATGTTGAGATTACCGACGCCGAGAAACCCTGCGGCTGGTCAGCCAGATACCGGAGCGTTATCGGTGTGGGTCGCGCGCATATCCTGGAGGATGAAGCCGACAAAATCCGTGGTTTGACGGTGCTTATGCGGCAGTTTGGGGAAAAAAGGCCGGCCGTGTCATTTGAAAAGGCTGACCGTACTGCGGTGGTAAGGATTGATATCGAAAATATCACCGGAAAAAAATCGGGCTGCTGAGGAGGCGGAGCGATGGTCAAAATGCGGAAAAGCTGGCGCGAGAAACTGCACGATAGTAAAGACCTGCCCAGAGTGATTGAAATTAACGATAAAATGAGCAAGCGCTGGGGGACCGGGACCTGCGTCATTCCCGCCCCCATTGAGGTCGACGAGGCCATGAGGAGTGTCCCGGAGGGCAGGCTGGTGACAATCAACCGTATCCGCGAGTCCCTGGCTCGAAAGCATGGTGCCAGCATCGGCTGCCCCATCACCACCGGAATCTTTTGTAATATCGCTGCCCGTGCCGCCGAAGAAGATGCCGGTGAAGGCAAGAAAGATGTCACCCCTTACTGGCGGACTCTGAAATCTAAAGGGGAGCTGAACGAAAAGTACCCGGGCGGCGTGGAAGCACAGGCGTCCCGGCTTCAGGCCGAAGGGCACACCATTGAGCCGGGCAGGGGAAAGAAGCCGCCGGTAGTGAGGGATTTTGAAAAAGTGCTGGTGGAGATTTGCTAAGCAAATAAGTGAGGAGGTTATTTTTTAATGCTAAAAGGCAAAGTTCACAAGTACGGCGCCGATGTGAACACCGATGTTATCATCCCGGCGCGTTATCTGAATGTCTACGACCCGGCGGAGCTGGCCAAGCACTGTATGGAAGATATTGACGAGGATTTTCTGAAGAAGGTGGAGCCGGGCGATATCATGATGGCGACCACCAATTTTGGCTGCGGCTCCTCGCGGGAGCATGCCCCGATGGCGCTCAAGGCAGCCGGCATTTCCTGCGTTATAGCCAAGAGCTTCGCCCGCATATTCTTCCGCAATGCCATCAATATAGGGTTGCCCTTACTTGAGAGCGATGAGGCGGTGGATAATACCGAATCCGGCGATATTGTGGAAGTCGACCTCTCCAATGGTGGGATAAAAAACGTAACCAAAAACCTGACCTTTACCGCCAGCCCCTATCCCGATTTCATGGCCGAGATTATTTCCTCCGGCGGGTTGATTGAATATACGAAGAAACGCTTGACGAGCGGGAGAGTATAAAATGAAGTTTCGCATTGTGGTCTTACCCGGAGATGGCGTTGGCCCGGAAATTACGCAAGCCGCGGTTGACGTACTTCAGGTTGTGGGCAAGAAATACGGGCACACGTTTGACCTGTATAATGGCCTTGTCGGTGGAGTGGCGATTGATGCCACCGGGATGCCACTGCCATCGGACGTGCTGAAGATGAGTAAAAAAAGCGATGCCGTGCTGTTGGGCGCGGTCGGCGACCCCAAATTTGATGCCCCCGGTGTAAAAGTCCGCCCCGAAGAGGGTATCCTGGCGCTGCGCCGGAAACTGGGATTATTCGCCAACCTGCGTCCGGTCAGGACTCTGCCGATGCTGATTAATGCCTCCAACCTGAAACCCGAAGTTGTGGAAGGGGTTGACTTCATCTTTGTCCGTGAGCTTACCGGCGGACTCTACTTCGGCCGACCCAAAAAGCGCTGGCAAGCCCCCGGTGGCTGGCGTGCAGTGGATACCATGACCTACTCGGAAAAGGAGATTGAGCGCATCGTAAAGGTAGGTTTTGAGCTCGCTCGGGGAAGAAAGAAAAAACTCATTTCCGTTGACAAGGCCAATGTGCTGGAATGTTCTCGACTGTGGCGACAGGTGGCGACGGACCTTTCCCAAAATTACCCCGATGTGGAGCTGGAGCATATGCTGGTTGACGCCTGTTCCATGCGCCTGATACAAAACCCGAAGCACTTTGACGTCGTCGTCTCCGAGAACACGTTTGGCGATATTCTGACTGACGAAGCCTCGATGCTGGCTGGTTCAATGGGGATGCTGCCTTCCGCCAGCCTGGCCGGTATACCTCAGGAAGGGATCAGAACGCCCGGTCTTTACGAACCGGCTCACGGCAGCGCTCCCCGCCGCGCCGGGCAGAACTTGGTCAACCCCATCGCTACCATATTGAGCATGGCGATGATGCTTCGTTATTCCTGCGGCCTGGACGGAGAAGCACAGGCGGTAGAGGCAGCCGTAATTGACGTGTTGAACGACGGCTACCGCACCTACGACATTATGGATGAAGGCCAAAAGCAGGTCGGAACCAAAGAGATGGGCGAACTGGTTGCCGGGAAAGTATAAAAAGGATAATAAGAGGCAGCCTTACTTCTTCTGCATGAGTTCGATGGAAAAGCCGCCAACGGCATCGGTGCCGAAGTAAGCCCATATCACCGTCGGTGTTTCGGCACTCTGGGTGACTTTAAACCCCTTTTCGGCCATCTTGGCTGTTTCCGCTTCAATATCTTCGACGAAGAAGCCGATGTGCTGGATGCCCTCTCCTTTTTTATCCAGAAATTCCTTGACCGGCGTATCGCCTTCCAGCGGCTGTATCAACTCGAAAACCAGGTCACCCACGCCACCCTCGGCGTGTCGCAGGTCGAGTTCCCACTCGGCTGGTTTGCCATGCAGGGTTTTATCAACCAGCGGCACTGTCCCCTGCGGTCCCAGCAAAGGAGGGAAGGGCCCTATCTCCTGAGTTTCGTAAAATTTGATCGCCTTGTCCATGTCCCTGACCACCACCGAGATGTGGTGGAATTTCCAGTTCTGGTGCATCGCAAATCCCTCCTTGTGTATTTATGCTTTAAGCTTAGACGGGCATTTAGTATAATACTTAATATAGAGAAAACTGGCAAGGTGAGGATGAGGTAAAACTCGGGGAAAGTTACATGGGAGAAGAGATAAAGAGCGCTCTGGAAATAGCCATGGAGAAGGTGGAGAAGCTGGGAGAGGTAACGGATGAGGAACGCCTGCGATGGAAAAACGTTCCAGAGGGAGAGAAACTGGCGGCACGATATTTAAAGCAGAGCCTGAACCTGCTATCTGAGCTGGGCAAATTTGATGAGGGTGCGAAAAAATATGTCATCGAAGGGGCTCAGGATGTGCTGATACGAAACATCGAACTGCCCCGGAGCGATTTATTACGCAAGAAAAACAAGCGGGTTATGGATGGGGTGAAGCTGCTGAAAAACGATAAAGTGGGTGTGGAGAATGTGTTCAGTCGAATGAGGCGTATCTTCGACCATTATGTGGAACAGGGTGAACAGCAACGAAGGCAGGCTCATGAGTCATTGAAAGCCGATGTTGAGGCGAAAATACAGCAGGCGGTGCAGCAGCAGATGGGCTCTCTGGCCAATATGAAAATTGATGTAGAGAGCCAGCCCCAATTCCAGGAGGAATGGCGCCGTGTACTGGCACAGCTGGATATGCAGTATACCAGTGTCCTCAATGAATACAAACGGGAATTATCGGCAATATCTTAGAGGAAACAGATGTCTGACAGTGATGACCGAATTGAAAATGCCGTCTGGCGTACCGAGATAATAAGGCTGCCGAAACAGAAGCTGGCCACCTTCGGCACGACCAATCTCCACTATTACCTGCTTACCGAGCCGGTATATGCGGAGCTGACCAAGGATATTAATGAGACAGTGGTGAGAGAAGGAAGAGTTATCGCGGAAAAGCCCAGAATTGTCACCCCTTATTACCTGTCCCACCTGCAGGGGTTCAGCCAGGAAGCCAGCCATTATCTTGATGCGCTTATCAAGACTTATGGCCCCGATGCCCCCGGGCTCTTTTATACCTATCGTAATGAACCCAAAGAGCTCACCATTGTCTCGGAACACTGGCGTACAGTAGTTGACCGGCTGAACGCTGAGATTGATAAACGCGGTGATCCTCTGGCGGCGATTGTCAAAGGCGAGGATGAACTCTGGGACGTATCGTTGCTCAAATTCATCTATGAAGTGGCGAGAGGTGCATTACCGCACCACGTTTCGCAGATGGGAGCGAGGGGGCTGCTGAACATGGATGCCAGCGGCGTGCCGATGGACGCCCGGCTAAGAATTGAAGAGATGTTTCGTCATGTGATGAAGGGCAATTTCGACCCAGATGAGCTGAAAAAGGAGCTCGACCGCTGGAACCTTTTTGCTGAGTACGAAGACCGGTTTTTCGCCATTTTCAAAAAGAAATAGGCGGACATAATATGATAGAGAGGACCTGCGGATGGATACTACTTTTATTGAGGCGCGAGACCTGTCCGAAGCCTGGTTCCAGTGCGTCTGCAAAGCGCTGACGGATGGCTACGAGTATAAAATTGAACGGGGAAGCTATGCCGGCCAGCAGCGGAAGGAGCTTGACTTCGTCGTTGTTCAAATTCGCTATCCCGGGACCAGGCCGCTGGTACCGGACGTGCCTCAGGGAGTGCCGCCGCCAAGCACTATGGATTATGTTGAGGAATACCTGCCGTACCTGATGACGGCGCATCGGAAAGAGGGAGAGCAGTACACATATGGCCAGTACCTGGAAAAGCAGATTGCCGAGGTAATCAAAATGTACCAGGAAGACGGCTATAACACCAACCAGGCCTTTATGGCGGTAGGTGACGCGCAGTCAATCTTTCTATCAGACCCGCCATGTCTGAGGGCAATCGATACCAGAATCTTAAATAACAGACTCAATTTCGTTGTCTACTTCCGCTCCTGGGACCTCTGGGCGGGCTTCCCCTCAAACCTGGCCGCAATTCAGCTGTTGAAGGAATATATGGCCAGCGAGGTCGGAGTTGAAGATGGGGAAATAATTGCCATGAGCAAGGGCCTGCATCTCTATGAATACTCCTGGGAACTGGCGAAAATCGCCGTGAGAATGGACTGAAACATGGAAAATTTCTGAGAGTGAACGGCTAATCACTTACCACCGAACAAGTTTACCTAAATTACCTATCGGCCAGGTCAGCCAATTTGACTCCTCATCGGTACAATTAACGCAAAGGCAAATCTGAATTGAAGATAGAGCTAGCAGTAATGGCAGGGTTACTCTCATTTTGCTTGCTCGCTATCGGGTGTGCTGCCACGGAAGATTTCAATAAACAGTTAAGCCAGATTGCCAGGCCTTATCGCTTCCACGTTGCGCAATGGGAGGCCAGCACCATTTTCAAAGCAGCAAAGCAGGCAATTTGTGAACGGGGCAGGGCAGACAGCATCGAAGTGGAAAAAGTGAATGATTATTTTGCTACGGTGGCGCGGATGAAAACCCTGAAATCCGAAATAGAGGCTATAAAAGCAGGCGGCAAGGCGGGTGAACTGGCCTCATTTGAAGCAGAACT
>CAYZOI010000038.1:0-13138 GCA_964480145.1 uncultured Dehalococcoidaceae bacterium | reverse complement strand
TCCCTGATAAAAAGAGTTGATATAGCGAAACAGGAAAAACAGAGTGTAGTTACAAAAACCTGAGCCCGGTGGCAACATTGAAAAAAGCGAAAGCCATTATACTAGCGATAGTTGTCGTTATTGTCACAGGCGGATTGCTTTACTTTGCCAGCCCGGCTCCAGCGACGGAGAAAGGCATCGGGATATTACGACCGTTATATATTGTCTTATCTGCGCTGGCGATAATTATTCTGCTGGTTGCATTTATTAAATATATAAAAGCCATTAAGCAGTTGGTGGTGGACAATTTACCGTCAATGGTGGTGTTTATCGCTGCCGGGGCGCTGATTTTTATTCTGACATATTTCAGATGGCCCGTAGAGATAGCGATGAAGATTGAACTGTTGTGGTCGATACTGGCTGCTTCGCTGGCGCTGGTAGTTTTCGTCAGCATCATTCTCATTGAATTGATTCGTGGTAATGGGGGTCTTACCGAAAAACTCGGAATTTCCGATATTGGAATTAGAAAGTTGAGGACATTTATCTACCGCTCGGCAGCTTTTGGCTGCTTGACTGTTGTGGCAATCGCGGTCTATTTCATAATTGATGAAATCAATATATTTTTTATAGTCTGGATATTATTTATATTGCAACTGGGGCTATTGGTTTTCCCCTTGATATTCGCCAAAATCATCGTCTTTCGTTAACCTTGTCGAACGTATGGTCATAATGAGAAACCAAAGCGGAGGTAGGAGTGAAAAGGACGATTGAAATATTGGTAAGAGCATTCCTTGTCATCATTGCTATAGGCGCCTGGGGCCTGATTGCCGTGTACATTTACTGGCCAGCAGGTATAGAGTATAAAATCGACCTCCTGCGGTCATTGCTGGTTGCTTCGACGGCTCTGGTGGGTTTCACCTCAATATTTCTCTTTAAAACAATCAGTGAAGGTGAAAAATTTGTCAGGGAGCTAGGTATATCCGAGAGAAAAATGAAGAATCTCCGAATATTTTTATCCTGGTCGGTAATTACTGGCCTTCTGGCGATTCTGGCGGTAATGTTTTATTTCATAAGTTATGAAATTTCTCTGATAATTGTGGCCTGGGTACTCTTCATACTTCAACTGGAGGTGTTTGTTTTACCCTTGATATTTACTAAAATCATTGCCTTCCGTTAATACTGGTTAATTTTTCGATGATAACTTGAGTTGGGTGGCAAGTTTGAAAACTAAACTAGTAATTCTTTGTTCCGCCAGCTCAGCGCCGGTTCTTATTTACCGGGGCTTATCGGGTAGTATTCGGAACGGCAGTTCTCACCTTGCTTTGCCAGGGCCAACCTTTACTTCTTGTGAAGAATGCCCTTTTAGTGTATGATTAAACTGATTGGCGTAGGTTTAGGTTATTACAAGCTTTTAGGGTTACCTCAGATTGCTGAAGCATTGGATGACCGGGACGCTAACTAAAATCTAAAGAGAGGAGGTTATCCAATGAGTTTTCAGGACAAATCACTCCAGTGTTCTGATTGTGGGACTACCTTCACCTTCAGTGCTGAGGAACAAGAACTCTTCCAATCAAGAGGCTACACTAATGAGCCCAAGCGCTGTCCTTCTTGTCGCCAGGCAAGAAAGGCGGAGCGTTATGGTGGGGATAGCAACTACAGGCCCCAGCGGCAAATGTTCCCCGTGGTGTGTGCTGAGTGTGGCAAGGACACCGAGGTACCTTTTGAACCCCGCGGTGATAGGCCAGTGTACTGTAGCGATTGCTTTCGTAAAAACAGACAGAGCGGATAATATTTTGGCGAGATTTAGGGTATATGCGGGCTGGAAATGACTGGCCTGTGTGTACCGCTAGAATGTGATGGTGTTTTATGGCATTAACAGTTTCGATACGTGAAGGTGAGTCTCAGGAATCATTGTTGCGGCGCTTCCAGAAGATGGTGCAGATGAGTGGTGTCCTGCGGGAAGCAAAAGCTCACCGCCATTTCATATCCGAGAGAGATGCGGCTCGCATAAAGGCAAAAAATAGTGCCAGACGGCGGCGGTATCAGAGGTAATATTCTGGTGGCAGGCATTCGGGGAAAAATCTATAAGGCGGTGTTAATGTGAAAATCTATGTTGGCAACTTATCTTTTGATATGACTGAAGAGGAATTGCAACAGGAATTCGCTTCTTTTGGAGAGGTGGCATCGGTGAGCATTCCAACCGACAGATACAGCGGTCGACCCAGAGGGTTTGCGTTTGTGGAGATGCCATCGGTATCAGAGGGTCAGGCGGCAATCGCCGCTCTCAATGGCAAAACGGTGAAGAACCGGACACTCACTGTTGATGCGGCTCGCCCTCGCTCTGATGACAGAGGAGGCGGGTACTCCGGAGGCGGAGGCAGGAGAGGCGGCGGCGGCGGTTTTGATAGGGGAAGGCGAAGATACTAAGTAACCTGTTATAGTTCTTAAACATCGTGGCTACCGTTTTTAATGATAGCAGCGGGGCCAAATAGTAGGACAGGAAGACATCTTAAAGGTCCTGTGTGGTGGCGCCTTCCATATCCGCGTTTTTTTAAATCAGCAATCCTCGGAATATGTCATATCTGACGATTAGCGGAAATAAACTCTTTTACAGGTGCGTGGGTGCCGGCAATCCGCCGCTGGTGTTCGTGCACGGTTTTGCCTGTGGCCATGACGACTGGCGATATCAGGTTGAGCATTTCTGCCAGAGCAATTTAACGGTGGCCTGCGATCTCCGTGGCCATGGCGGGTCTGGCAATGACTCTGCCGACTATACCATAGAAACCTTGAGTGACGACCTTGGACATTTGTTAAAAACCTTGGATATACCGCCCGCTGTTTTAATCGGGCACAGTATGGGCTGCCGGGTAGTGCTGCAGACGTATAACACCGCGCCGCAACTGGTGGCCGGTTTAATATTTGTTGACGGAAGTCGACTAGCCGCGGGAAATCGACCGGATGTGGAGAAGAAAGCACGGAAGATGATGCGGGTTACGGGTTATACCACCTGGGTACGCCGCGCTTTCTCCAGCATGTTTCTCAAGGGAGATAGTAGTCCGTTGCCAGCCCATATACTCAAGAGGGCGATGGCCCTGCCGGAACGGGTGGGTATTCCACTGTTCGCCAGCCTCTGCGGCTGGGATGCCGAAAAAATGGACCCGGTTCTTGCCCAAATCAGGGTGCCGCTATTGCTGCTCCAGAGCACCAGCGTGAACGAGAATATGGAGCGCGTTTCTCTCCAGACGGGAGACACCACGCCATGGCTGGAGCTGGTCAAGGGCTATGTGCCCGGCGTGCAGACAGGCATCATCGGCGATACCGGGCATTTCTCGATGCTGGAAGCGCCGAAAGCGGTCAATCAGCGTATTGCTTCGTTCCTAGCTTCGTCGTAGGCTATGACGGCGTGCAGAAGAACGCTGGCGCCGGCCGCCACAAATTCAGGCTTCGTGTCCTCCAGTTCATTATGGCTGATTCCCTTTTCGCAGGGTATGAAAATCATGCCCGTTGGTGCCACCCTGGCGATATAGACGGCGTCATGGCCGGCCCCGGAAATAATATCACGGTGACTGTAACCTAGCTTTTCGGCAGCGCCGCGCACATGATTGATGCATTCCCGGTCAAACTCCATTGGAGCCACATTCCAGTTGTTAACCAGCTTGGCTTCTACTTTGGTATCTGTGGCGATGGCATCGACCGCCTCCCTGAGCTTGCGGTCCATCTGAAGCAGCACGCCGTCATCCGGGTGGCGGAGGTCGACGGTGAAAAAGACTGACCCCGGAACCACGTTTCTTGAGTTTGGTTTGACCACCACGTGGCCGACCGTTGCCACGGCGAGTGGGGAGTGGTCCAGGGCAATGGCATGGACTGCCTCGACCATTCGGGCACAGGCCACCATAGCGTCGCGGCGGGCGGGCATAGGTGTGGTGCCGGCATGGGCATCCTGTCCGGTCACGGTTACCTCGTACCACTTTTGTCCCTGCATGCCGGTGACCACGCCGACCATCCTGTTCTCTGCCTCCAGGGTTGGCCCCTGCTCGATGTGAAGCTCAAAGTAGGCGCCAAGTTTGTGGTCGGGGCATTTACGCTCACCACGGTAGCCGATGCGCTCCAACTCCGCCCCGAACTTATTGCCGTCACGGTCTTCGGAGGCATAGGCAAAATCACGCTCAAAAACACCGGCGAATACGCCGGAAGCCAGTATTGGCGGTGTGAATCGGGAACCTTCCTCGTTGGTCCAGTCGATAAGTTCCAGCGGGGCATTGGTGGTATATCCGGCCTCGTTCAGCGTGCGCAGTACCTCAAGGCCAGAGAGGACGCCGGCAATGCCGTCGAACTTGCCCCCGGAGGGCTGGGTGTCAAGGTGGCTGCCGATGGCAATCGGCGGCAGCGTATCGACTTTACCGGGACGGCGGGCGAAGATGTTGCCCATTTCGTCGATGCTGATGGTGCAACCGGCTGCCTCGCATTCCCGGACGAACCAGTCGCGCACCTGGCGGTCGGCGTCGGACAGCGTCAGGCGGCAGACGCCGCCTTTTCCGGTGCTGCCGAACCGGGCGGTCTCCATGATGGTAGTCCACAGTCTTTCGCCGTTAACCTGCAACTTATTCATTTTGGTCTCCTTTGTTTAACTTGTCGGCACTCCGCACCAGTCCATGATGAAGGCGGCGAGCACTTTCGTGCAATCGAGCACGGAGTCAATGTCCACATATTCGTTCACCCCGTGAATATTTTTACCGTTTGGCCCGAAAGAAAGAGCCGGCATGTTAAAGTACGGTGCCAGGCGAGTGTCCATGCCCCACGTAGCCCCGGCTATCTCGACGTTCGATTTTAGAGTGCTGTCCGCTGTTGTCTTGAACGCCAGAACAAATGGGTCGTCTGGCGCCTGTTCCCATGGGGTCACCTGTTTTTCGTACCAGATAACCTCCGGGGGATGCTGCCGCAGCCATTCGTCGCCATCCGCCGCCTTTTTAACGGCTTGCTGGACCTGTTGCTTCACCGCATCCGCGTTTTCGGCGGGCAGGTGGGACATGCGGCACGTAATCTCCGCACTTCCCGGCACGGTTGAAATCCAGTCGCCGGCCTGATAGGTGCCGATATTCAGATGGCAGGAGCGGCCGGCGTGCTTCTCTAAAAGCGGATGGCGGTTATCCTGCGCCCGCCTTTCATCGAGTTCCACCAGAGCGTCGTAGACCCGGTTCATCTTGCCGATGGCATTGACTCCGGTGTGCGCCACGCCGGCATGGGCTGACTTCCCGATTACCCTTACTTTGAAGAAAAGAACGCCGGGGTGGGCAATCATAATCTTCATATTCGGCTCGGGAATGATAAGGCCATCGGCGATAAAGCCTTCGACCAGGCAGGCGAGCGTACCACCTCCGGCCATCGGTTCTTCCTCGATTACGCTCTGCAGGATAACCGTGCCTTCTGGTTTGACCCCGGTTTCCAGCAGGGCTTTCAAAGCGTGGTAGTTGGCCATCAGCCCTGCCTTCATGTCACAGGCACCGCGACCGTAGAGCTTGTTACCCACCACTCTGCCCCCCCAGGGCGAGAACTCCCATTCCGCAATCGGTTCCGGCGGAACCACGTCGATATGCCCGTTCAGTATTAAAGACCTGGCCGACGGCTTGCCTTCCCTGACACCAACGATATTGGGCCGCCCGCGGTAATCATAATCCGATTTGACATAGGCTTCGTGCCGGCGTATTTTGTCCCGGTCGGCGTCCAGTGATGTTACCTTCAAGCCCAGGTCTGAGTATAAACGGTGCATGTATTTCTGAGCCTCACCTTCCTGCCCGGTCACGCTGGGAATCTGGACCAGCTCGCTCAGGTCGCGGACGATTTCATCGCGCTTGCCTTCGATAAAGCGAAACACTTTTTGCCTGATATCATCTTTGTCTGCCATATCAGCACCTTCCGTATCTTGATAAACGATACAAAATTATTATTCACTGTATCAGAAATGAACCTGTCAAGGCAACGAACTGTGGTGATTGTCAGAATTGGTTGTCCGTGATATATTGCAATCAAATATACAAGGAGAGAGAGCGGATGCTATTTCTGAATCAAAATGACGTAATGAAAGTGCTTGATATGGCGCAGTGTATGGAAGTGGTGGAAGAAGCGTTCACTGAGCTGGCCTCCGGCACCGCAGTTCTGCCCCCGCGCATTAATCTGTTCACCGAGGAAGGTCTGGGACTCTACATGCCGGCGTATCTCAAAGAGATGAGCGCACTTGCCTGCAAGGTGGTGACCAGCTATGTCAATAATCCCGTAAAGCACAAATTGCCCACCATCATGGGTAAAGTGCTGCTTCAGGACCCGGAAACCGGCGATGTTATCTGCATTATGGACGGCGGCTATCTTACCGCAGTCAGGACCGGTGCCGCCAGCGGGGTCGCTACCAGGTACCTTGCCCGCGAAGAAAGGGGACAGAAAGTCGGCATCTTCGGTGCCGGTGCCCAGGCCCGGACGCAGCTTCAGGCGATGACCATCGCCAGGGACATTGCCAGAGCCTATGTTTATGACGTCAGTGACGAAGCGGTGGGCCGGTTTATCACGGACATGGCCGCTCTACTTCAGCTTGATATTGTCAGAGCGGCATCAGCCGACCAGGTTCTGGAAGAAGCCGACATCATCTGCACCGCCAGTTCCTCACCTGCGCCCATATTTGACGGTAGCAGGGTCAGAGAGGGAACTCATATCAACAGCGTCGGCAGCCACACGCCTAAAGCCCGGGAACTGGACACAACCATCATAAAACGGTCAAAAGTAATCGCCGATTCGTATGCCGCGTGCCTGAATGAGGCGGGTGATATCATGATTCCCATTCAGGAGGGGGCGATTGATAAATCCCACCTGCGCGCTGAGCTGGGCGAGGTGATTACGGGCAAAAAACCGGGCCGGACTGATGCCCGGGAGATAACCCTGTTCAAGTCCAACGGGCTGGCCATTCAGGATGTGGCCGCCGCCAAACTTGCCTACGACAAGGCGGTTCAGGCGGGCATTGGCACCAGCGTGGAGTTATAATCTTGTTTTTACCGTTTACTCCACTCGATAGCGCTCGATAACCTGTTCATCCAAGTCAACGCCCAGCCCGGGCCCCTCCGGCACCGCAACGCAGCCGTCCACCACGGGCATTTTCTGTTTGGTCAGGTCCCAGCGTATGGGCGTATCTTCCACGCAGTATTCCATAATGAAGGCGCTCTGGCGGGACGCCAGGAAGTGCAGGCCCGCGGCGGAGCCGATGGTGTTGGTGTAGAAGTGGTTGACCACCTTAACATCGTGGTCTTCGGCGAAATCGGCAACGCGGCAGGCCTCGGTAAGCCCGGTATTTTCCACGTCTATCTGGACGATATTGATACCGCTACGCTCAATAAAGTTCTGGTGGGAAAACCGGCCCGCCTCACCCTCTCCGGCGGCGATGGGTATGGGAGAGACGCTGGTCAGCTTGTGGTAACCTTCTACATTCTCCCGGTTGAGTGGTTCCTCCAGGAAGAGCACTCCATAGTCCTGGAACTGGTGCGCCCGCTTGATGGCGGTGTTGGCGTCCCAGCAGCAGCCGGCATCGACGATGAGGTCGTTTTTCTCCCCCCCGCCCCGCCCTACCCCCACCCCCAGCTCCAGGTCCAGCGTCACACACTGCCCCATCGCTGTCCAGCCGAACTTCACCGCGGTGAACCCCTCGTCCACCCATCTTTTCCCGATTTCAGCGGTGGTCTTCCCATCGGGGCCGAACAGTATGCTGGCGTAGGCGCGCAGCTTCTTGTGGAAGGCGCCACCCAGCAGCTGGTAGACCGGCTGGTTATAATACTTGCCGGCGATGTCCCAGAGAGCGATGTCAATGGCAGCGATGGCGTGGCAGATAATTCCGCGGCGCCCCAGCCTGATATTACGGGCCTGGAGCAGGTGGTTTATGGGCCCGGTGTCCAGCGGATTCATGCCGGTGATTAGACGGGCCAGGCCGGTGGCGCTGGCTCCGCTCAGAGGCGCTTCTATCATCGCTTTTACCACGTGAGGCAGGGAATAAGAGTCGCCGATGCCCACTATTCCTTCATCGGTATGGACCTTGACGATGACTGCGTCCTGTGCTGATGAATACTTCGCTTCAGAAACTTCTTTTTCCGGCAGACGCAGTTCAATGGCTTCGACTTTAGTAATCTTCATTCAAGCGCTCCTCCTCGTTGCGGTTGGTAAGTATTTTATTTTCTCCGTTGTTTCCTTGTCAACGTTTCGGAGATACTGCTGTCAATTGACAGAAGGGAGTGAAATTTATAAGCTATAAGTACCATGGCAAAGGAGAGAATCGGCATACTCACCGGCGGCGGCGACTGCGCTGGCCTTAATCCGGCCATCAAGTGGGCGGTCAAGACCGCCATGGACAAGCGGCTGGAATCGGAGAGGGGGGTCCAGTACGAGGTGCTCGGCATCAGGAACGGCTGGAGCGGCCTTATGTTCGAGGCGGGTGCCGATATTGAAAAAGACGGCTATATAACTGTCCTGGATGAACAGAAAGTAAGAACCTGGGATAGATACGGTGGCACCATGCTGGGGACCTCCCGGACCAACCCTTACAACCCCGGGGATGACCTCTCCAAACTGGTAATGAAAAACATTAAAAAGTTAGAGATTGAAGCGCTGATTGCTATCGGGGGCGACGATACGCTCGGCGTGGCCTGCAAGCTGGCGCAGGAAGGCATTAATGTGGTGGGCATTCCCAAGACCATTGATAGAGACCTTGTCGAAACGGATTACACGCTGGGTTTTGAAACCGCAGTGAGTGTGATTACCGAGGAAGTTGACCGGCTGAGAACCACGGCGGGGTCGCACCGCCGGATATTCGTGGTAGAGACGATGGGCAGGCATTCGGGCTGGCTGGCCCTGGAGGGCGGTGAGTCCTGCGGCGCCTACATCATACTCATTCCGGAGTGTGATTTCTCTATGGAGAGGGTAAATAAACTGCTCTTGGAGGGGAGAGAGGCGGAAAGCCGTTACGAGATTGTCATCGTCGCTGAGGGAGCCAAGCCCATCGGGTACCAGGAGTTCGTCAGGCAGGAGGGCGTGGACGGTTTCGGCCACAAGATGCTGGGCGGTATCGGTGAATTTCTGGCCAGGGAAATCAATAACGGTACCGGGGTGGAGACGAGGAGTGTTGTTCTCAGTCACCTGCAGCGCGGCGGCGCTCCCTGTGCCTATGACCGGAGAATGGGGCGATATTTTGGCATTGCCGCGGTTGACTTGATTGTGACCGGAGATTTCGGCAAGATGGTATGTTACCGAAACGGCGAGGTTACCTCCTGTCCGATGGACAGGGTCGTCGGTCGGACGAGCTATGTAGACCTTGAAAAGCACTATGACATGGAACGGTACAGCGGACGCCGGAGCATTTTCAGGTGAAGAGAACGAGGTGTTAAATTATGAGCGCGTCGATAACTGGTGATAGGATTGATGGCCTGGTGGAGCAGGCGGTTTTCAGAGCCGATGAACCGGTCAGGGAAGAGAACCGACGGCAGATTCGAGAACTGGCGGCCGGGCAGGGCATTCATCCGGCAAGCATTCAGGGGCTGTATGATGCCGCTGGCAAAGGTGCCTACCACAATAAGACTGTCCCGGCAATAAACGTCCGGGGTATGACCTATGAGGTAGCCCGGGCTGTTTTTCGTGCGGCGCTGAAGTATAAGGTTGGTGCCTTTATCTTTGAGATTGCGCGCTCAGAAATAGACTATACCAAACAGAGGCCGGCAGAATACGTCACCTGCGTACTGGCGGCGGCCATCAAAGAGGGATTTCAGGGGCCTGTTTTCATACAGGGCGACCATTTTCAGATGAACCAGAAGAGATACAGCGCCGACCCACAGCAGGAAATAGAGGGCATGAAGGCATTAATCAAAGAGGCGGTCGGTGCTGGTTTCCTGAATATCGATATTGATGCCTCCACGCTGGTTGACATAGAAAAAGAAAGCCTGGAACAGCAACAGGCGGAGAACTGCCGTGTCACTGCGGAAATGACCGGCTTCATCCGTAGCATAGAGCCGTCAGGGGTTACCATTTCCGTCGGTGGTGAAATCGGGGAGGTGGGCAAACAGAACAGCACGGTGGAAGACCTGCGGGCGTTTATGAGCGGTTACCTTGCTCTGCTGGGGCCGAATATCAGGGGAATCTCCAAAATCAGCGTGCAGACCGGAACGACGCATGGCGGGGTGGTCCTGCCGGATGGGGGAATCGCCAGCGTGGAGCTTGATTTTGATACCTTGAGGGAACTTTCTAGGGCAGCCCGTGAGGAGTATGGCATGGGCGGTGCCGTGCAGCACGGTGCTTCCACGTTGCCTGATGAGGCCTTTCATCTGTTCCCGGAGACTGGCACTGTGGAGGTCCATCTGGCCACCGGCTTTCAGAATATCATCTACGATAGCCCCCATTTCCCTCAGGGATTGATGGAAAAAATAAACACACATCTGCTTGAGCAGTACAGCGACGAGAGAAAGTCGGGCGATACCGAGGAACAGTTCCTGTATAAAACGCGCAAGAAAGCCTTTGGCGATTTCAAGAAAGAGATGTGGGGCATGCCCACAGACAACCTGAAGAAGATTGGGGAAGCGCTGGAAGAGCGCTTTAGCTACCTTTTTCAGAAACTTGACGTGGTCAATACCGCAGAGCTGGTAGAGAAATACGTGGTCAAATAACCGCAGTATCCGGCATAGCTGCGGTCGGGATGTCTTTCAAGAGAGCTCGAGAGACTTCAGCTTGTCCAGTCGGTCGAAGTTATGGGTGGCGTCAACCCAGCGGACAGTGCCGGAACTGGAGCGCATGACCAGGGACTGGGTGGTGGCGCCACCACTGAAGTAACGTACGCCCTTCAGTAGCTCACCGGTGCTGACCCCGGTGGCGGCGAAAAACACGTCTTCGCTGTTTATCAGGTCCTCGGTGTAGTAGGTTTTGTCGAGATTGATACCAGCTGCCAGGGCTGCATCCCGCTCTTTCTCATCACGTGGCCAGGCCTTGCATTGAATTACACCGCCAATGCACTGTAATGCTGCAGCCGTGAGCACGCCCTCGGGCGTGCCGCCGATGCCCATCAGAACATCTACCCCTGTCTCGGGCAGGGCGGCCTGGATGCCCGCCGCCAGGTCACCGGCAGAGATTAACTTTACCCGTGCGCCCACGTTTCTGATTTCCGATAAAAGCTGCTCATGGCGCGGCCTATCCAGGACCACCACCGTGAGGTCCGATACGTTTCGTCTTTTAGCGCGGGCGATGTTTTCTAGGTTCTCCTCGGTCGGTGCGTTGATATCGATTACGTCCCTGGCCTCCGGTCCGGTAACGATTTTGTTCATATAGACAAATTGCCGCGGGCAGTTCATGGTACCCTGCGCCGAAAGCGCCACGGCGGAGATGGCTCCGGGAAGGCCACTGGCTACCAGCGCGGTGCCATCTACCGGGTCGACCGCAATATCGACCTTCAAATCCGCGCCGTTGCCGATGCGCTCGCCGATATAGAGCATGGGCGCTTCGTCTTTCTCTCCCTCGCCGATGACCACGATGCCATCCATGCTGACATATCCCAGGGCAAAGCGCATGGCATCCACCGCTGCCTGGTCCACCAGCTCCTTATTGCCCCGGCCCAGATAGCGGGCGGCGGCCATTGATGCCGCCTCGGTGGCGCGCACCAGCTCCATGGCGATGTTTCGTTCAATATGCCGACGAGAATGCGCACTTTCCATCATTTGACCTCACTGGCGGATATATATTCAGCGTACCACCCATTCCCCTGACTCGACGGCGGTGAGAAAATCGAGCAGCGCCCGATTGAAGATGTCCGGCTCTTCCAGATTGATGACATGACCGGACTGGGGGAGAACGAGCAACCCAGCCCCGGGCATATGTTTTTTCATTATCAGCGCCGGGTCGATGCACCATTCATCCTCGTCACCGACCATGATGAGCGCCGGTATTTTCAGCTTTTTGAGCTCTGCCTCGAATTCGGAAACTGGAGGCCGCTTGATAATGACTTCTCTTATCAGATGAACTGACCCTTCATTGGAATGGGCGGCGAGGTCATCAGTGAACTCCTGCCAGCCGCGCGGGTCCTTCCGCTTATACTGGATACGGTTTGGGCCTTGAGCATACTGCTCGGCCAGCGCCTTCCATCCCGCCGTTTCGAGCTGCCGTGCCGCGTCTTCCAGAGAAGGCACGAACGCATCCCGCTTGGTGGTGCCGGCGCCGCTGGCAACGATAATCAGGGCTCCGGTCATTTCCGGGTGAGCAATGCCGAAATTGAGGGCGACATTGCCGCCCATGGAACAGCCGCCCACGTACGCCTGTTTTATGCCGAGGTAGCGCAGCAGCTGGTACAGGTCCTCAACGAGTATGTCCTGTGAGTAGTCGGAGGCTTTTTGCGGTACGTCCGACGGAGGAAAACCGCGCTGGTTGTAGGTGATGACCTGGTAGCGACGGGAGAAGAATCTCACCTGGGGCTCCCAGCTCTTGCACGTTCCGGCGAACTCATGGCTCAGGACCAGCGGGAAGCCACTCCCGGTAACTTCGTAGTATAAATTAACACCGTTCACCATAGCTCTGGGCATAATGTCTCTCCCTGGCGCAATGGCTGATTTTGAAGCTGGAACTATGTGCAGCTTTCGTTATATTATCGCTTCAACCTTTCGTTGTCAATTGTATGAGGAATCAATAAAGGTTTTTGGTAGTGGGTCAATTTGAAGCCAAACAATTGACAACTTAGTCCATTTGGGCGATAATTTCACTCGTTATGTCTAGAGCTAATAATTTCGCTTTTATTGATGGTGCAAACTTGCACTTTACGTATGAAAACTTAAGTTGGAAACTAGACTACCAAAAACTGAGGAATTATCTAAAGAAAAAGCTAGATGTTAGCGTTGCTTACTATTTTATCGGTAAAAGCGAAAAATATAAGGATATTTATACAGCCCTTGAAACATATGATTATACTATTAAACTTAAAGACCCCTCTCCATATGTAGCCGAAGAAGAATATTGCCCATATTGCAAAAAACTAATTGCGCCTGAAATACAAAGATATAAACCAGTATTCCCCATATCAACTCGTACTGGGTTAACTTTATCCCTCTTTGAGATTAGTAACATGATATTCTCATTGCATCCCACTGTCAATACCTCTAAAGAACCC
>CAYZOI010000037.1:10962-13429 GCA_964480145.1 uncultured Dehalococcoidaceae bacterium | reverse complement strand
TCTGCCTGATCGCTGTTCAGGCTGAAGTCCATCACGCTGTCGCTCGGGTTCTGGATGAGTCGCAGGTAGGCGACGATGTCCTTGACTTCCCGTCGCTCATAGAAGCGCGTGCCCGCCACCAGCCGGTAGGGCACGCCGTAGCGGACAAAGGCCTCCTCGAGGACGCGCGACTGGGCATTGGTACGATACATTACGGCACAGTCGCCCCGATTAAACTCTCCCCTACCGACCAGCTCCTCGATTTCGCTGACGACGAACTGCGCCTCCTCCTGTTCGGTATAGGTCTCCACAATTTTGGGCAGTACCCCCGTTTCGTTTTCCGTCCACAGCCCCTTGGGCTTGCGCTGCTGGTTGGCCGAGATGACATGGCTGGCCGTCTCCAGAATCAGCCGAGTGGAGCGGTAGTTCTGCTCCAGCAGGATTATCTTCGCTTCGGGGTAGTCTTTTTCAAAGTTAAGTATATTTCTCAGGTCGGCAAAGCGCCAGGCGTAAATCGACTGGTCCGGGTCGCCAACGACGCACAGGTTGCGGTATTTGCCGGCCAGATGTTTCATAAGCTCGTACTGGACGAGATTGGTGTCCTGAAACTCGTCCACCTGAATGTGCAGGTACCGCGATTGATAGCGCGAGAGCACCGGCGCATTCTGTCCGAAAAGTTGCACCACCTTAAGCAGAAGGTCGTCAAAGTCGAGCGCGTTGCTCTCGGTGAGGAACTGCTGATAGCGCTCATAGACGCGCTGGACGATTTCCTCGAAGTAGCTGTGGCGGCGCTTTAAATATTCCTCCGGCGTCCACATTCGACTTTTCGCCGCCGAAATCGCCGAGTTAATCGCCCGGGGGTTATGCTGCTTGGGGTCGAGGTCGAGCGCCTGAAGGCTGCGCTTGACCAGGCTCATCTGGTCCTCGTCGTCGTAGATGACGATGCCGGGGTTGACGCCAACGGTTTTGCCATCACGGTGCAGTATTCGGGCACAGATGGCGTGGAAGGTACCGATGGTCAGCTCGTCAACGGAGCTGCGGGCCAGCTTCCGCAGACGCTCTTCCATCGCCCGGGCCGCCTTGTTGGTGAAGGTGACTGCCATGATGCAGCGCGGGCTGACGCCACAGACCTTGATGAGATAGGCGATGCGGTGGGTGATTACCCTTGTCTTGCCGCTCCCTGGTCCGGCCAGAATCAGCACCGGACCACTTATGGTCTCAACGGCTTCTCTCTGCGCGGGGTTAAGTTCGGACAGAATGTCCATCACTCAATTATAACATTTCACCCCGGCGCTTTTATACGCTCTGGCATAACCAGCGCGCTTAACAGATTCGCCTTGATTTTGCCCCTGTCATTCGATATACTTCTCAATATGCGAATGCGAACGGCAAGATGGCAATTAACTAACTGGAAATCCCGGCTGGTTCTCGTTGTGGTGCTCCTGGTTGTTGCTTTAGGCGCCGTGGGCTGTGAAACGCTCTCTCCGCCCTCCTCATCGTCCGGTGCCAGCTCACTGGTAGGCGGCATATTCAACCAGCAGAACACCGGCATCTGGGTTACCGGCGAGGGAAAGGTGAGCGCTGTCCCGGATGTTGCCGTACTCAGCCTTGGCGTGGAAGTTCAGTCAAGCAGCGTGGCCGAGGCACAGAGCTATGCCGCCACCACCATGACGGCCGTGGTCAACGAGCTGGACAATTTCGGCGTCGCCAAAAAGGACATCAAGACTTCTCAGTTCAGCATCGCCCCGGTGCGAAGGTGGTCAGAAAAAGATGGCCGCGAAATCCTTATCGGCTACCGGGTGACCAACACGGTAACCGCCAAGGTGAGGGATATTGACGATACCGGCGCTATCATCGACGCCGCGGCAAAGGCTGGCGGTGACTATATAGTAATCAAAAGCATCAGTTTCACCGTGGATGAGCCCTCGGCATACTATGAAGAAGCCCGGGAACTGGCTATGGCCGATGCCAAAGCCAAAGCCGAGCAGTTGGCGGACCTGGGTGACGTGAAGCTGGGCAGGCCCACGTACATCAGCGAAAGCGGCGCTTACGTGCCGGTAGTGCGCGAGTTCTATGCGGGAGCACCGGTACCCGCGCCCGCGGCAGCCCCTACCCCCATCAGCCCCGGGGAAACGGAAATCAGGCTGTCCGTACAGGTCGTCTACAGCATAGAGTAGGCGTCCGTGCTGTGACCAGAATCAGCTGGCTCTTGCTTTTCCAACGGCTAAAATGCTACAATAAAGCTAATCCAGGTTTTATGTTAAGAACAGGTCATGTTCACCGGAATAGTAGAAGAGATTGGTAAGTTAATCTCGGCATCGCCCACCAGGCTGACCATCGCCGCACCGAAGGTTGTTGACGGCATGAACCCGGGCGACAGCATCGCCGTCAACGGCGCCTGCCTGACCGTCACCGATTTTGACCGCGCTTCGTTCTCCGTCGATGTCATGCCGGAAACGTTGCAGCGCACCAACCTGGGGCTGCTCAA
>CAYZOI010000037.1:0-10952 GCA_964480145.1 uncultured Dehalococcoidaceae bacterium | reverse complement strand
GATG
This sequence comes from uncultured Dehalococcoidaceae bacterium, assembly GCA_964480145.1. GTDB lineage: Bacteria > Chloroflexota > Dehalococcoidia > Dehalococcoidales > RBG-16-60-22 > E44-bin89. The sequence continues at coordinate 10,948 of CAYZOI010000037.1, read as the reverse complement.
GGCGGGCATCTGGTTCAGGGCCATGTTGACAACACTGGTCGTATTATAGCACTGGAATGGGAAGGTGAAGCCCTCCTCCTCCAGTTCGAGGCTCCGACTGAAGTCCTGCGTTACGTCGTGCCCAAGGGATTTATCACTGTAGATGGCATCAGCCTGACCATAACGGAGAAGGACAGCAGTTCCTTCCGGGTCTCCGTGGTTGAGTATACGCGCCAGAATACCACTCTGGGCAGCCGGGAAAAAGGCAATGTGGTAAACCTTGAGGTGGATATCATCGCCAAGTACGTAGCGCAGTTCACCCAGCCGCAGACCGGCGGACTGACTGCGGAATTTCTGATTGAGCACGGGTTCACCATTGGATGACAAGTTAGTGGAGTGAAAATGAGCACCGGTTTGGCCACGATTCCAGAAGCAATTGAAGACATCAGAGCCGGCAAGTGCCTTATCATAATCGACGATGAGGGCCGGGAGAACGAGGGCGACCTGGCCATGGCGGCGGAGAAGGTAACCGCCGATGCTATTAACTTCATGGCCAGGCATGGCCGCGGGCTTATCTGCCTGCCCATCATCGGCAAGCGTCTTGATGAGCTGCAAATCCCCATGATGGTGGAGCATAATACATCCAAGTTCACCACCGCGTTCACCGTGTCCATCGAAGCCAAGCACAAGGTGAGCACCGGCATTTCCGCAGCCGACCGCTCTGAGACGATAAAGGCCGTACTTGACCCCACCACGCAGCCCGAGGATATTGTCCGGCCGGGACATATGTTCCCGCTGCGTGCCAGAGAGGGCGGCGTCCTGGCAAGGGCAGGACACACTGAAGCCATCGTTGACCTGGCCAGAATGGCCGGCCTCTACCCGGCCGGAGCCATCTGCGAGATTTTGAAAGAAGATGGCTCTATGGCCCGGCTGCCCCAGCTTAAGCGAATGGCCACGAGGTTCGGGATTAAAATCGTAACCCTGACGGACCTCATCGCCTACCGTTTTCGCCACGAAAGGCTGGTGCACCGCGTGGCCGAAGCCAAGTTGCCAACGCCGTACGGTAGTTTTACCGCCATCGCCTACCGAAGCGATATTGACCCTGATGAACACATTGCCATGGTAATGGGAGATGTAGCCACCGATGAACCGGTGCTGGTCAGGGTGCACAGCCAGTGCCTCACCGGCGAGGTATTCGGCAGCCTGCGCTGCGACTGCGGTGAGCAGATAAAGATGGCGATGAAAAGCATCGCTGACGAGGGGCGAGGCGTTCTCCTCTATATGAGACAGGAAGGGCGGGGCATCGGCATTCACAATAAAATCCGCGCCTACGAACTACAGGACAAAGGACTGGACACGGTAGAGGCCAACCTGTCGCTCGGTTTTGCCCCGGACCTGCGGGACTATGGCGTCGGTGCCCAGATTCTGGCCGAACTGGGCCTGCATAACATCCGCCTGCTCACTAACAACCCCAAGAAAGTAATCGGGCTGGAAAGCTACGGGCTCAAGGTTACGGAGACCGTGTCCATTATCACGAAACCGAACCCGTTCAACAGTCGCTACCTGGAAACGAAACGGAAAAAAATGGGACATACCCTGAAACTTACCGGGATATCTCCCAAAAATGGTGATTAATCCCGGCGAAAAAGGAGAAGACTATGGGCAAAAAATATGAGGGCTCACTGCTGGGTAAAGGGCTAAAGTTCGGCCTCGTCGCTTCCCGCTTCAACGACTTCTTCACTCAGAAACTGCTGGAAGGGGCGCAGGACGCTTTGTTACGTCACGGTGTCAACGAGGCAGACATCGAAATTGCCTGGGCACCGGGCTCATTTGAGATACCGCTGGTTGCCCAGAAGATGGCCCGGTCCAAAAAGTATGACGCCCTTATCTGCCTGGCAGCGGTCATCCGCGGCGGCACGCCGCACTGGGAATACATCGCCGCCGAAGCCACCAAAGGAATAGCCCGCGTCAGCCTTGAGACCGGAGTGCCGGTTATCAACGGCATCATCACCACGGAGACACTCGAACAAGCCGTGGAGCGTGCCGGCTCCAAAGCGGGCAACAAAGGATTTGACGCTGCGGTCAGCGCCATCGAGACAGTGAACCTGCTTAAGTCTATGGACTAGCGTCACCAGCAGGCAAGCCTCTATTGATTCGCCAGTATTAATCAGTAACCGGCGAAATCAATCAGTCGGTGACTTTGCAGACACTGTCCCCGCTTCGTACCCGTTCCGTCACCTTCACTCCAATGGCGTCACCGGCTTTGGCTTCAGTGACGTTCGCATTGTTGATCTGCATCGAGTTCACCGTAAATTCGATGTCAGTGGTGTGTCCCTTGATGTGGATAAGGTCACCCACTTTCAGCGTGCCGGTGAGCTCAATGCCGGCGACCACCGGATGAGCGAAGAAATCGCTTACCTTCCCGATTTCCTCCTCAGGCATCTGACTCCCTCCTTACTGAAATCCGTTATTAATAAGCTTTTGGTTTTGAAATTATACTCCCGCGGCCTTTATAAATCAATACAGGACGTGCCGTTTTGACATATTGTCTTCCGGTACGTATAATTTAGTTAATCAAACCCATTGGGAGGCCTTGATTTGGCACAGGACAGGAAAGCCGCTTCGGTGGCTGATGATAGAAAAGCCGAAATCGAACGCATCAACAAGCGCCTGAATATGCTTGACGACCGCCTGGACAACATCGACTCCATGGTTACTGTCGTTGCCGAACGGGTGATGAAACAGCCGCTAACGGTCAATATCACCTGCTCCAAATGCGGTCAGCCAATAGAAATCGCTCTCATTGGCCTGGAAAAGCCGAGGAAATAAGAGCCTATTAATAACCGTCGAGGTCCCCTCTTTTGCTACATCAAGCGCCGCTCCCTCTTAATTAAGCCAGCCTCATAGTATAATGACCAGAGAGTCATCAGGCAGCGAAAGGCATAACTCATCGGCATGACAGTACTGATAATCATCGCCCTTTATTTCATAATCATGCTCGCCGTTGGCATGGCTAGTCGACGGAAGGCGAAAAAGGTTGATGATTTTTTTGTTGCCGGAAGAAAAAGCTCTTCCCCGTTCATCGTTGGCTCGCTGCTGGCTACGATTATCGGTAGCTCAGCCACTCTGGGCATGGCGGGACTGGGTTTCAAACAGGGGCTGACGGGAGCATGGTGGCTGCTGGTGGGTAGTATCGGACTGGTGTTCCTTGGTCTCTTTTTCGCACGGAAGGTCAGGAAACTGGCACTCTACACCCTTCCCGAGCTGGTCGAAAAGCAGTATGGCCAGCGGGTGGCCCTGGCGGCTTCCATTCTCATCGTCGTTTCCTGGGTAGGTATCATTGCCGCCCAGATTATCGGTGCCGGAAAGATAATGAGCATCCTGGGAGTTGGCAATCCAAACGTCTGGATGGTGGTTTTCACCGCCATCTTCGTTACCTATACTGTGCTGGGCGGCCAGCACGCCATCATCCGCACTGATTTCCTGCAGTCACTGGTAATTTTTGCGGGCATCTTCGTCAGCCTGTTTTTATTTCTGGACAGGCTGGGGGGTTGGGGAGCGCTAATGAGCTCACTGCCAGCCGAGCGATTTTCTTTTCCGCTGAGCCCGCAATTTGACGGCACCGCGCTGGCGACTCTCCTGCTGCTCGTCGGTCTGACCTATGTAGTCGGGCCGGACATGTACTCCCGCATCTTCTGCGCCCGGGATGACAGAGCCGCAAGGACAGCTACTTTATGGACCGCGTTGCTTATCATCCCTATCGCCTTCGCGATTGCTATAATCGGCATGGGCGCCGCCGTCATGTTCCCCGACATTACACCCGAGCAGGCATTTCCTACGGTCATCAGCGAATTGTTTTCACCGCTTCTGAGTGGTATCGTCCTGGCCGCATTGCTCTGCGCTGTGATGTCCTCTGCCGATACTACCCTGTTGAGCGCCAGCACCATACTGACCGTAGATATAATCGGAAGATTCAAGCCCACAGCAAACCCGGAGGACGTGCTGCCCCGTTCCAGGTGGGCAATAATTCTGCTCGGTATATGCGCACTCGTCGTCGCCCTGATGCTCAAGGGCATTATCAGCGCCCTTCTTTTCGCCTATACGGTTTACACTGCCGGGGTAATTGTACCGGTAATTTTCGGCTTCTTCAGGAATCGCCTGAAGGTCACGCCGGCCGGAGCAATGGCGGCGCTTATCGGCGGCGGCACCGCCGGCCTGCTCAGCAAACTGCTCGCCATCAAGTATCTGGACCTGGGGGCATTGCTGATTAGCGGCGTGCTTCTTTTCCTGGTCAGTTACATCCACCGCCGAGTCTGGGTAGTTCAGTGATGAGGCTCTTCATCGCACCCGGGTGAACCACATAAACAAAGCCGCGCCAAACAAGGCTAGCCCGGCGCTGAAATAAAACGCCGCATTTATACCTATAAGGTCAACAATAGCACCCGTCAGAATTGGTCCCACTGCCATGCCAATGCTCATCGCCATGGTTATGGCGGCAATCGCTGAGCCCATGCCGTATTTTCTTCCCTCCTCGACGGTCAAAGCCATGACAGAGGGCGTAGCAATGGCACTGCCGATGCTGCCCAGAATACACAGCGCCATCAGCGGCCCGAAGCCCGGTGCCAGCGGCACCAGAAACAAATAAGTGAAAATCACAATACTGCCGATGCCCACCAGCACCCGCCGGTTAAAGATATCGGCCACCCTGCCTCCCGCAATCCCGAGCATCGACATTAAAAGCACGTGGACTGCTATCAGGAGCCCGATAAGATTCGCCGGCAGGCCGAGGCGCGTAGCCGCTAAAAGCGGTAAAAAAGTAAAAAAGGAGGCCCTGCCCAGGGCAATTGCCAGCCGGAAACTGAAAAGACCGACCATAGTACTGCTCCGGCGCATGTCCATAAAAGAAAGAGGCGAAGCCGTCGCTGACTTTCTCAAATCGCTCCGGGGCAGCAAGATAATCGCAATAAAAAACGCGATAAGGTTAAATACACCCATAGTGATGAAAGCGAGGTTCATACCCCACTGAGCAGCCAGCATTCCCCCCATAAGCGGCCCAAAACCAAAGCCGCTGAAAAAGGCAGCATTGGCGTACCCCATCCATTTCCCCTCCTCACCTTCCGGAGAAAGGTCACCGATATACGCCTGAGCAATAGGCAGTATCATGGCACCGCTTACCCCGTGCACCAGTCGTATCAGGACCAGCTGGTAGACCTCTGTCGCCAGGACGTACACAAATGAAATCAGCGCGTAGGTAAAGAGACCGATAACGAGAAGGAGCTTCCTGCCTTTACGGTCGGAAAGTCGGCCAAAAAACGGTGTGACCAGGGTGCGGGAAATGGCAAAGCTGGCGAAGATAAGCCCCAGCCATAGTCCGGTTGCTCCCATGCCTTCGGCGTAGAGCGGCAGGAGCGGAACGACAATGCCGGCGCCCAGCATGGAAGAAAATATGGCCAGCGCTAAAACGGGGAATATTCGTCTTATCATGTAGCTTCAAGTGCATTATAGCGACTTCCCAGAGAGTCAGGCAAATCGCAGGCAGCTCGTTTGCACTCGTCAGGTGGCACTGCTATAATAAGGCTGATGAACAGGTAGGAATGGGTCAAGCCTCTCGTCCCAGGACAGGGTGAGAGGTTTTCCTTATCAACGGACAGGTTTTAATAATGGCATCGAAAGCAAATCAAGAAAGAGAAGAGCACCTTGAGACCATGCGGCACTCCGCTTCCCACGTGATGGCGGAAGCGGTTCAGTCCATCTTCCCCGACGCCAAGTTCGGCATCGGCCCGGCAATCGAGGACGGTTTCTATTACGACTTTGATTTACCGCGCCCGCTCAGCCCGGATGACCTGCCTGTCATCGAGAGTAAGATGAGAGAAATCATCGCCAGCGACACACCATTCGTCCGAAAGGAAGTGACCAGAGAAGAGGCGGGCCAGGTATTCGCCGCGCAGCCCTACAAGCTGGAGTTGATCGACGAGTTGCCAGACGAGAAGGTGAGCCTATACCAGCAGGGCTCGTTCCTCGACATGTGTCGCGGTCCTCACGTGAAATCTAGCGGGGAAATCAAGGCCTTTAAACTCCTCAATATCGCCGGGGCTTACTGGCGCGGCGATGAGCACCGCCCGATGCTACAACGGATATACGGGATTGCTTTTGACACCGAGGAGGCCGTGACAGAGCACCTGCGTTTGCTTGAGGAGGCCGCCCGCAGAGACCATCGCAAGCTGGGCAGAGAGCTCGACCTGTTCAGCATTCAGGATGAATTTGGCCCGGGACTGGTTCTCTGGCACCCGAAGGGAGCCGTCATCCGGCGCGTCATTGAGGACTTCTGGAAGGATGAACATTTCAGACGCGGCTATGACCTGGTCTACACACCGCACATCGCCCGGATGGACCTGTGGCGAACCAGCGGACACCTTGAATTCTACCAGGACTACCTTTACAGCCCCATGGACATCGAAGGGCAGAAGTATATCCTCAAGCCAATGAACTGCCTGGGGCATATCTTGATTTACAAGACCAGACTGCGGAGCTATCGCGACCTGCCACTGCGCTACGCCGAACTCGGCACCGTTTACCGTTATGAGCGCTCCGGCGTGCTTCACGGACTGTCCCGTGTCAGAGGCTTCACTCAGGACGACGCCCACATTTTCTGTCGACCTGACCAGCTGGAAGACGAGGTAGTCGGAGTTCTGGACCTCGCCCTCTTTATGATTGATACCTTCGGTTTCCAAAACTACCAGTTATTGCTCTCCACCCGACCCGATAAGTATTCCGGCACAGCGGAAATCTGGGAGGAGGCTACTGAAACCCTGCGCCGGGCACTTGAGCGGTCGGGTCGCGACTATGAGGTTGACCCGGGCGAGGGCGTCTTCTACGGTCCCAAAATCGATATCAAGTTCGAGAGCGCGCTGGGCAAGGCGTGGCAGGGCCCGACCATTCAGGTTGACTTCAATTTGCCACCCCGTTTTGACGTTAACTACATCGGGGAGGATGGTAAGGAGCATCCGGTGGTCATGGTGCACCGCACCGTGCTCGGCAGTATGGAACGCTTCCTGGCCACTCTGCTGGAACACTATGGAGGCAACTTCCCGGACTGGCTGGCACCGGTTCAGGTACGGATAATCCCGGTGGCCGACCGCCACGCTGATTATGCCTGCCAGATTGAAAGTGAACTTATGGATGATGGTATCCGCGTGGAGGTTGATGCCCGGGCGGAACGAATCAACTCCAAGATTCGCCAGGCACAGCTGGAAAAAATACCCTACATGCTGGTAGTAGGCGATAAAGAAGTGGAGACCAAGACCGTGTCCGTTCGCCGGCGCAGTGGGGAGCAGACCTCCGCCCAGCCCCTGGTGCACTTCAAGGAGGCTGTTAAATCAGCCATTGCCAGCCGGGCGAGGGATAGCGAGCGCAGCGGTGGTAAGGCAGATTAACGGGACAAATTAATGCCTTGCTTCCCTGAAGTTGATTATTGATTTATAATATGATATATTTCTCAACGTATAATAGCTGTGCTTGAAGGAGGTTTATAAGGACATAATTAAACAGCTGCGCATAAATCAGATGATCAGAGCTCAGGAAGTTCGTCTTGTGGGGGAAAAGGGAGAGCAGTTAGGAATTATGCCCTTGAGTCAGGCACAGGAGACCGCCAGAAAGCACGACCTTGACCTAGTCGAAGTTGCCCCAGCCGCCGTTCCCCCGGTATGTCGCCTTCTGGACTATGGCAAGTACAAGTATCAGCAGGCCAAGAAAGAACAGGAAATAAGAAAAAGCCAGAAAATCTCTTCGCTCAGAGAGATACGACTGCGACCGAAGATTGGCAACCATGATTTTGAGGCTAAATCCAGGACAGCGCGAAAACTGCTGGCTGACGGTGACAAAGTAAAGGTAACCGTGCTGTTCCGGGGGCGTGAGATAACTCATCCGGAATTGGGTCATAGACTGCTACAGCGGATGACAGAGACACTCAATGAGAACGCCTCCATGGAGAGACAGCCCATCATAGAAGGAAAACGTATGAATATCATCCTGACACCGATTACCAAAGCGAAAGTCAAAGAAGAGATAAAGGAAAATCAAGATGCCAAAGATGAAAACTCATAAAGGCGCGAAAAGTCGCTTCCATATTACCGGCACCGGTAAAATCATGCGGATCAAAGGCCCGAAAAGCCACCTGCGAAGGCGCAAGGCCAAGCGAGTCAAGCAGCTCTTCGATGGCAAAATTGAGCTGCATGCCGCTGACCGAACCAGAATTATAAGACTGATTCCCCACGGGGTTGACTAGATAGGAGGGCTGTTCCTTGCCAAGAGTGAAGAGAGGGGTTACCACCCACCGCCGGCACAAAAAGATACTTGCCATGACCAAGGGTCAGACGGCATCCCGGCATATCCTCTACCGCCGTGCCCATGAGTCGATGCTGAAGTCGTTGAGCTATGCCTACCAGCACCGCCGCAAGCGAAAAGGCGATATGAGAAAGCTGTGGATTCTGCGGGTTAACGCCGCCAGCCGTGCCCAGGGCTTGAAGTACGGGCAGTTTATGAACCTGCTGAAACGGTCCGGCATCGGCATAAACCGGAAGATGCTGGCCGAAATGGCGGTAAGAGAGCCAGAGGCTTTTCATAGTCTGGTCAACGCCGTACAAGAGAAGCCGCAGGGCTAACACGAAACAACGGTATTTGCCACGGCTCGTTTATTTCTCCTTCCCTACCAAGAGAAAGACCGCAGCAGGACAATGATACAGCAACTTGACGAACTGAAGACAAAGGCGCTCCAGGAACTGGGCACGATACAGGAAGAGAAAGAGCTGGAATCATGGCGAGTCCGTTACCTGGGAAAGAAAAGTCTCCTGACCTCAACCTTGCGCAGCCTGGCCACATTGCCTCTTGAAGAGAGAAAATCGGCCGGCACCCGGGCCAACCAGCTCAAGACTGACCTGGAAAGCGTCCTGCAGGAGAAAGAGCAGGCACTGCGAGAAGCACAGCTTGCCTCCGGGACACGGCAGGAAATCCTTGATATTACCCTGCCCGGGCGTCCCCTGCCGACCGGGCGTCTGCACCCTATAACACAGACCCTGAATGAAATTTACGACATCTTTGCCTCTATGGGCTTTCAGATATCCGAAGGGCCGGACGTGGAGTGGGACTACTATAACTTCGAGGCTCTGAATATTCCCGACGAACACCCTTCGCGCGATACCCTGTCGACCTGCTGGGTAGAGCCGAAGGCCGAGAGCGGTGAGTACAATATGCTCCTCCGCACCCATACCACGGCGGTAACCGCGCGCGTCATTGAAAAAATGAATCCACCCATAAGGGTAATCGAGCCGGGAAAAGTCTATCGCTACGAGGCTACGGATGCCACCCACCTTCCCATGTTCCATCAGATTGACGGCCTGGCCGTGGACAGGGGTATCACCATGGCCGACCTTAAGGGAACACTCTACGAGTTTTCCCGCCGCTTTTTCGGCGAGGAGAGAAAGGTGCGTTTTCGCTGCGACTATTTCCCCTTTGTCGAGCCCGGCGTGGAGATGGCTATAGAATGTCTGACCTGCAACGGGAAAGGGTGCCGGCTCTGCGGACATAGTGGCTGGATAGAAATACTCGGCGCCGGCATGACCCACCCCGAAGTGCTCAAGCGAGGTGATATCGACCCTGATGTGTACAGCAGCTTCGCCTTCGGCATCGGCATCGAGCGATTGCCCATGCTGCGCTACGGCATTGATGATATCAGGCTTTTTTACGGTAACGACCTGAGATTCTTAAGGCAGTTTTAGCGTCGAAAAATGAAAGTCCCGTTTAAGTGGCTCAAGGAGTTCGTTAACATCAACCTGCCGCCGGAAGAGGTGGCGGACCGGCTGACCATGGCCGGGACTGAGGCCCAGGGGGTACAGGCGATTGGCGGCAAATGGGACAATATTGTGGTCGGCCGGATTGCGGCAGTCAACCCCCACCCCAACGCCGACCGCCTCCGCCTGCCCACGGTTGAGCTCGGCACCGGGCAGCAGGTCGTGGTCTGCGGCGCGCCGAACCTCACCGTCGGCGATAAGATAGCTTTTGCCCGCGTTGGCGCCGAGCTCATTGACGGGCATACCGGCCAGACAGCCATACTGAAGCCGTCCAAAATCCGCGGCGTCGAGTCGAGCGGCATGGTCTGCTCGGAAAAAGAACTGGGCATCTCGGATAATCATACTGAAATACTGGTCCTGCCCGCCGATGCGCCGGTGGGCGTGCCCCTGGCCGACTACCTCGGAGACGCTATCCTCGACCTGGATGTAACGCCCAACCGGCCCGACTGCCTTTGCGTCATCGGCATCGCACAGGAGGTGGCGGCACTTACCGGACAGAAGCTCCACGCGCCTGAGATTACCTACGAGGAAGCCGACCCGCCGATTGACCAGCAAATCGCCGTGGAAATCATTGACGCCGACCTCTGCCCCAGGTACTGCGCCAGCCTCATCACGGGTGTCAAAATCGGTGAATCACCGCCGTGGATGCAGCAGCGATTGCTCGCCTGCGGCATGCGCCCGATAAATAACATCGTTGATGTCACCAATTACGTCATGCTCGAGCTGGGACAGCCCCTGCATGCCTTCGACTATGAGCTAATCAGAGGCAAGAAAATCATCGTCCGCCGAGCGGTCGAAGGTGAAACCATCACCAGCCTGGACGGAGCGGAGCGCAAGCTCTCCGGCAACACGCTGGTCATTGCCGATACCGAGCGGGCGGTGGCCATCGCCGGGGTAATGGGCGGCGCCAACAGCGAGGTCACCGAGGGTACGACCTCAATACTGCTGGAGGCGGCCAATTTCCATCCGGCCAGCATTCATTACACCGGGCATAACCTGTCCCTGCCCAGCGAAGCCTGCATGCGTTTCGAGCGAGGTATCCGCCCCGAGTTGACCATGCCGGCATTGAGACGTGCCACACAGTTGATGATACAGCTTGGCGGCGGACAGGCTGCCAGCGGCAT
>CAYZOI010000036.1:0-13440 GCA_964480145.1 uncultured Dehalococcoidaceae bacterium | reverse complement strand
AGAGTAACGGTGAGGAGCTGGTCTACTCCAGAAAATTGTACCATACCTTGTGGAGCAGGCCGGTAAGGAAAAGAAGGCGATTTTAAGAACAGTCAGAAGTTCTCTTTTCGCCATATAACTACGTTTTCAAGCCCTTCTTCACCGCTTTTTGTTTGGCCACCAGGTCCTGCCGGGGTGGAGAGAAGACCTCTATCATGCGCAAACCCCGGTCAGAAATATAGTTTCCGTGCTCAAAATTGGAAGGGACGTGGAGGACATCGCCTGCTTCAAGGTGGTATAGCTTTCCCTCCAGAATGGTATCACAGGCGCCGTCAATGACTATCATGAACTGCTCTGGCTCGTGGCGGTGAGAGGCAAAATAAATACCGGGCTCCGCGATAACAAAACTGAGCGTAATCATTTCTGCGGATATAATGTGGCTTTTTGAACCGGGGCCCAGCTCTATTAGTGGAACATCACGGTAATGAGTTACCCGTTGATTATACTCTTCTTGAGTAGCGTAAGGTTCTTTCCTCTCCATCTTTTGAATAAATCTCCTTTCAATGCAAAAGGTTGTGTGCGTTGGTCTGGCACATTAACTTAATATGTTCATCAGGGACGCCGCTTTGTAGAAAGCCAAGAATAAGCCTTCTCATGCCATCGATGGGGTTACCGAGCGCAGGGTGACCCCGGTCAGAGCCAAGTACAATTCTCTCTGGGCCGACTGCTTTATATATGGCCATAACATCATCCCAGGTGTAGAAGGTTTCATCAATAGCGTATATTCCGATGTAGGCACCAAGGTCGGCAAACATCTTACACTGCTCTGGCGTAAGCCAGGTAAGCGGGTAGTTGACATGATTTATCTCAATGCGTTGCACCCCCATCTTTGCTGCTTCCCTTACCACCATAAGGCGTTCCCTGGTACTCTGATGGCCAACACCTAAAACCATGTCAGTCTCGGCCATAAGGCTCAGTATCTCTTTTGCTTTGGTGACCACGTTGTCCTTTTTGTCGATTAAGTCCATACCCTGACCCTCGCCATGACCCACCACTCTTCGATGATGGTTTGCGTCCACGTTTGGCAACCACACATATTTACCCCCAAGTCGGTAAGAGGCGATAACGGCGTCAGAATTCAACCCGCCCACAGCATAATTCAGGCAAACACCGCCGAATAGTTCAATTTTTTTCTTACCGTGGTCCGCAGCCCATTGGTCCACAACTTTCTGAACTAATCGCACTGACCTTATAGATGGCATGTACTGTTCTTTAAAGACGATACCGCCGAGGCCGATATAGCAACCATGGATGGCCAGGTCTAACTCATCAAACAACCGTTCGGTGTGTGGTGACGGACCGCTATGTTGATGTATATCATAAGAACCACGGAGTAAATTCCACAACCTTTCGATCTGAAATACCGGAGCCTTTAATCGGGCGCGTTTGCCTTCAAATGACTCATCGAGGGTGTCGTAAAATGACACTTTAGCTTTGCCATCACCTTTAACCACGGCTGACAGCTGACTCATTTTTTTGTTAATTGCCGGGTCTAAAGAAGCTTCATAGATTTCTTCTTTCATTTCGCCTCCTTATTTATTTAGAGCAGGTGAGCCTGTTATAAACTTGCCGTGCCCGGGCGGGCCGACTATTCCCCCTTCACCTTTCCCCTGGCAATGGCCAGAAACCCATTTTCCACTGTTTGTCCCTGCAGGACAATATCACCTTTAACTACAAGGTCAACCGTTTTTTCGCTCATTGCTATAGATTTCCTTTGCTCTTTCATCTATTTTCATTATCGTATCCAACAGCACCTGAGTGCCCAACGCTATGTCTTCATAGTCCGTCCATTCTTCCGGGCAGTGACTCTTACCTGCCTTGGAAGGGACGAAAATCATGCCGGCTCTGGTTATCTGTGACATATGACTGGCGTCGTGGCCGGCCCCACTGGTCATCGGGTGATAGGGGATTTTACTGTCCAGACAGCTATCAGCTATCAGTCCCGTTATCCAATTATCCATGGCTACAAGCGGAACGGCAGCCAGTCGGGTGAAAGAAATACTTACCGCTCGCCTCACTGATATTTCCCGCAGCTTTTCCTGGAACGCTTGCTCAACAAAGTCCAGGTGCTTCAGTTTGGCACTCCTGATATCCGTTTGCATGATAACTTTGCCCGGCACGATGTTGGCTGCGTTAGGGAAGTTTTCCACCATACCTATAGTAGCCACGGTATCACGTAGATGCTTCCTGCGGGCAATTTTTTCCAGGGACATAACGGCCTCAGCGGCTGCAACCAGGGCGTCCTTCCGAGCGTTCATGGGCGTGGTGCCAGCGTGGTTTGCACAACCGCTTATGATGACCTGCCCACGGTAAATACCCGCTATCCCGGTTACCACACCAATGGGAAAGCCGATAGCCTCCAGAATGTTACCCTGCTCAATATGCAACTCTATATAAGCCAGGACGTCAGCTCTTTTTCTTGCCGCCTGGTCAATGGTTTCAGCATTTCCGCCGATAAACTCTATCGCCTGGCCCAAAGTGAGTCCATTCTTGTTCTTCAGAGTCGATAACAGCCGTTTGTCCAGCGTGCCGGCCATAGCTCGGCTTCCGACAGTGGAAATGCCAAACTCGTTTGGCTCCTCTGAAGTGAAAACCACCACCTCGATGGGGTGCTTCGTTTTCAGCTTGCTTGATTTGAGATGCCTTATCACCTCAATAGCCGCGATGACGCCGGCAACACCGTCGAACCTGCCACCCTCTTTAACCGTATCTATATGGGAGCCGGTCATGATAGCGGGTGAATTTGCCCAATCGCCGTTGGCTTTCCCGATCATATTGCCCGCAGGGTCAACCCGGACTTCCAGACCCGCATCCTTCATAAGCTTCATTATGGATTCTCTTGCCTGTTTATCTTCTTCGCTAAAGGCAAGGCGGGTATATCCCTGGAATTCATGGTCGATGTATTGCGCTAACTCCGTTATGCTCTCTTTTATACGCCGGGAACTGTCATCAGTTAGTTGAAATCTGGGGAAGACGGTTCGTGTTTTTTTATACTTAGGCGTTGTCATCGTATCCTACTGGCGGTGATTACTGAGAATCAAAATGAATCATAACTAATTAAGTTCGTCTGTGTAAACCAGCAATAATTATGGGCAATGTTACCCCCATGGCGCACTGATTGTCAACGTTTTGTTGCTCTACTCACCCAGAGATTGGCCCGGTTACAATGATACCTCTAGAAGGCCGAACAACTGCCCGGTAATATTAATTTGGGAGGCGGGCTATTTCGAGGGCCAGTCAACCAGGTGCCAGAGATGATAGACCAGAAAAAGAAAAATAATAGTGTAACAAAATATGGGGAATCAACGTAATAATAGTGCCAGGTAAAAAATTCAGCCGATAACTAAACAGTTACTTTGCCGTAACTGCGGCTATAGAGAACCCGGAAACAGCCATTTTTTATAAGGTGTTTCCCAATATATTGCAGCAATTTAAGAAATGTTGTTTAAGGCGATAGGTGCAATGCCAAAGCAGAGAGGAAGTATATTACTTGAGGCGCTTTGTGCCGTTTTAATACTGGGAACCGTTGTCGTAGTATTTTCGGGGGCTATGTCTACAGGGCTATCAGGGGGAGACATGATTGAAGAACACCTTGTAGCCCGGAGTCTGATTAGAACTCAGTTAGAAGAGATTAAGAACCAGCCTTACAACACCATCAACCAGTACCCGGTTACTGTATCGGCACCATCGGAATATACCGTCCAGATAGACGTTACTGATTTATCACCTCCTGATTACCCCGATTCTCTTCAAAAGGTAGCGGTAACGGTTTCCCGTGTCGGGAAAAGAATTATAAATGTAGAAACATTGAAGGCAAAGTTCCACACCCTTGATGAAGCAAAAAGGTAAGAGTAAAATGAACGGAGAAAAAGAACAACCGAAAATTTTCTAAAGTGAGAGGGTCGAGTTAGTCGGGAGTTTTAACCTGAGCCGGAGTTCTAAGTTAAAAACAGGGAGACGCAATAACGCTATTAATGAGACACGAAATGATAATAAGTATTATGAGAGGATAAAAATGGAAACACGTTATTCGGTAGATAATGTCAGGTATCAACGTATGACGACCGAGGAATTACGTTCGTCATTTCTGGTCGATCATTTATTTCAGCAGGAAGAAATCACGCTCCTGTATTCCAATGTTGACCGTGTAATCATTGGTTCGGCGGCACCGGTCGAACGGAAGCTGACCCTTTCTTCAGCCGAGGAGTTGGCTGCGGAATATTTCACACAGCGTCGCGAGATCGGGGTGATTAACGTAGGAGGAAGCGGAAAGGTAACTGTAGACGGCAAGGAATTCGGTATGGAAAATAGGGAAGGGCTTTATATCGGTCGTGGCAGTCGGGTGATAGAATTCGAAACCACTGCCCATCAATCCCCGGCACTCTTTTATTTTCTCAGCTACCCCGCACACTGTGATTATCCGACCGTTCATGCAAAAAAAGCCGATGCGGAAGCTGTACATCTGGGCTCAAAAAATGAAGCCAACGAACGAACGATATACAAATACATCCACCCGGGAGGCGTCCGGAGTTGTCAATTGGTTATGGGCTTTACCGAACTTGCCAAAGGCAGTGTCTGGAATACAATGCCGACGCATACTCACGAACGGCGGATGGAAGTCTATTTCTATTTTGATATTCCTGACGAAGCCGTGGCGTTTCATTTGATGGGTAAACCTTCTGAAACCAGGCATATTGTAATTAGAAACAGACAAGCGGTTATCTCACCCAGTTGGTCAATTCATGCCGGAGCCGGCACTTCCAATTATACATTTATCTGGGGCATGGGTGGAGAAAACCAGGACTTTAGCGATGTGCAACACGTCGATTTGGAAAACTTGAAATAGCCGAGGTTATCAGGTAAATCTGGGGATTCTCCTTAAACACCTGAGCCGTCTCATCAGAGCCAACTCTCTTGGAAAACGGGCTCGAGAGAAATCATAATAAATTGTTGCGAGAGAAAACCGTTTTTGGTAAAGTAATACCAAATTTTGATTAAGGCCAGTATTTTATTGCTTGTAGGAGGTAGACGATGTCCGAATTAACCGGCTCCGATATGCTTATACAGTCTTTAGCCCATGAGGGTGTGGAAGTGATTTTCGGACTCCCCGGCGAGCAAGTAATGGAGATGCTCGATTCTGTTCACAGGCAGGAAGGCATGCGCTGGATTTCGGTGCGTCAGGAGCAGACTGCGGCCTATATGGCCTTTGGTTACGCCCGGACCACCGGGAAAATCGGCGTGGCTCTTGTTGTGCCCGGCCCCGGTGTGTTGAACACGGCGGCGGCCATTGGCACAGCGTATGCCACTTCTACTCCGGTTCTATTGATTTCAGGGCAGGTCGGGACCAACGACCTGGATAAAGGGGGTGGGGCAACCCATGAAGTTGTCGGGCAGGTAGAGGTGTTTCGACCTTTAACCAAGTGGTGCTATTGCGTGCGCCAGGTAAATGAGATCCCGTGGGCGGTACGGAAAGCGATGTGTGAGTTGAAGTCCGGGCGGCAAAGACCTGTGGAAATTGAGATTCCCAGGGATATGCTCCGGGCTTCCGGGCAGAAGGATGATAGAAAGGCTCCTGAAGCGGTCTCCGTAACAAAACCGGAAAAGGGCCAGATTGATAATGCTGCCAATCTTCTGGCTAACGCCAAGAAACCGGTTATATGGGCGGGTGGGGGAGTGATATCTTCTGACGCTACTAGGGAACTAACACTGGTTGCCGAGAAATTGAATGCCCCGGTAATCACTACTCCGGAAGGGAAAGGCGCTATCCCGGGTGACCACCCACTATTATTAGGCGTCTTTTATTCCGGGTACGGTCCGATTCCCTGGACTTTTCCTCAAGCGGATATCATTCTGGCGGTTGGAAGCCGTTTGTATTCTACACCCAAAGCTCCCATATCGTTTCGAGAGGACCAGAAACTAATACATATAAATGTGGATTCTGCTGAGATAGGGCGAAATCACGCTACTCATCTGGGGATTGTGAGCGATGCTCGTAATGCACTTGAGCTTCTACTTGAGGCTCTGCCAGAAAAGAGTAGAAGCACCTGGAACTCGGAAGAGGTGGCTGAGATTCAAGACAAAGTAAGAATGCAGTTAGAGGATGTGGCACCCCTTCAATTGTCTTTGGTTCGTACAATTCGTGAAGAGTTAAAAGCAGATGATATTTTAATTCCAGGGGTTAGCAATGTTCCATACTGGGGCCATCTTTCCTACCCTGTGTTGAAGCCTCGCACATACCTTAACAGTTCGTACTTTGCTACTCTGGGTTATGCTTTTCCTACGGCCCTTGGCGCCAAAGTAGGTAACCCAAACAAGCGAGTTGTATCGCTCTGCGGTGACGGTGGATTCATGTATTGTCTATCGGACCTTGCCACCGCAGTACAGGAGAAAATAAATATTGTGGCCATTGTCTTCGTGGATAATGCCTATGGGGCCTCAATCCGTGACCAGCATCTCAGATTTGAAAGCCGGGTCATCGGCACTGAATTGAAAAACCCGGATTTCGCTAACGTAGCCAGGACCTTCGGCGCCGAAGGAATTAAACTGGCGAATCCTGAAGAGCTGAGAGGTGCGCTGAGGACTGCGCTTGATAAAGATGTGCTGACAGTAATAGAAGTTCCACTACCCACCATGCAAACCCCGTTCTGGTAATACAAACCCGGGTTTTAACATATCACAAAGCTCAAGTAAGGCAGGGCGTTACTTTACCCCCTTCTTCTTGATAGAGCATTCCGGTTTGGGGGCTTTTCACCACGGTTTCACCGTGTGCCTGGTTTGCAAAGCGGCGGTGGTTAAATTAGAATGCCCCCAAGGGAATTCGAATCCCTGTTGCCGGCTTGAAAGGCCGGTGTCCTAGGCCTCTAGACGATGGGGGCATACGAGCCAAGTATAGCAGAAACAGGCTCGGCGGGCAAATGATGGCTGGCTTTCCCCCTTATTATATCGGGAATAAAGCGGGTACTATGGAAGCTAAATCTGCTGAATCAATAAAAAAATCCAGACAGAGACGACTTCTCTTCGTGGTCGCCCTCCTGCTCGTTATCGCCGCAGTCGTTTCCCTGCAGCTCGTCTACGGACGCCACCCGGAAAGGCTGGCCGAGTTCAAGGCGCATTTCTACTGGGGGGCGTTTCTTGTCAGTCTCATTGGCAACGCCACCATTATCTTCCCGGGCGCCGTTCTGGTGATACTGTCCAATCTGGGAATTTTAATCTACAGCAGCGCCGGATTGGCTGGCCCGATACTCGTTGGCCTTATGGGAGGAATTGGGGCGGCCATTGGCGAGACCACCGGCTACATTGCCGGCTACAGCGGACGGGAGATTGTGGAACGGAGGAAGATGTTCGGGAGGGTAGAAGAGGGAGTGAGGAAATGGGGAGCACTGGCCATATTCCTTTTTTCACTGCTGCCGTTTGTTTTTGACTTGGTGGGGATTGCCGCCGGGATACTCCGGTTTCCTTTCTGGAAATTCATTCTCATCTGTGGGCTGGGCAGGACGCTGCTGTACGTCATCTTTGTAACGCTGGCGGCTATGGGCTGGCAAGCAATCTTTCCCTTCTTCGGTTAGCGCCGTTCCCTGATTTTCAGAAGCAGCAATGAGCCCGCTACAAAATAGGCGAAACACGCCCCCAGCATCACCTGGTAGCCCAGTCCAGCATCATAACGGTTGAAATAGTCAATCACCGGTCCGATGAGGCGGGCCAGGGCCGCGCCGCCGGCGGTCGCCATGTTGGTCAGGCCTAGATAGCGCGCTTCCTCACCGCCGGGCACAAGGTCGGTGGCCAGAGCCCAGTTGGAACTCATGAAGGCCCCGGTGCCGAGGCCGATAATGACCCCGCCGGCAATGATAATACCGTAGCCGGTGGCGAAAAAGATAACCAGTACCCCGGCGGCACCCAGAAGGCCGGAGGTGATGACCACCGGGCGGCGCCCGATTTTATCGGAAAGCCTCCCTGCGGGATAAACGGCAGTGAGCATCCCGACACCCGCGGCAATAAGCAGGTCGGCGGTGGCCGTTGCCGGGTTGACCAGGCCAGCTACGTCCCTGAGATAAAAGAGGGCGAACGTCTGGATGGTCGCCAGCGCCATGAAAATAAGAAGGCGCGAGACAAGAAAGATAATGAAATCACGGTCTTTCTTGACGTCAAACCTGAAACTGTGGACAAGGGTTTGCCACATGGGCGGCTCATTCGCGACTCTTCTAACTGATGGCTCTTTGACCATTATTACCGTGGCCAGCATGGCTCCCAGAAGAACGGCTGCCAGCGCCCCGAGCGCGAGCCAGAGCCACAGGGCACCCTCGCCGGGGGTGTAATTCCCCATGAAATGGCCGACGAGCCTGACCAGAGTGATGCCGCCGATTATCTCGAGCAGGCTTTTAACACCGGAGGCGAGTCCTTTCCTGCCTTGCGGGACAAGGTCGGGGATGAATGCCTGGTACGGCCCCTGTGCCGTGTTACTGGTTGCCTGCAGCAGGCAGTAGATAATGAACAGGGCAATATAACTCTGAAAAAAGCCTATTCCCGGTAGCAGCAGGATACCGAGCAGGCTGCCTATCAAAATATAAGGGCGCCTCCGGCCCCATTTGAATCCGTAGCGGTCGCTTATCGCACCGGCTATTGGCTGGACAATCATCGCCAGGAGCAGGCCGGCGAAGGTGAGCAGACCGAGGCGGGTATTTTTTTCCGTCTCAGCCACCATGTCCAGCAGCCGAAGCGGCAGCACAATACTGTGCAAGCTGCTCCAGAGGGCAGCCAGGGCAAAGCCAAAGACGGTTATTTTAACGTAATCAAAGCGCTTGAAGTTATCTTTCACTGTTCTAAAGCATAACAGAGCGGGTAGCGACAGGCAATCGTTGCTGTAATTGACATAATATAGCTATCAATAAGGTAACTTTATCAAGTCGGTTTCACGTTGTATAATCAGGGACATAATGGGACGACAACCGCTGGTCGAGGAGATATATACCCCGTTAACTGCCTCTCAGATTTTCCATGCTTTCAAAGGCCATCCTTATAGCTGTTTCCTTGACAGCGGTATGGACCCGGGCCGGCTGGGGCGCTATTCGTTCATCAGCAGCAACCCTTTTCTCGTTCTGAAGAGTCGCGGCGACGAAGTGGCGCTCTTAAAGGGTAATAAAAAGGAGAGCAGAAAAGGTAATCCTTTTGACGTCGTCGGAGAATTGCTGGACAGATACTGCCTGGATGACTGTCCGTCTGACATACCCTTTGCCGGTGGTGCGATTGGCTATTTCAGCTACGACCTCTGCCATTTCATCGAGCGCCTGCCGACGACGGCTGTTGACGATTTGCAGCTTCCGGAATGTTATCTGGCCTTCTACGATGCCGCCGTTGTCGTTGACCACGGCAAGGGAAAAAGCTATCTGGTAGCCACAGGGTTTCCTGAGTTGGAAGAAAGAAAAAGGGTAAAGAAAGCCGGGGAAACACTGAGGCATTTAAAGAACCTCTTAGCCGATACCGGCCGATTTCTCGAAGAACCGGCGTGCGATTTTACTGATGAAGGCACTGTGCTGAAATCAAATTTTTCCCGGGAGGAATACCTCAAGGCAGTGGCGAGGGCCCGCGAATACATCTGTGCCGGTGACATATTTCAGGTGAACCTGTCTCAGCGCTTTGAAGCCGACCTGAATGTTTCGCCCTACGAGCTACACCAGCGACTGCGCCACATAAACCCGGCCCCCTTTGCCGCCTATCTCAATTTTGAAGACGTGAGCATTGTTGGGGCTTCGCCGGAGCGGTTTCTCAAGGTTCAAGGTGACTGGGTGGAGACTCGTCCCATCAAGGGAACACGCCCGAGAGGTAAGACGGAAGCGGAAGATAAAGCCCAGGCCCAGGAATTGCTCTCCAGTGAGAAGGACCGCGCGGAAAAAATAATGATTCTTGCCCTAGAACGAAACGATATCGGCCGGGTATGCCGCTACGGCACGGTTAGAGTAACCGAAACGGCGATTCTGGAGACGTTTCCCACCGTTTTTCACCTGACATCGACCGTCGTGGGTAGGCTATCCCCGGGCAAAGGGCGAATTGACTTGCTGAAGGCCGCGTTTCCCGGTGGTTCCATCACTGGCGCGCCGAAGGTGAGGGCCATGGAAATCATCGACGAGCTGGAGCCCACCAGGCGCAGCGTCTATACCGGCTCGATTGGCTATCTGAGCTTCGCCGGTGGCATGGACCTGAACATCGTTATCCGGACAATCATAGTAAAGAATGGCCGGGCTTATTTTCAGGTAGGCGGCGGCATTGTCTATGATTCCGAACCCGAGGCGGAGTATCAGGAAACTCTGGACAAAGGGAAAGCGCTCATTCAGGCGCTTAGATTATCCCCGCAGGTGGCGATGGAGGCAGCACCGTGATTCTGGTCATTGATAACTACGATTCATTCACCTACAATCTGGTCCAGTACCTGGGGGAGCTGGGCTGGGAGCCTGTGGTGTACCGCAACGACCGCATCACACTGGAACAGGTTCAGGACATGGCGCCAAGCCATATTATCATCTCACCCGGCCCCTGCACGCCTCTGGAAGCGGGTATTTCCAATGATGTTGTCAGGCACTTCCGGGGCAATATTCCCATTCTGGGAGTGTGCCTGGGGCACCAGTGCATCGGGCACGTGTACGGCGGTATAATCAAGCGGGCTATAGTCCCGGTGCACGGTAAAACCTCACCCATCTACCACGACGGCGATACCGTCTTCAAAGGGCTGCCATCACCACTGGTTGGGGGTAGATATCACTCGCTGGTGGTTGGTGTCGAGGGTGTGCCGGCTTCACTCGAAATCTCGGCCCGAACCGAAGAGGGAGAGATAATGGGAATGAGAAACCGGGATGACGTGGTGGAGGGTATCCAGTTCCACCCGGAATCCATCCTCACCGAGAAGGGTTACGATATACTGGCCAATTTTCTGAGTTTGCCCGGACCTCTACGGGCAGCGGACGAGGAGAACTGATGGAGGAATTTGTCTACCTTAACGGCTCTCTGATACCCCGTTCCAGAGCCAAAGTGTCGGCGTTTGACCATGGCTTTCTCTACGGCTATGGCCTGTTCGAGACGATGCGTGCCTATAACGGGAAAGTATTTCTGCTGGGCAGGCACTTGAAGAGGTTGTTTGAATCGGCGAAGCTGCTTGGGCTGGATAGCGCGCTGGCTGATGTCGACCTTGAACAGGCCTGCTTTGACGTCCTGAAAGCCAATAGCCTGAAGGACGCCCGCCTGCGACTTACCCTCACCGGAGGTGATGCCGGAGCTTTTCCGGGCGTGAGGCAGGACGCTGCCGCCTCCGTGCTGCTTGCCGCAACTGCCTATACCCCTCTCCCCGCCGAAGCCTATGAAAAGGGTTATGAAGCGCTTGTTTCCAGCTTTCGCCGCGATAGCGGGTCGCGGCTATCAGGCTTGAAGAGTACCAGTTATCTGCTCAGCGTGTTGGCGAAGAAGGAGGCGGTAGCCGCCGGAATGGACGAGGCACTGCTCCTCAATGAGCGCGGCTCTGTTGCCGAAGGCAGTATCAGCAATGTTTTTTTTGTCACGCACGGTGAATTGTTTACGCCGCCGGTGGAAAGCGGCATACTGCCCGGCATTACCAGAGAGGCGGTGCTGGAACTGGCCGCAGGCTCAAAAATCAGGGCCACCGAGGCTGATATCAGGGTAGAGGACTTACCACGCTTTGACGAGGCTTTCCTGACCAACTCAGTGCTGGAGATAATGCCGCTCGTGGCGGTCAGGGACAAAGCAGGTAAAACGGTTAGCTTCGGCTCAGGAAGGCCGGGTGAGACCACGCGGCGTTTGATGTCGGCTTACCGTGAGATGGTGGCGCAAGAGACCGGGTAACGCTATTTTACGGGTAAATCGCCAAGGCTTCGAGGCCGGTGGTCTCCGGCAACCCCAGCATCAGGTTCAGATTCTGTATTGCCTGCCCCGCCGCGCCCTTCACCAAGTTGTCGATGGCGCTGATAACGATGAGCCGGCCG
Organism: uncultured Dehalococcoidaceae bacterium; assembly: GCA_964480145.1. Classification (GTDB taxonomy): domain Bacteria; phylum Chloroflexota; class Dehalococcoidia; order Dehalococcoidales; family RBG-16-60-22; genus E44-bin89. The sequence continues at coordinate 1,420 of CAYZOI010000036.1, read as the reverse complement.
GTCCTCTCGTCGATGGTGGGGTAGACCAGGCAGAAGTTGTTGCCCCAGGTATGCTTGGTGTGGGGCGGCGACTCGGTTACACTGGTGAACGGCTCATTCTGGTAGAAATCAAGGTAGAGCTTATGCAGCTCCGCCTTCCCCTTTTCCCCTCCGGCGATTTTGCCGGCGGTCAGAGGCGCATAGGCGGTGGTCAGTATGCCGCGGGTCATCGGTATCAGGTGCGGGACGAAGGTAACCGACGGCTCTTTCAGGCCGAGCAGCTTCAGTTCCTGCGTTATCTCGGGCAGGTGGCGGTGCCCGCCCAGCGCGTAGGCGACGGCGTCTTCGTTGACCTCGGAATAGTGGGTAGTCAGGCTGAGGCTCCGCCCCGCCCCGGACACCCCCGACTTGCTGTCGATGATGACGTCTGGTTCGACGATGCCTGCCTTTATCGCCGGTGCGAGGGCGAGGATGGCGCCAGTGGGATAACAGCCCGGGTTGGCCACGAGCTGCGCCCTGGCGATTTTTTCGCGGTGGAGTTCAGGCAGCCCGTAGGCGGCTCTGGCGAGCAGCTCGGGGGTGGGATGGTCGAAATCGTACCAGCGCGGGTAATCTCCGGCGTCGTTGAGTCGGAAATCGGCGCTGATGTCGACGACCTTAATACCTTTTTTGACCAGCGGCAATATCACCTCGGCGCTTTCCCTGTGGGGCATCGCCGAGAAAGCAATGTCGACCTCGCCGAGCGCCGCCTCTATGGTGAGGCCTAGCTGGCTCAGATGAGGGAAGACCGATCCCAGCTTTTGCCCCGCCGCGCTGCGCCCGGTGACCGAGACTAGCTCAACCCCCGGGTGCTGGTGGAGAAGCCGCGCCAGCTCCACGCCGGCGTAGCCGGTAACATTGATGATGCCTGCTTTCACTTTGCTTACTCTTCCATAGCCCAGCAGTGGTTGCAGAGATTGGCGCCGTAGGCGAGCTCTTTGTCCCTTACCATCTTCAACTTCGGGTTTATCAGGGTTGCGGCACCGTAATCCGAGTCGCAGTATTTCTGGCAAATCTCGGGGACGCCCATCTCTTTGCAGACGTCATACTGCGGGCATCCGGTGAACTCGATGCAGAGTCGCTTCGGCGTCGCCTCGACGACCTTCAGTTCCGCCCTGACTTTCTCCTGTTCCTTGAACCATTCGCCCATCACCTTGAGGATGTCCTGTGGAGGTACGCCTTCAAGGCGGCCTTTCCAGTTATCGGCGCCGTACTTTACCCACGCTTTTTCGATTATCGCCAGCGCTTTCTCTTTGCCCAGTTCATCCATGAACTCTCTGGCAAAGTAGACGGCCAGCTTGAGCTGCTCTCTCACCAGTTTCAATCTTTCCTCGTAGTCTGCCAATGTCTTCTCCTTTTCCTGCCCGTTGACCGCGGGCAGGGGTTTATAATCTGGCTGCCG